>CAMFLL010000366.1 GCA_945957405.1 uncultured Mycolicibacterium sp. | reverse complement strand
ATGCCATCTGATGGTCGTGCTCGTCGACGAGCGCCCTGAAGAGGTCACCGACATGCAGCGTTCGGTGAAGGGTGAGGTCATCGCCTCGACCTTCGACCGGCCGCCGTCAGACCACACACAGGCCGCCGAACTGGCCATCGAGCGGGCCAAGCGCCTGGTCGAGCAGGGCAAGGACGTCGTCGTGCTGCTGGACTCGATCACCCGCCTGGGCCGCGCGTACAACAACGCGTCACCGGCTTCGGGTCGCATCCTGTCCGGTGGTGTGGACTCCACGGCGCTGTACCCGCCGAAGCGCTTCTTCGGCGCGGCCCGCAACATCGAAGACGGTGGTTCGCTCACCATCATCGCCACGGCGATGGTCGAGACCGGATCCACCGGTGACACCGTCATCTTCGAGGAGTTCAAGGGCACCGGTAACGCGGAGCTCAAGCTCGACCGCAAGATCTCGGAACGACGGGTCTTCCCGGCCGTCGACGTCAACCCCTCCGGCACCCGTAAGGACGAGCTGCTGCTCTCGCCGGACGAGTTCGCGATCGTGCACAAGTTGCGCCGCGTGCTGTCGGGTCTCGACAGCCACCAGGCCATCGACCTGCTGATGAGTCAACTGCGCAAGACCAAGAACAACTACGAGTTCCTGGTTCAGGTGTCCAAGACTGCGCCCGGCAGCATGGACGACGTCGACTAATCCGCCGAACAGACGCAAGGGGCCCGTGTTTCTTCGGAAGCACGGGCCCCTTTGCGTCTGTTCGCCAGAAATCAGGGCACCAGCACCATCCGTGTTCCCGACGGTTCGTTGGCCGCCCACACCTGCTCGACATCGGCGAGCGGGCGGCTGTCGGTGGTGATCGACAGGCTGCCCTCGGCGACCATGCCGAACAAAGCGGGCAGTAGTTCGGTTGTCGCGCGGGCATACCCGTCGGCCGGCACGCTGCCTGCCCCGGACCCGAGTATCTCGATCCCGGCACTTCGCAGCACGCCCGCCGGCAGGGTGATGGTGGGACCTGCCATCGATCCCACCTGCACATAACGCGTGCCGTGGAAGCGCGCGTCGAGCCGGCTGTTGCCCAGCGCCGCCAGCACCTGCTCGGCCGGTGCGCCCCACAGATAGTCGATGACGGCGTCGAACGGTTGAGAAGCGTGAAGCGCGGCGACCTGATCCGTGATGTCGTCGTCGATTGCCACCACCTCGTCGACGCCCTTGCTGCGCAGCCAGTCGAGCCTGGTGCGGTTGCGGCCCGCCGCGACCACCCGCCCGGCCCCGAACTGCGATTTGGCCAGCTGCGCGGCCACGGCGCCGGTGACACCCGTCGCTCCCAGCAGCAACACCGAGTGGCCCGGCTGCACTCGGGCCGCGTACTCGAGCGAGAACCAGGCGGACAGGCCGGGATTGGGCAATGCCGCTCCGGTTGCCGCGTCGACACCGGCGGGCAGTTCCACCGCGCTGGTGGGATCGACCAGCGTCTGCTCGGCCATCATGCCGTAGGGGGCGGTCGCCGAGGCGTACACGAGGCGGCCGTCGTCGAGCCGCGCGACGCCGTCGATGCCCGCGACCGAGGGCAGCGCCAGGGACGCGCTGCCGTAATGCCGTCCGGAGACCAGACCGCGGTCGATGTTCTTCACCGAAGCGGCTTCGACACGGGCGAGCACGGCGCCACCCGCTGGGGGCGGCGTCTCGAAGTCGGCATAGCGGGGCGGCCGGCCCAGTTCGGTGATCACTGCTGCCTTCACGATGCGCCTCCAAAGTTTCCGTAGAAATGGTTTCAATAGAAACAATAGGTCGGGAGCCCTCGCCTTGGCAAGATGGTTTCCGTGAAAACCAAAGCCGAGGCCGTCGCGGAGATCGGCCGACTGATCGTGGCCGTCGGCGACCACTTCAACGGCGGCGACGACGCCGAGCGTGACTACATGGCGGCGCACCTTCCCCGCGGGCTGGCCGGCAGGGTGGGGGAGATGCCGACGGCGGCGATCCACCTGCTGGCCCGGATCGGAGAGGCGTGTTCAGATGGCGGGCAGCCGGTGAACATCGTGGGCCTCGCCGCCCAGTCCGGCCTGCTCAAGGGCACTGTCTCCAAACACGTCCAGCGCTTGGTCGAAGCGGAGCTGGTGGTACGGGACCCGGTGCCCGGGAACCGCAAGGAGATCCAGCTGCGCCCGACGGACGACGGCGCCGAGCTGCTCGGGGTGCACCGTCGCATGCATGACGAAATGGACCGGGGTCTGCGCGACTTCCTGTTGCGCTACAGCGCTTCGGAGCTGGCCACGGTCACCAGGGTGCTCGACGATCTGCTGCACACCGAGCGGCGCGGCGTGGCCCTGTTCACCGATACGGGTCGGTGATCTCCCGCAGCGCCAGCAGTCCGTGGCGGAGCTGCTCGTAGGCGCTGTCGCCCAGGTGGTTTCGCCACTCCTGTTCGACTTTGGCCGTCTCGGCCGCCCCCCGCGCGCAGAGGTCGCGGCCGCGGTCGGTGAGGACGACGAGTCGGGCGCGCGCGTCGGCCGGGTCCGGCCGCCGCGCGACATAACCGGCCCGCTCCAACTCGTCGACCAGCGCGCCGGCGGTCTGCTTGGTCACCTGCGCTTGTTCGGCGAGGTCGGTGAGTCGGATGCCGACGGGTGACAGTCGTTGCGCAAGACGGCACTGTGCCATCGTCAGCTCATAGCCCGCGCCGCGCAGGGCCTCGTAGACGCGGCTTTCCGCGGCGCGATGCGCGACGAACATCAGCACTGCCGAATTGGGCTGGTCGACCACGCTGTTGACTTTAGTACGGATACCTGACTAAATGTAGTCAGGTTCCCTGACTAAAGGAGTGCTCGATGAAGCCCGACGATATTGCGCAGGTCATCGACGAGCAACGGGCCGCGCTCGCCGATCTGCTCGCGACCCTGGAGCCGGCGCAGTGGGCCACCCCGTCGTTGTGTGACGGCTGGACAATTCGCGAAGTGGCCGTACATCTGACCCATGCGCATGCGCCGCGGGTGGACATGATGCTGGCGGCACTGCGCGCCGGCTTCCGGTTCGACGCGATGATGTTCCAGATGGCGCTGCGCGACACCGCCGCGCCCGCGCAGATCGTGGACAGATTCCATGTCATGGCCGGCTCGCGGCGCAGGCCGCCGATGACGAAGCCGATCGACCCGCTGATGGACATCCTGATCCATACGCAGGACATCGGCCTACCGCTCGGCATCGACCGGCCGATGCCACCTCAGGCTGCCGCGGCCGTGGCGAATCATCTGTGGCGCATGCGGTTTCCGCTCAATCCGCAACGCAGGCTGCCCGGTGTCAGGTTCGTCGCCACCGACACCGAGCTCGAGCTGGGCGCGGGCCGCACCATCGAAGCGCCCGTCCGCGACATCGTGCTCACCTTGGCGGGCCGGCCGTCTTCGATCAGCGCTGACGCAGCCCCGGCATGAGATAGCGGTCGAGGTAGCGCACCAGCGCGTCGTGGTTGTCGGGATCGAGCGTGTCGCCCGGCACCGTCGCAACGCTCAACAACACCCGCGCCACCCACTCGGAAGCCTCGGCCAGATCCTCGACGTCGATCTCCCCACGGTCCTGGGCCGCGGCCAGGTAGGGCTGCCAGAAGGCGCCGAGGTCGGGCACCAGTCCCTGGACGCCGGCGCCGGCGCAGGCGGCGAACTCCTCGGGCTCTTCGCGGCGCAATTTCATCAGCAGCGCCCCGGGCGAGTCGTATGCAGAGCGGCCCAGGCGCACGCCCGCGGCGATCTGCTCGGCCAGCCCGTCGACCTCGCCGAGCAGCGCGTGCGACTCACCCCAGTAAGCGTCGTTCAGGCGGACGAGCGCGGCACCGAGCAGCGCCGCCTTGTCCGGAAAATGTCGGTACAGCCAGCCTCTGGATACACCTGCCAGCTCGGCGACCTCGGACACCGTGGTGGCGCGGATGCCTTTCGTGCGCAGGCACTCCTCGGCGGCGTCGATCAGACGGTCGCGGACCGGCCTGCCCGCGGTTCGGGGCCGGGTGTCGGGGCCTGCGGTCACGATGTTTCGTTCCTCGGTTCTGTTCCGCATTGGATGCATCGGTTCTCGACTATCTTCGCAGAGCCACCCGGGACTTCGGGGGTGGCGCGCAGCGCGGCCAGTAGACACATCTAGCATTCTGTTCACCAGCACGATGCTGCTCTTTCCCCAAGAGGCGGTGTAAAACCTTGAGCCAACCTTCCGGGCCGACTGTCCAGACGATCCAGCAACTGCTGCGCGGCCGGGTCGGGAACCTCGGGCCCGCCGTCCGCCACGAAGACCGCGAGTGGACGTGGCAGCAACACCTGGCCGAGGCGTCCACCCAGGCCAGCGCGTTGCTCACGATGGCCGACCATGACCGCCCGATGCACATCGGCGCGCTGCTGGACAACGGACCGCAGATGTTGACGGCCATGGCTGCGGCTGGGTTGGGGGGCTACGTCCTGTGCGGTATCAACAGCACGCGCCGTGGCGAGGCACTGGCCCGCGACATCCTGCGGGCGGACTGCCAGATCCTGCTCACCGATGCCGTGCACCGCGAGCTGCTGGACGGTCTCGAGCTGCCCGGGGTGCGCATCCTGGACACGTCGTCGCCCGACTGGACCCGGCTGTGCGGCGCGGCGGAGCCGTTGATCCCATATCGAGAGGTCGTCGCCACCGACACATTCATGATGATCTTCACGTCCGGGATCAGCGGTGACCCGAAGGCTGTGCAGGTGGCCCACATGACGGTGCTGTTCGCGGGCCTCACCCTGGTCGAGCGCTTCGCGGTCACCGACGCCGACGTCTGCTATCTGTCGATGCCGTTGTTCCACTCGAATGCGCTGCTTGCGGGCTGGGCGGTGGCCGTGGGATCGGGCGCGGCGATGGCACCGGCGACGTTCTCGGCCTCCGGCATGATCGGTGATCTGCGCCGATACGGCGCCACCTACATGAACTACGTCGGAAAACCACTGGCCTACGTGCTGGCCACGCCCGAGGCCGCTGACGACGCCGACAACCCGCTGCGGGTCGCCTTCGGCAACGAGGCAGGCGATCGCGATATCGAGGAGTTCGGCAGACGGTTCGGGTGCACGGTCTGGGACGGGTTCGGCTCCACCGAGGGAGCGGTGATCGTCACGCGGGAGGACAACTGCCCGCCGGGGTCGGTGGGCAAGGGCTTCCCCGGGGTGGCCGTCTACGATTCCGAGACCGTCACCGAGTGCGCGGTCGCCGAGTTCGACAGCACCGGCGCCCTGCGCAACCCCGACGCCGCGATCGGCGAACTGGTGAACACCACCGGCGCCGGCCTGTTCCAGGGGTACTACAAGGACACCTCGGCCACCAACGACCGGCTGCGCCACGGTATGTACTGGTCGGGGGACTTGGCCTATCGCGATGCCGAAGGCTGGATTTACCTCGCGGGGCGCACCGCGGACTGGATGCGCATCGACGGCGAGAACATGACATCAGCCCCCATCGAGCGGATCCTGCTGCGGCACGGCGCGATCAGCCGGGTTGCCGTCTACGCCGTGCCCGACGAGAGCGCGGGCGACCAGGTGATGGCCGCCCTGGTGCTGCGCATCGACGTCGAGCTCACGCCCGACGGGTTCGCCGAATTCCTCGGCGACCAGGCCGACCTCTCCCCGAAGGCGTGGCCGCGCCACGTGTGGATCGCCGACGATCTGCCCGCCACGGCAACCAACAAGATCCTCAAACGCGAACTCATCGCGATGGGCGCCACACCACCGGGCGGCCGGCACTGGGTGCGCGATCCCCGGGGCCGGAGCTACCGCGATGCCGACCGTCGCGGGGGACCATCGGGGCAGGAATAGCCGCGGCGGTCTCGTCGTTTGGGAAGATGGCGGCTGACCTGGCATAATTGACCGCCGACCACCTCAGGTTCCGGTTCACGCCCGATATACCAGGTCAGGAACGGGCGACCCGGCGACCGACGATTGAAGAGGACACCATGAAATCCGGCATTCACCCTGCGTACAAAGAGACCACTGTGGTCTGCGGTTGTGGCCACACCTTCACCACCCGCAGCACCAAGGACAGCGGCCACATCGTGGTCGAGGTCTGCTCGCAGTGCCACCCGTTCTACACCGGCAAGCAGAAGATCCTTGACAGCGGCGGTCGCGTCGCTCGGTTCGAGAAGCGCTACGGCAAGCGCAAGACTGCCGACAAGTAGCTGCACCACCGGCGCCCGCCTGCGTCGCGTATCAACGCGCGTAAGGCCGGGCGCCGGTTTTGTGTCTCCGGTTGACATCAGGCAGTCGTTTGGAGGGAGGAGGTCCCGTGACAACCAATGCGATCGATGCGTTGATGGACGAGCACGCCGACCTCGAACGGCAACTGTCCGATCCCGCACTGCATGCTGACGCCGCCAACGCTCGT
Organism: uncultured Mycolicibacterium sp.; assembly: GCA_945957405.1. Taxonomy (GTDB): domain Bacteria; phylum Actinomycetota; class Actinomycetes; order Mycobacteriales; family Mycobacteriaceae; genus Mycobacterium. The sequence goes on along the minus strand of CAMFLL010000366.1, from coordinate 860 downwards.
CGCGTCGGTAGGCGATTCGCACAGCTGGCGCCCATCGTCGCGACCTACCGGAAGCTGGAAGCGGCGCGCGGTGATCTCGAAGCCGCCCGTGAGCTCGCCGACGAAGATGATTCGTTTGCGGCTGAGGTGCCCGGGCTCGAGGCGCGTGTCGCCGAGCTGGACACCCAGTTGACCGACCTACTGGCGCCGCGCGACCCGCACGACGCCGACAACATCCTGCTCGAGGTCAAATCCGGTGAGGGCGGCGAGGAATCGGCATTGTTCGCTGCCGACCTCGCCCGCATGTACATCCGGTACGCGGAGCGGCACGGTTGGAGCGTCACCGTCCTCGACGAGACCACGTCGGATCTGGGCGGCTACAAAGACGCCACCCTGTCGATCGGCAGCAAGGGCGATTCGCTCGACGGCGTCTGGTCGCGGTTGAAGTTCGAAGGTGGCGTGCACCGCGTCCAGCGGGTTCCGGTGACGGAGTCGCAGGGCCGCGTGCACACCTCCGCTGCGGGCGTGCTGGTCTACCCCGAACCGGAGGAAGTCGAACAGGTCCAGATCGACGAGTCCGATCTGCGCATCGATGTCTACCGCTCGTCCGGCAAGGGCGGTCAGGGAGTCAATACCACCGATTCGGCGGTGCGTATCACGCACCTGCCCACCGGAATCGTCGTCACCTGCCAGAACGAGCGCTCGCAGCTACAGAACAAGGCGCGCGCCATGCAGGTCCTCGCGGCGCGGCTGCAGGCGGTGGCCGAGGAGCAGGCGCAGGCCGACGCGTCGGCCGACCGGGCCAGCCAGATCCGCACCGTCGACCGCAGCGAGCGCATCCGGACGTACAACTTCCCGGAGAACCGCATCGCCGACCACCG
>CAMFLL010000365.1 GCA_945957405.1 uncultured Mycolicibacterium sp. | reverse complement strand
AAATCCAGGCCTAAGCCGCCTCAACCACTCCCGAGCAGTCGCAACGGGGTACACCCACGCCGCACATCGCGGGCCCTTTGCGTCTACTCGGCGATGAGAAGGCGGCCGTCTAGGCTGGCGGTATGCGTTTTCTCGACGGTCACCAGCCCGGCTATGACCTGACCTACAACGACGTCTTCATCGTGCCCAACCGCAGCGATGTGGCGTCGCGGTTCGACGTGGACCTGTCCACCGTCGACGGCACGGGCACCACCATCCCGGTGGTGGTCGCCAACATGACCGCCGTCGCCGGCCGGCGGATGGCCGAGACGGTTGCGCGCCGCGGCGGCATCGTGGTGCTACCGCAGGATTTGCCCATCAACGCCGTCAAGGAGACGGTCGACTTCGTCAAGAGCCGCGACCTGGTCGCCGACACCCCAGTCATCCTGGCCCCCGACGACTCGGTGTCGGATGCCACCGCCCTGCTGCACAAGCGGGCGCACGGCGCGGCCGTGGTGGTGTTCGAGGGCAGGCCCATCGGCCTGGTGACCGAGGCGTCGTGCGTCGGCGTCGACCGGTTCGCCCGGGTGCGCGACATCGCGATCAACGATTTCGTGACCGCACCGTCGGGCACCGATCCGCGGGAGGTGTTCGATCGGCTCGAGCACACCCCGGTCGACGTCGCGGTGCTGACCGGGCCGGACGGCACGCTGGCCGGGGTGCTGACGCGGACCGGAGCGATCCGCGCCGGGATCTATACCCCGGCCGTCGACGCCGGTGGGCGCCTGCGGGTGGCGGCCGCCGTCGGGATCAACGGCGACGTCGCGGCCAAGGCGCAGGCGCTGGCCGAGGTCGGCGCCGACGTGCTGGTGGTCGACACTGCCCACGGTCATCAGCTCAAGATGCTCGACGCCATCAAGGCGGTGTCGTCGCTGAACCTGGACCTGCCGATCGCGGCGGGCAACGTGGTCTCGGCGGAGGGCACGCGCGACCTGATCAGCGCGGGCGCGTCGATCGTGAAGGTCGGGGTGGGCCCCGGTGCCATGTGCACCACCAGGATGATGACCGGCGTCGGCCGGCCCCAGTTCTCCGCGGTGGTCGAATGTGCCGCTGCGGCAAAGCAATTGGGAGGACACGTGTGGGCCGACGGTGGTGTGCGCCATCCCAGGGATGTGGCGCTGGCACTCGCCGCCGGGGCATCGAACGTCATGATCGGATCATGGTTCGCGGGTACCTACGAGTCCCCCGGCGACCTGATGCGTGACCGCGAGGGCCGGCCCTACAAGGAGAGCTACGGCATGGCGTCCAAACGCGCCGTGGCGGCGCGCACGGCCGGCGACGGCGCATTCGACCGGGCCAGGAAGGCATTGTTCGAAGAGGGCATCTCGACATCACGCATGGAAGTCGATCCCACGCGTGGTGGCGTCGAGGACCTGCTGGACCACATCACGTCGGGCGTGCGCAGCACGTGCACCTACGTCGGCGCGGCCACCCTGGCCGAACTGCACGAGAAGGTGGTGCTCGGCGTGCAGTCCGCGGCGGGTTTCGCCGAGGGCCATCCGCTGCCCACGGGCTGGTGAGCGGCCGCCCGGCGCACCCGCCGGCTACCGCTACCATGTAGGTTCGCGCGGCGCCATCGTCCGCGCCCGAACACACCGAAGATTGAAAGGGACCCCGTGCCGCAGGCACCCGTTGAGGCCGCAGCCGTTTCGCGAGACCTCCAGGAGGAGCGGCCGGCAACCGGCGGCGCGCCCGCGAACCCCGAAGCCGACGACCCCTCCTCTAGACAGCCGGGCACCCACACGGTGCCCGGCCCGCGATCAGAGGTCACGCGGTGAGCGCATGGATGACGGCGCTCAGCATCCTCGCCATTCTCGTTCTGACAGCAGGCACGGCATTGTTCGTGGCAGCCGAGTTCTCGCTGACCGCCCTCGAGCGCAGCACCGTCGATGCCAACGCACGCACCGGTGACCGGCGGGACAAGTTCGTCCAGCAGGCCCACCGCACGCTGTCCTTCCAGCTCTCCGGTGCGCAGCTGGGCATCTCGATCACGACACTGGCCACCGGTTACCTGGCCGAACCCGTGGTGGCACGCCTGATCCGGCCGCTGCTGGATGCCATGGGCCTACCCGCGGGAGCCGCAGGCGGTATCGCACTGGCGTTGTCGCTGCTCATCGCGACGTCATTGTCGATGGTGTTCGGCGAGCTGGTCCCCAAGAACCTCGCCGTCGCCAAGCCGGTCCCGACCGCCCGCGCCACGGCAGGCCCGCAGCTGATGTTCTCGAAGGTCTTCACGCTGGCCATCAAAGCCACCAACGGCACCGCGAACTGGATTCTGCGCAGGCTGGGCATCGAGCCCGCCGAGGAACTGCGCTCGGCGCGGTCACCGCAGGAACTGGTGTCACTGGTCCGCAATTCCGCGCGCAGCGGATCGCTCGACGCGGTGACGGCGACGCTGGTGGACCGGTCCCTGCAGTTCGGTGACCTGACCGCAGAGGAGCTCATGACACCGCGCAGCAAGATTGTCGCGCTGCAGGCCGACGACACCGTGGCCGACCTGGTGTCCACCGCCACCGAGACGGGTTTCTCCCGCTTCCCGATAGTCGAGGGTGACCTCGACGAGACCGTCGGCATCGTGCACGTCAAACAGGTCTTCGAGGTTGCGCCGGCCGACCGCGCGAACACGCTGCTGTCCGCGTTGGTGCAGCCGGTCGCGGTGGTGCCGTCCACCCTCGACGGCGACGCCGTGATGACCCAGATCCGCGCCAACGGCATCCAGACCGCCCTGGTGGTCGACGAGTACGGCGGCACGGCGGGCATGGTCACGGTCGAGGACCTGATCGAGGAGATCGTCGGCGACGTGCGCGACGAGCACGACGACGCGACCCCGGATGTGGTCGAGGCCGCCGACGGTTGGCAGGTCTCCGGTCTGCTGCGCATCGACGAGGTCGCCACCGCCACCGGCTACCGGGCGCCCGAAGGCGATTACGACACCATCGGCGGGCTGGTGCTGGCCGAACTGGGTCACATTCCCGAGGCCGGCGAATCCGTCGAGCTGTGGGCCTTCGACCCCGACGGACCGGTCGAGGATCCGGTGCACTGGCGGGCCACCGTCGTGGCCATGGACGGCCGGCGGATCGACCAGCTCGAGCTGACCGAACTCGGCCGCCACGGTGATCAACGATCGGACACCGACTCAGACGACGACCCCGAGCGGAAGGGCCGCTGATGAGTGGCGACATCCTCGGCGTACTGCTCACCCTGGCGCTGCTGGCCGCCAACGCGTTCTTCGTCGGCTCGGAGTTCGCGCTGATCTCGGCGCGCCGTGACCGGCTCGAGGCGCTCGCCGAACAAGGCAAGAAGAGTGCGGTCACCGTGATCAGGGCCGGTGAGCAACTCTCGCTCATGCTGGCCGGCGCCCAGCTGGGCATCACCGTCTGCTCGATCCTGCTCGGTCGCGTCGGTGAGCCCGCTGTCGCACATCTGCTGGAAGGCCCGTTCGGCCTGGTCGGCGTTTCGGACGCGGTTCTGCACACGGTGTCGTTCATCGTGGCGCTCGGCCTGGTGGTCACATTGCATGTGCTGCTCGGTGAGATGGTGCCCAAGAACATCGCGATCGCCGGGCCTGAGTCGACGGCGATGCTGCTGATCCCGGTCTACCTGCAGTACATCAAGGCCGCGCGACCGTTCATCGCCTTCTACAACTGGTGCGCCAACATCACACTGCGCGCGATCCGGGTGGAACCCAAGGACGAACTCGACGTCACGGTGTCCACAGTCGAGCTGTCGGAGATGATCGCCGAATCGGTGTCCGAAGGTCTGCTCGACCCCGAGGAGCACACCCGGCTGACCAGAGCGCTGCAGATCCGCAACCGCGTGGTCAACGACGTCGCGGTGCCGTTGAACGATATCCGGGCCGTGCCCGTCGCAGGCCCGGGTTCCGGGCCGACCGTGAGCGCCGTCGAGCGAGCACTCGCCGAGACGGGATACTCACGGTTCCCCGTCACCGACACCGGCGGCCAGTTCATCGGCTATCTGCACATCAAGGATGTCCTGGCGCTGGGCGACGATCCCGATGCCGTGGTCGACGGGTCGGCGGTGCGTCCGCTACCCCACCTCGCGTCGACGCTGTCGCTGCCCGATGCGCTGTCGCGGTTGCGGCGCAGCAACAGCCACCTGGCTCTGGTCACCGGCACAGGTGCCGCGGAGGCACAGGTCGTCGCCATGGTCGCGCTCGAGGATCTGGTCGAGGACCTGGTGGGCACCGTGCGGGACGGCACCCACCGTGTCTGAATCTGTCGCTGCCGCGACCGTGTCTGAATCCGTCACTGCCGTGACCGTGTCTGAATCCGTCACTGCCGTGACCGTGTCTGAATCTGTCACTGCCGCGACCGTCTCTACCGGGTCCGCCGCTGTGCTGCCCCCGGACTGGCCGACCCGCGCCGAGGCCCACCGCCGTCGCGTCGAGCGGTTCCTCGCCGGCCACACCGACGACGGGCCGCATCCGGTGTGGGACTTCCTGTTCACCTACTACAGTCTGCGGCCGCGCCAGCTGCTGCGCTGGCACCCCGGGTACGGCGCGGTGCTCACCGGCGGTGCGGCCAGGTCATATCTGGGCCGCACGGGTTACGCCGCCGTGCCCGACGGCGTTACGGTGTCGCCGGACCACCTCGCCGTCCGACTGGACACGGTGCGGTTCATCGCGGACCTGCTGCGGGCCACCGCGGACCGGCCCGCACAGTACAACTGCTTCGGCCTGCACGAGTGGGCGATGGTGTACCGCAGCGCCGATGTCAGGCACGGCCGAGTGCCGTTGCGGTTGGGGGGTGCGGGCACCGACGCCGTGGTCGAGTCGATGCCGTTGCGGTGCAGCCATTTCGACGCCTACCGGTTCTTCACCGCCGATGCACGGCCCCGCAACACCGAGACGCTGCGCCGGGACACGCAGACCACGCGGGAGCAACCGGGGTGCGTGCACGCCAACATGGACCTCTACAAATGGGCGTACAAGCTGAGCCCGCTGACCGATTCGGATCTCCTGATGGACTGTCTCGAGCTCGCCGCGCGTGCTCGTGAGCTCGACATGCGGGCGAGCCCGTACGATCTCACCGACTACGGATTGACTTCCATCCCCGTCGAGCAGCCGGCGGGGCGCGCCGAGTATGTGCGTCGGCAGAGTGCGATCAGCGCGGAGGCGGCCCCGTTACGAGCGGCCCTGATCGCGCAGTGCGAATCATTGCTCGAGGCGGCGGGCGCAATCGCCCGCACCTGATGACGCTCCGACCACGGAGCTCCGGGCAAGTGGTGTGACCTGCGCCTCTTGATCGGCCGTGTGCAAGGGCGCAGGTCACCGCTGGCTAGGATTGATGGATTGCCGCTGAGGAGGAGCAATGACTGATCGCGTGACCGTGGGCAATCTGCGGGTCGCCAAAGAGCTGTACGACTTCGTCACGAACGAGGCGCTGCCCGGCACCGAGATCGACCCCGACAGCTTCTGGGGCGGTGCGGACAAGGTCATCACCGACCTGACGCCGCAGAATCAGGACCTTCTGGCGCGGCGCGACGACCTGCAGGCCCAGATCGACAAATGGCACCGGCAACGCGCCATCGAGCCGCACGATCCCGAGGCCTACAAGGCGTTCCTCACCGAAATCGGTTATCTGCTGCCCGAACCCGATGATTTCACCATCACCACCGCCGGTGTCGATCCCGAGATCACCTCCACCGCCGGGCCTCAGCTGGTGGTGCCGGTGCTCAACGCCCGCTTCGCGCTCAACGCCGCCAACGCGCGGTGGGGCTCACTGTATGACGCGCTGTACGGCACCGACGTGATCCCCGAGGACGACGGCGCCGAAAAGGGCGACAGCTACAACCGCGTGCGCGGTGACAAGGTGATCGCCTACGCCCGCGACTTCCTCGACAGTGCGGTGAAGCTGGACTCCGGCTCGTGGGCCGACATCACCAAGCTGACCGTCGAGGACGGTCGGTTGGTGCTCGCACTCGGTGACGACGAATCGACGGGGCTGGCCAACGCCGACCAGTTCGCCGGTTACACCGGCGAGGCCGACTCCCCTGCCACCGTGCTGCTGGTCAACCACGGCCTGCACATCGAGATCGACATCGATCCCGAATCGCCGGTCGGCTCCACCGACTCCGCCGGCATCAAGGACGTCATCCTCGAATCGGCGATCACGACGATCATGGATTTCGAGGACTCCGTGGCCGCCGTCGACGCCGAGGACAAGGTGCTCGGCTACCGGAACTGGCTGGGCCTGAACAAGGGTGACCTGTCCGCTGAGGTCAGCAAGGGTGGCGAGACCTTCACCCGCGTGCTCAACCAGGACCGCGTCTACACCACCCCGGACGGCGGGGAACTGACGCTGCCGGGCCGCAGCCTGCTGTTCGTGCGCAACGTCGGCCACCTGATGACCAACGACGCCATCGTGGTCGACGGTGCCGACGGCGACGCCGAGGTGCCCGAGGGCATCCTGGACGCGCTTTTCACCGGGCTGATCGCCGTCCACGGGCTCAAGGACTCCGAAGGCAACGGGCCGCTGACCAACAGTCGCACCGGCTCGGTGTACATCGTCAAACCGAAGATGCACGGCCCCGACGAGGTCGCGTTCACCTGTGAGCTGTTCAGCCGCGTCGAAGACGTCCTCGGCGTGCCGCAGGGCACGCTGAAGGTCGGCATCATGGACGAGGAGCGCCGCACCTCGGTCAACCTGAAAGCCTGTATCAAGGCCGCCGCCGACCGCGTCGTGTTCATCAACACCGGCTTCCTGGATCGCACCGGCGACGAGATCCACACCTCGATGGAAGCCGGACCGATGGTCCGCAAGGGCACCATGAAATCGCAGCCCTGGATCCTGGCCTACGAAGATGCCAACGTCGACACCGGCCTGGCCGCCGGCCTGTCCGGGCGCGCCCAGATCGGCAAGGGCATGTGGGCCATGCCGGACCTGATGGCCGACATGGTCGAGCAGAAGATCGGACAGCCCAAGGCCGGTGCGACGACGGCCTGGGTGCCCTCGCCCACCGCTGCCACCCTGCACGCACTGCACTACCACCAGGTCGACGTGTTCGCCGTGCAGAAAGAACTCGAAGGCAAGACCAGGACCACGATCGACGAACTGCTGACCATCCCGCTGGCCGACGCGTCGCTGAAGTGGGCGCCCGAGGAGATCCACCAGGAGGTCGACAACAACTGCCAGTCGATCCTCGGCTACGTGGTGCGCTGGATCGACCAGGGCGTCGGCTGCTCCAAGGTGCCCGAC
>CAMFLL010000364.1 GCA_945957405.1 uncultured Mycolicibacterium sp. | reverse complement strand
TCGAGGAAAGTCCGGACTTCACAGAGCAGGGTGATTGCTAACGGCAATCCGAGGTGACTCGCGGGAAAGTGCCACAGAAAACAGACCGCCAGAAATGGTAAGGGTGAAACGGTGCGGTAAGAGCGCACCAGCATTCCGGGTGACCGGAGTGGCTCGGCAAACCCCACCCGAAGCAAGGCCAAGAGGTCGTGCCCCGCACGACTGCGCAGGCGTCCGAGGGCTGCTCGCCCGAGCCTGCGGGTAGGCCGCTCGAGGCACCCGGCGACGGTGTGTCCAGATGGATGGTCGCCGCTGTGGTCCTCCGGGACCGCAGGACAGAATCCGGCTTACAGGCCAACTCGTTCGCCCGCTACTTCATCGCCTTGTCCAGCGACTTGAGCGCGTCAGCCAGCTGCTCGCGGGTGGTGCGCGCGAGGTCGTCCTCCTGCTGGTAGAGCAGGCCGTAGGTGAAGGTGTCCTCGCCCGCGGCGTGCGCGGCGTCGGCCTGCTGGGCCAGATGGGTGCGGCTGACCACCGCGTCCTGATGATCGCCCAGCAGCGTCTGGACGGCCTTGGCCGCATCGGAGACCTTGCCGGCCCCGGTCGCCGCCGCGGTGTACCGCAATCGTTTGGCGCCCTTGCGGATGCGATGCAGCGCTTCGTCGCGGTCTTCGGTCTGGGCGTCCTCGGCGGCTTTGGCTGCTTTGCGCACCCGTTTGTAGGCGCCGCCGAGGGTCACCGGCTTGAGTTCCTGATCCTCCGATTCGGCAGCCACGGGATCGGCGACGGCGAGGCCCTCGAGAGCGTCGAGCAACCTGAAGTACCGCGTCGTGCGCATCGCCGCCAGGGACCGCCGCAGGCCGACGTCGTAACGATGACGCGCGCCGTCCACCAGGCGTTCGCGCACCGGGCCGCGCAGCAGCTCGTCGGGCAGGTCGGCCAGGGCCTTCTCGTACTTCTCGGCGAGCACTTCCGCATCCCGCGCCACCCCGAGGATCGCGGCGAGCTGGCGCAGCTCGTCCAGCACCCACGAGTCGTCGGTCAGTCCGAAGGACTCCTCGGACTCCTTGAGCAGGCTGCGCAGCTTGCGCGTCGTCACCCGCATCTGGTGCACCGAGTCGTAGGTGTCGGCACGGACGGCGCGGTCCCACGTCACCAGCTCGGCGACCTGCTCGGCGACGGCGCGGTGGATCGGATCCTTCGGCGGAGCGGGACGCTCGTCGTCCTGCGGGCCAGCCGTGGCCAACACGCGGGCCAGCTTCGAACCGCTGCCCGCGGGTGCGGCACCCGCGTCGAACAGGCGATTTCCCAACCTGTCCAGCAGTTCGGCGGAACCGGCGGCGGGGGTGCCCTCGGCCAGCTCGAGCTCCCACTCCCGCCACTGTTGCGGCTCGCCGTCGGAACCGGCCGACGCCGTCACCTGGTCGTCGCAGAACTCGGCCAGCGCAGCACCATCGGCGCCGTAGAGCATCTGAACGTTGCGGTTCGTGGTGATCTGTGCGACCGGCGCCAGGGGCTTGTCGCGAACGACAGCCAGCACCACGTCGAGCAGTTCGTCGGGCACCGTCTCGGGTCCCAGCGGACTGCGGACCTCGGTACGGGCGTCAGCGCCGGCCGGCAGCTTGAGATGCCAGCCCTCGTCGGTACCGCCGGTGCGCCGACGTAGGGTCACCCGGTTACGGGCCAGGTCATGGTCTGCGGTGTCGTAGTAGACGGCATCGAGGTGTTGGGTCGGCAGGCGTTCGACGCGCGCGACCGCCGAGAGCCCGTCGAACGACGGGGACACGGTCGACTCCACGACGTCGAACTTGCGCTCGATCTCTTTGTGCCGGCTGGACTTGGCCATCATGGGTGAACACAGTGCCATATCCAGGTGAACAGACGGTGATCGCCGGCCGACGCGTCGCAGGCGTGCCGTCGTATGTTTCGCTGGCCGAGGCTGTTTCGGCTACCCCGTCAGTGGATTCGCTGCGCCTGCCACAATGGCGCCATGGCAACCGACGGTCGTGGACGTCCGCGCCTGGCGCAGTCGCGGCGGCCAGGGAAGACGGCACGCGAAGAGATTCTCGACGCGGCGGCGGAGCTGTTCACCAGCCAGGGGTATGCCAGCACGTCGACGCGGGCCGTCGCCGACGCCGTCGGTGTCCGGCAGGCGTCGCTGTACCACCACTTCGCCACCAAGGACGACATCCTCGAGGCGTTGTTGACGGGTACCGTCGAGGAGCCGCTCGAACTGGCAGGCAAGCTGCTGGCCGAACCGGGCCCGGCCGCGCCACGCCTGCATACCCTGATGGTTGCCGACGCCGGCCAATTGTGCAGCAGCCGTTGGAATCTCGGCGCTCTCTATGTCATGCCGGAACTACGCATCGAGCGGTTCGAGCGGTTCCGCTTGCGGCGCGAGGAGCTGCGGGACCGCTATCGGCTGCTGGCGCGTGAGGTGATCGCGGAATGCGAGGGGCCCATCGACGCCGAGGAGCTGCCGTTCCGCCTGGTGGAGTCGGTGATCAACGGTCGTTCCGATGACGGTACGTGCCCGCCCGACCAGCCCTGGGTCGTCGCCGACGGCGGCCTGCGCACCCTGGGCTGGCGCGGTGACTTCGCCGACCTGCGCCGGGGTACCGTCCTCCGCCTGCGCAGCGCAGGCATTAACGTCACGGAATGACTTCCGACGCCGACCGGTACGGCACGCTCCTGTTCGACCAGTCCGGTCCCATCACCCGCATCACCCTGCACCGCCCCGACGCCGCGAACGGTATGAACGACGCGATGACGCGCGAACTGGCCGACGCGGCGTCGCGCTGCGAGGCGGGTGGTACGAAGGTGGTGGTGATCACCGGTGCCGGCCGATTCTTCTGTGCCGGTGGTGATCTCAAGGCCATGGCGGCCTCACCGCTGGGTCCTGGTCCGTTCGTCCAAGGGATCGCCGATGACCTGCACCGGGCCATCGCGACCTTCGCGCGCATGGATGCCGTCGTGATCACCGCGGTGAACGGGGTCGCAGCCGGCGCCGGATTCTCGCTGGCGGCCACCGGGGATCTCGTCGTGGCGGCCTCGTCGGCGACGTTCACGATGGCCTACACGAGGGCCGGGCTGAGTCCCGACGGCAGCGCGTCCTACTACCTGCCCCGGCTCATCGGGGTGCGCCGCACGAGCGACCTGATGCTGACCAACCGCACCCTGAGCGCCGAGGAGGCGCGGCACTGGGGGATTGTCAACTACGTCTACGACGACGCCGAACTCGCGGTCCGGGTCGACGAGCTGGCGACCGGGATCGCCGCGGGGGCGCTCGGTTCGACTGCCGCCGTCAAGAAATTGCTGCTGGCGACATTCGACAATGACATCGAGACCCAGATGGAGATGGAAGGCCGCCTGATCGCCGCGAATGCCGATTCCGCCGATGGCCGGGAGGGAATCGACGCCTTCCTGACCAAACGTGCGCCGACGTTCACATGACCACCTTCGTCAAGGTGTCCTTGACGGATGACCGATCGTCAAGTAATCCTTGACGCATGAGTTGCCAGTCCATCATTTTGCATTCATTCCGGGAGACGACTCCCGGAGCGCGGTGGCGCGCGCTGTTCCAGGCCACCTGGCCGGCCTACCGGGCCTGGTACACCTCGGGGCCCGGCACCCGGCCATCGGCCACGGTGGCGGCCGCTGCGCTGCGGCGGCACATGCCCGAGCTGGTGCCGACCTGGCGGCGGTTGGTCAAGCTTGCCGGCGGCGACGAGACGGCGGCCACGATGCTGACGCACTGGAACATGCCCACCTTCGCGCCGGCGTGCTCACAGGCTGTTGTCGACGGTGACACCAGGGCACTGATCCGCAATTACGACTACCACCCCGACCTGTTCGAGCAGGTGGTGATGTCGACCCGGTTCGGCGAACGCGCCGTGCTCGGGACCAGCGACTGCCTGTGGGGCTTGCTCGACGGGATGAACTCCGACGGCCTGGCCGTGTCGCTGACGTTCGGTGGCTGCAGCGATACCGGACCCGGTTTCGGCATCCCGCTGGTGGTTCGCTACCTGCTGGAGGTCTCGTCGACGGTGCGCGAGGCCCTCGATGTGTTGGAGCGCCTGCCGATCTCGATGTGCTACAACCTGACCCTCACCGACCGCACCGGCCACACCTGCACCGCGTACGTCGCGCCGGGCCGACCCCCGGAAGTCCGTCCTGTCGCCGTCGCCACCAATCATCGGTTCGACACACCAGAGGATGCCCGGCACGCTGCGCGGTACCACAGTGTGGAGCGCCGCGACCACCTGGTCGGTCTGCTCGAAGGGCGGCCGCACCCCGACGACCTGGCCGCGGCTTTCCTTCGGAAACCGTTGCACAGCACCAGGTATGGCGACGGCTTCGGCACGCTCTACACCGCCGACTACCGGCCCGACACCGGCGAGGTGCATTACCGCTGGCCCGGCACGGTGTGGACCAGGACGTTCGATTCGACCGACGCCGAATTGCGCCTGGACGTGGCGGTGCCCTAGGACCGTAAGGTGTCTGCCATGGTGGCCGATCCCGAGTTCCCGCTGGCCGAGCTGAGCGATGAGCAGGTCGCGACGCTCGCGCGCCGGCTCACCGACGAACTGAGCCGCCGCGGCAGCCACGAGTCGTTCGCCGAACTGTTGCGCCTGGTGGCCTACACCGGCGAACAGGTCGGCACGGCGGCCAGGAACCTGGCGTCGTCGACCTCGTGGAGTGAGGTCGCCGCGGTGACCGGGACGTCCAAACAGGCGGCGTGGGAGCGCTGGCGGGGCTGACTATCGCCCCGAACTAGAAAGAGTGCTCCTCGGCGGGGAATGCTCCGGTGGCCACCTCTTCGGCGTACTGTGTTGCCGCCCGGCGTAATTCGGCGCCGACATCACCGAACCGCTTGACGAACTTGGCTGTCCGGCCCGCCGTCATCCCGGCCATGTCCTGCCAGACCAGCACCTGCGCATCACAGTTGGGGCCTGCGCCGATACCGATGGTGGGAATGGTCAGCTTGCCGGTGATCTGGGTGGCCAGTTCGGCGGGCACCATCTCGAGTACCACGGCCACCGCACCGGCCTCAGCCACGGCGATGGCGTCGTGAATGGTCTGCTCGGCGGCGTCGCCGCGGCCCTGAACGCGGAAACCGCCCAGGCCGTTGACGCTCTGCGGGGTGAAACCGATGTGCGCGATCACCGGGATACCGGCCTGTGTCAACGTCGCGATCTGCTCGGCGACGCGTTCGCCGCCCTCGAGCTTGACCGCATGCGCACCGGTCTCCTTGAGGAAACGGGTGGCGGTGGCCAGGGCCTGCGTCGGGCCGGCTTCGTAACTGCCGAACGGCAGATCGGCGACCACCAGCGCGTGCGGAGCCCCGCGGACCACGCCACGCACCAGCGGGATCAGTTCATCGATCGTGATCGGCACGGTGGTGTCGTAGCCATACACCACATTGGCCGCCGAGTCGCCGACGAGCAGCACCGGGATGCAGGCGTCGTCGAAGACCTTGGCGGTCGAATAGTCATAGGCGGTGAGCATGCACCACTTGTGGCCTTCGCCCTTCCATTGGTGCAGGTGATGAGTTCGTACCTTGGTGCGGGGTTTGGCGGGAACCGAATCTTCGGGGGCGCCACCGTAGACAGGCAGCTCAGATTTCGCTGCAGACATCATCGTCCCTCGTGGGTTGTCGGGTTGATCCTCGAGGCCCATCCGGGTCCCCGGGTCTTCTGACCCCACCAGTGTCCCATCTCGGCACGCCGGGGTGAACCCGCAGTTGAGTGGACTTCCTCACACCACGGGCGGGCCGGACATACGATCCGGTGATGCCCGGATACCAGAGGCTGAGCGGCCTCGACGCCAGTTTCCTCTATCTCGAGACACCCGCCCAACCGCTGCACGTCTGCTCGATCCTCGAACTCGACACATCCACGATGCCAGGCGGATACACGTTCGACCGCCTGCGTGACGAACTGGCGCAGCGGATCAAGGCGATGCCGGAATTCCGGATGAAACTGGCCGACAGTTTCCTGAACCTCGATCATCCAGTGTGGGTGGAGGACAAGGACTTCGACGTCGAACACCACCTGCACCGGATCGGTCTGCCCGCGCCGGGTGGCCGTGTCGAACTGGCCGAGATCGGCGGCCATATCGCGTCACTGCAACTCGACCGCAGCCGGCCGCTGTGGGAGATGTGGGTCATCGAGAACGTCGCAGGCACCGACGCCCACGACGGCGGCCGGTTGGCGGTGATGACCAAGGTGCACCACTCGGCCGTCGACGGTGTCACCGGCGCCAACCTGATGTCCCAGCTCTGCACCACCGAACCCGACGCGCCGCCACCAGATCCCGTCGACGCGCCCGGCGGTGCCGGCCAGTTGGAGATCGCCGCCCGCGGGCTTGCGCGTTTTGCCACTCGGCCGGTCCACCTGGCGACCAAGGTCCTGCCGGCGACGGTGAGCACGGTGGTCGACACGGTGCGGCGCGCCGTCAACGGATCGGCGATGGCCAGCCCGTTCCGGGCGCCCCAGACGGCGTTCAACGCCACCATCACCGGGCATCGCAACATTGCCTACGCCCAGCTGGACCTGGAGGACATCAAGACCGTCAAGAACCACTTCGGCGTCAAGGTCAACGATGTCGTGATGGCCCTGGTGTCCGGTGTGCTGCGCCAGTTCCTGCTCGACCGCGGCGAGCTGCCGGACAGCCCGCTGGTGGCCATGGTCCCGGTGTCGGTGCATGACCGGTCGGACCGGCCCGGCCGCAACAAGGTGTCGGGCATGTTTTCCAGCCTGCACACCGAGATCGACGATCCGGCCGAACGCATCACCGCCATTGCCAAAGCGAGTTCCGTTGCCAAGGAACACAGTTCGGCCATCGCCGCGACGCTGCTACAGGACTGGTCACAGTTCGCGGCGCCTGCGGTGTTCGGTGTCGCGATGCGCGTGTACGCCGGCAGCAGGTTGACGGAGGCCAGGCCCGTGCACAACCTGGTGGTGTCCAACGTGCCCGGCCCACAGGTTCCGCTGTACTTCCTGGGCAGTGAGGTCAAGGCGATGTATCCGCTCGGACCGATCTTCCACGGTTCGGGTCTCAACATCACGGTGATGTCGCTCAACGGCAAGCTCGACGTCGGTCTGATCTCCTGCCCGGAGTTGCTGCCTGACCTCTGGGACATGGCCGACGACTTCGCTGTCGGCATGGCGGAGCTACTGGCATCAACGCGCTGAGGAGGGAATAAGCCAACTCATGGCACCATGTTGAGCCATGAGCTTGCCTATCCGTCGTCGCGTCGTGCGCGCAGCCGTGATCG
>CAMFLL010000363.1 GCA_945957405.1 uncultured Mycolicibacterium sp. | reverse complement strand
ATGTACGGTGTCGCACCGAACGGCCACTGCGACACGATCTTTCCTGTGCCCGCCCGGAAGTAGCTGTTGGTCGTCGACCACACCGTCTTGCCGAGTTGGGCCTGCAGCCAGTCGTTGTAGATGACGAAGGCCGAGCGGCGCACGTCGATCATCGTCTTGCCGGTCTTGGCGGCCCGTGCGATCAGGCCGGCGGCAAAACTGGCCTGGGCCTCGTAGAAGGACACCAGCGGACTCGAGTTGGTGTTGGGGCCGTACATGATGAAGAAGTTCGGGAAGCCCGGCACCATCATGCCAAGAAACGCCTCGGGCTCACCCTTCCAACTATCGTGTAGTTCGACGCCACCGCGGCCGTGCACCTGGTAGTTGCCAAGGTAATTGGCCGCGTCGAACCCGGTTGCCATGACGATGACGTCCAAGGTGTGCTCGTCACCGTTGGCGTCGACCGCACCGGTCCGGGTCAGTCCCTTCACGCCGTGCGGTACCAGCGTTACTTTGGGGTTGCGCAAGGCGGCGTAGTACGTGTCGCTCAGCACGGTACGTCGCGCCTCGAACGCGAACTTCGGCGTGACGAGTTCGATGAGGTCGGGCCGGGACGCGAGTTCGCGCCGCAGGAAAGCCTCCGATCTCACGTGCCGCCGCTTGTTGTGACGGCCGCCGATGCGTGCGTGGCTCGACCGCAGCTGGCGGCGGTCGTAGCCGGCGAACAATCGGTAGCGCCGCCACGCATAGACCAGCGGGTTGCGGTTGAGCCGGCGCTCCCGTTCGGTGAAGTCGCGGCTCTCCTTGGGCATGATCCAGTTGGGCTCGAGCTGGAAGATCTTGACCTCACCGGCCACCCTCTCGGCTTCGGCGACGATCTGCACAGCCGAGGAGCCGGTGCCGACAACGGCGACCGACTTCCCGGTCATGTCCAGTCCGTCCAGCCAGCGCGAGGTGTGGCACATCGCGCCTTCGAAGTCGTTGTCCTCCCTGGCAAAAGGCGGGAGCAGCGGCACGTTGAGGAAGCCGACCGCGCTGATGACGGCGGTGAACTCACCGTGGTCGGTGCCTGAAGAGGTGCTCACCGTGTAGATGTGGGTCGTATCGGACCATGACACGTCCTGCACGGTCTCGCTGAATCGGATACGCCGCGGCAGGTCCCACTTGTCGGCGACCCCTTCGAGGTATCCGAGCAGCTCCTGCCAGTCGGCGTGGGTGCGCGTCCAGTCGTGCCGTTCGAAGGAGAACGAGTAGATGTGTGACTCGAGATCGACCTCGGCGCCCGGGTAACGGTTGTGCCACCAGGTGCCGCCCAACCCGGCAGCCTGTTCGAAGATCACGAAGTCCTCGATACCCTTGCGCCGCAGTGCGACCGCGGCCGCGATACCGCTGAATCCGGCACCGATGATCGCCACGCGCGGCGAGGAGTGTGCGTGTGCTTTCATCGGATCGTTCTCCTTCGATCTTAAACAGCTATAGGTTCAGTATTTAGACCATTATGGACGGTGTCAACCCACCAGCCGTCTCGGGCCGGTGGTGGCTACTTGATCTGGGCCGTCCACCCGCCATCGACGACCAGATCGGTCGCGGTGATGAACGATGCGTGGTCGGAGAGCAGGAAGCTGATCGCGGCGGCGACGTCCTCGGGGGTGCCGAGGCGCCGAAGCGGAGTGCGCTCTTCCATATTGGTGCGCCGCGCCGGATCCTCCTCGTAGAGCGGCGCAATCATCGGGGTCAGGATCGCCCCTGGGCACACGGTGTTGACGCGGATACCTTCGGGCCCGAGCTGCAGGGCCAGCGCGCGAGTCAGCGACACCACCGCGGCCTTGCTGACCTGATAAGCGTCCAGGGGTGAATCCATGCCACGCAGACCCGCGGTGCTCGCGACGTTGACGATGCTTCGCCCCTGCCCCTTCCGCAGTAAGGGGATCGCGGCGACGGTGAGGTGGCGCAGTCCGTGCAGATTGACGCCCAGCGTTGCCTCCCAGACGCTTTCGTCCGTATCGAGAACCGAACCGTCGCGGTCGAACAACGCCAGACCTGCCGCGTTCACCAGATGGTCCAGCTCCGGCGCGGTGAGCGCGGCAAGCAGATCCTGCGGGTCGCCCCTGATGAGATCGAATCTCTCGTAACGGATGTCGGCCGGCAACTCCGCGGGTCGCGGTTTGACGTCGGTGGCGACCACGTCGACCCCCTCGGCGGCAAGACGGACGGCGGTGGCCAGTCCGATCCCGCCGCCGGCACCGGTGACCAGCGCGGTGCGGGTCACCGGCCCACGGTGTCGAGTGCGCGGGCCAGCTGGGCGCCCGCGAACGTCATCGCCTCGGTGGCAGTGGGGAACACCTCGTCGAGACCGAAGAAGCCGTGCACCATGCCCGGAGTCAGGTGGGTGCGGGTGGGCACGCCGGCGGCCTCGAGTGCCTTTGCGTACAACTCCCCCTGAGGGCGGATCGGATCGCACTCGGCCATGATGATCGTCGTGTCGGGCAGACCCGTCAGGTCAGCGTCGAGGATGTTCACCCGGGGGTCTTGCGCAGCGTCCGCGCTGGATAGGTAATTGTCCTGATGCCATTGCAATTCGTCACGCTCCAGCATCACACCGTCGTATTCGGGATCCATGCCGCGGCTCAGATCGGTGGTGGTGACAGGGTAGATCAACAGTTGGTGGCGCAGGGTCGGCATGCCGGTGTCACGTGCGTACAGCGCCACGGCGCCGGCGAGGTTTCCGCCGGCGCTGTCACCGGCGACCGCGAGGTGGCTGTGGTCGACGTCGAGCCCCGAGGCCGGATCGGCGGCCCACGCCACGGCGTCGATGGCGTCATTGACCGCGGTGGGGAACCGTGCTTCGGGGCCGCGGCGATATCCGACCGACAGCACCGCGCAGCCCGAGGCGTTGGCCAGCAACCGCGTCGCGACGTCATGGGAGTCGATGCTGCCCAACAGCCATCCGCCACCGTGGAAGTACACCGTCAGGGGCAGGACGGCACTCTGCTCGGCGGGCAGATAGAGCCGACCCGGGATGGTCACGCCGTCACGGGTGGGGATGGTGATGTCGACCGCACGGTGAATCGGCGGCTTGGCCAGCGCCCCGAAGGTGTCCTCGAAGTTCTGCCGCGCGGTGGGCACGGGCAGCAGGTGCGCGTTGGGGCGCCCGGACTTCTTCGCGTCGTCGAGCATCTTCTGTGCGATCGGATCGATGGGCATTGGCGCTCCTGGGTGTGGTCGGTGCGGTGTCAAAGTCGGTGCGGGGCGGCTACACGCGTTCGTAGTAGCGCCGGCTCTCCCAGTCGGTGACGGTGTGCGAGTCGAAGGCGACCAGTTCGTTCTGCGAGGATGTCAGCAGATGGTCGAACACCTCGTCGCCGAATGCCACCCGGGCCATCTTGCATTCGGCGAAGCGGTGCAGCGCCGCGTGCATGGACGTCGGAACCGCGGTGATGTTGTCGCCGGTCCAAGCGTTGCCGTCGAAGATGTCCGGGGTGGGCAGCTGGCGGTCGATGCCGTCGAGACCGGCGGCAATGGTCGCCGAGTAGGCATAGTACGGGTTGACATCTCCGCCGGGGATCCGGTTCTCCACCCGGTACGACGGACCGTTTCCGACCAGCCGGAATGCGCATGACCGGTTGTCGTTTCCCAGCGCGATGGCCGTGCCGGCGAACTGGTCGGGCTGGAACCTCTTGTAGGAGTTGATCGTCGGAGCGAACATCAGCGTGATGTCGGCGGCGTGGGCCAGTTGGCCGGCGATGAAGGAGCCGAACTTCTCCGACATCCCGCCGTCGGCGTGCTCCGACCAACACAGACTGCTGTCCTGTCCGGCCGCCCACATGCTGACATGCAGGTGACACGACGAGCCCACCTCGTCGATCTTCGGCTTGGCCATGAAAGTCACCGTCAGATCGGCGGCATGCGCGAGCTGTTTGACGCCGTATTTGAACAGCACGTGCCGGTCGGCCATCTCAAGGGTGTCGCAGTAGTCGAGAGTGACCTCCTGCTGCCCCAGTCCCCATTCAGGTTTGGACGATTCGATGGACACCCCGAAGTCGGGCATCTGGTTGCGAATCCGTTCGATGAACCAGTCGTCGCGGCTCGATTGCACCATCTGGTAGTCGGACCTGTAGTCCGACAACATCTTCAAGTTCTGGTAACCCAGCTCCCAGGCCTGCCGCGGCGGAGTGGCCGCCAAGAAGAATTCCAGCTCGGAGGCGAACTTGAAGCGCAGCCCGTGCTCATGTGCCCGCTCGATCTGGTGGCGCAGGATCGTGCGCGGCGCCACCGACAGCAGTGTGTCGGAGCCGGCCTCGTAGGCATCGCAGATCACCAGCGCGACGTGCGGTTCCCAGGGCACCCGGCGCAGGGTGGCGAGGTCGGGCACCAACCTGATGTCGGCCCAGCCGTTGGCCGCGTTGGACACCGGCAGGTCCAGCGGATTCATCTCGAGGTCGACGGCGAAGACAAAGCTGCTGGCGTTGATTCCGTTGCCGGACAGGCCCATCGACCGAAACGCCGGGATGGTCAGCCGTTTCCCGACGAGGCGCCCGTAAGGGTCTGGGGTGGCGCAGACGACGGTGTTGATCTCACCGGCGCCGACCAGCGCGTCGAATTCGTCGAGGGTCAGAGGTGCCGAGGTGGTGTTCATTGATGCTCCAAATGGCGATCGAGTTCCCATGTGGTGATGGTCTGGCGCAGCCACCGGTCGAAGCGGCGGGCTTCGGCGCGGCGGGTCGCGCCGAATGATGTGCAGAACGGCTTTCCGAGCAGCTCGGCGAGCCAGGTGGAGTCCTCGAAAAGCGCTACCGCGCTGGGCAAATCGGACGGCAGCGGGTAGGCAGTGTCGCCGGCCGGCGGCAGTTCGAGATGTTCGGTCAGCCCGTGGAGGCCGGCGGCCAGCACCGCCGCGGCCACCAGGTACGGACTGGCGTCGGCACCCGGCCGGCGGTGCTCGACGCGGGCCGAGGCCGTGTCGTTGAGGATGACCCGGCAGGAGGCGCTGCGGTCGTCGTGCCCCCACGCCGCCACCGCCGGCGTGAACATTTCGGGGTCGATGCGCTTGAAGGAGTTCACGTAGGGGTTGAGCAGGGCGACGGTGTCGGCCATGCCGATCAGCAGACCTGCCAGGTAGCGCTTCGCCTCGCCGGACAATCCATGTGCGCCGTCGGAAAAGACATTGGCACCGTCGCGGTTCAGGCTCGAATGCACGTGGCCGCCGGCGCCGGACTTGTCGGCGAACGGTTTGGCCATGAAGCTCGCGTGCAGGCCGCGTTCGGCGCACAGGTCGCGCAGGTACTGCCGCGCCCGCACCGCGTTGTCGGCGGCCCGCAGCGCGGGCGCGGGGGCGAGGGTGAACTCGAAGAAGCCGGGGCCGAGTTCGGAGTGGAACATCTCGACGGTGATGCCGACGGCGTCCATGCGGTCGATGAATTCGGCGGCGAGCGTGTGCACCTCGGCTGCACGGGTCAAGCTGTAGGCGTTTTCGGTGGCCCCGAACGGGCGGCGCACGGTTCCGCCGTCGGCGTGGAACAACCACAATTCGTACTCGAAGCCCAACACGGGTTCCAGGGCCATGTCGTCGTAGCGCCCGGCCAGACTCTGCAGCACCGAACGCGGGGACAGTTCGATGGGGCGCCCGTCGACACCGACCAGATCGGCGATCACCGCGTCGGTGTGCGCGCGCCAGGGCAACGCAATACGGGTGGATTCGTCGGGTGCCAACAGGGCATCAGGATATCCGTTGTCGGCGCTGCTGAACGGTGTGTCGGTGACCTCGTCGGTGACCGAGAGCCCGTAAAGGATGGTGCACATCGCCAGCCGGCCGGCATCGCGGGTCTTCGATGCACGCACGAGCTTTCCCCGTAGCCCGAGGTCGTAGTCGGGCACCTCGACCTGCGTCATCGCGACGGATTCAGTCATGGCCGGCTCCGTCGGTGGTGCGGGTAGGGCGCCGGGCAGGGTCACGGCCGACGCGTTCGTAAACGTGGTCGGGGACGTCGGCGGGGTCGTGGTAAACCCACCACGTGCACGAGGTCACCGGGTCGTCGGGTGTCCAGGTGGGGGCGTCGATGACACGGGTGGGATACCCGAGCCGGTCGATCGGCATGACCTCGTTGAGTTGGCAGCAGTGCACGCAGTACGAACAGATGCCGACGGTGTTCCACGCCCAGTCGTGGGGCGTGGTGGTCACGGCAAACCCGTACGGTGTGCCTGCGCGCGGGTCACCGCCGGTGATCCGGGCGTCCAGTGAACGTCCACCGGATCCGCAGGGCGCGAAGCGGAATCCGGTGCGATGCGGTTCGTACACGATCTCGATGTCGCCCTGTCGGCCGGTACCGGTCAGGTGGGCGTGGAACCCGTCGACAATGGCGACCATCAGCTGGTGGGCAGACTGCGGCCAGGGCTGGTTGGTCAGTGCGTACCGGCTTTCGTGCACCCGATACCAGTCGTCCATGAGGAAGTCCCACAGCGCACCGAGGCAATCTTCACCGGCCAGGCGTACGGCGATGTCGATGACACCGGACACCCGGTCCACGGCCCGATCATGGATCGACTGCCATACGGCACGCGCGTGTTCGATGGCGTCGGCGGCGGTGCCGGCACCGGATTCGCAGTCGGCGACTGCCTTGTCCACTGCGGCGGTGAACTGTGGCCAGTGCGCCTGGATGCCTTCGAGTGCGGATGCGCCGATGGACAAGCCGAGCCGGACGATTTCAGCGCCGATGGCCTCGGCGGAGACACCGCGGTCCAGCAGCCACTCGGTGGTGGCCGCCGGCCAGCGCTGGTAGATGTCGCGTAGTTCGTCGGCCTCGAGTACGGACACCGCGACCAGGTCCGCGGCCGCGGCGGTGTCGCCGGCGGCCAGTCGTTCGATGGCGCTGCGGAAAGTCCCCTGCGCCAACTGTTCCCATGTGCCAGTGCGGGCCAGGCGGCCCAGTGACGGTTCGTAGGCGACGACCGTGGTGTTGTCCTCGGTGGCTGTCATGTCAGCTGGAACCCGCCGTCGACGCGCAGTTCGGCGCCGGTGATGTAACCCGCTTGATCGCTGAGCAGAAACGCCACCGCATTGGCGATGTCGGTGGGGTCGGCGAACCGGCCAGCCGGCACGCGACCGGCCAGCGCGGGCGGCAGGGTCGAGGTATCCCCGTGAGCGGCGGCCATCGGGGTGGCGACGAACCCCGGCGCGACGCTGTTGACCCGGACCCCGTCGGCGGCCAGAGCGCGCGCGGCGGACTGCGTCAACATGTGCAGCCCCGCCTTGGAGGCGGCGTACTGCGGGGTGGGATCGGGATCCGACAGCGCGATGACGCGGGCGGACTCGATGGAC
>CAMFLL010000362.1 GCA_945957405.1 uncultured Mycolicibacterium sp. | reverse complement strand
ATTTCGCACTGATCGGCTATCTCACCGCAGTTTCGGCGATGGGCAGGGTGACCCGCAGCGTGGTGCCCACCCCGGGTGGGCTGTCCACCTCGAGCGTGCCGCCCAGCGCGGACACCCGGTCGGCGAGCCCGATCAAGCCGGATCCGCCCGCGGTGTCGGCACCGCCCACGCCGTCGTCGCGGATCAGCAGATCGAGTGCCTCATCGGATTGGCTGACGGTGACCTCGATCTCGTCGGCGCGCGCGTGTTTGGCGGCGTTGGTCAACGCCTCGGCCACCACGTAATACGCGCCGACTTCGACGGGCTCGGGCAGGCGGGCGCCGGCCGGCAGATCGACGTCCAGGAGCACCGGCACCGGTGAGCGCCTGGCGAGGGTCTTGACCGCGGGGCCGATACCGCCCTTGGACAGGATCGCGGGGTGGATGCCGCGGGACAGCTCCTGCAGGTTCGCCGACACCTCGTTGAGTCCACCCACCAGCTCGACGACCTGCGCGCGCAACGGGGCGAGTTCCTGTGGCACAGCGGCTTCCAGCGCCCGCAGCTGCAGCCCGAGCGACACCAGCCGCTGCTGGGCACCGTCATGGAGGTCTCGTTCGAAACGCCTCCGCGCCTGATCCGAAGCCGTGACGATGCGGGCCCGCGACGCCGTCAGATCGGCATGGGCCTGCCGCAACCGCTCCTGTTCGGCGCGGCGTTCGGTGACGTCACGCGCTGCGCCGTAGAGCATGTCGGCATCGGTCACGACATTCCATTCCAGCCAACGCTCCTCGCCGTCCTTGCGGATGCAGCGGTTCTCGAAATGGACCGGGGCGGTACCGACCACGAGCCGATTGATGGCATCGCGCGTACGTTTCAGATCGTCGGGATGCACCCGATCGAGGAACGGTCGCGACATCAGTTCCTGCGCGGTGTAACCCAGCGTCTTCTCCAGAGCCGGGTTCACGCGCCTGGGGTTACGGGGCGCCGCGATCAGGAACATGTCAGTGGCGAGTTCGAAGAACCGCTCCGACTCTTTACGCGATTCCTCGAGCGCCCGGGTGGCCGCCTCGGCCTCGCGCCGGCGCCGGTCCGCCTCCGCGGTGCGCAGCCTGGCCTGCCCGGCCAGGGTCGCGGCCAGCAGTGCGACCGGGAGGAACACCGCGATCGGTATGACGCCGCCGCCGTCGCTGAGATGGACCCACAGGTAGGCCAGCGCGCTGATCACCGATGTGGCGACGCCCAGCGTGAACCCCCACCCCGCCGACACCACCAGGACACCCAGCAGGAACAGCGCGCCGAAGGTGCTGCCCGGGACGGCCTTCTCCAGATAGAAGACCAGCGCGCTCTCAGCAGCGACGAACACCGCGGCGACGACGATGCCCAGCCACAGCGGCGGGGTGACCGGATGCACCACCAGCGCCAGCAGTCGGGCGCCGAGAGGACGCTGCCCGGACACCGGCTACCGGGATTCCAGATACGTGATGACCGCGCGCACCCTGCGGTGGTCCTCGTCGCTGTCGGGCAGGTCGAGTTTGGTCAAGATGCTGCGGACGTGCTTCTCGACGGTGCCCTCGGCGACCCACAGCTGCCTGCCGATACCGGCATTCGAGCGGCCTTCGGCCATGAGCTGCAACACTTCTCGCTCGCGTGGGCTGAGCGCGCCCAACGGGTCGTCGCGGCGCTGCACCGACACCAGCTCGGTGACCAGTGCAGGGTCGATCGCCGATGACCCCTTGGCCACCCGGCCGACGGTCTCGACGAAATCGTCGACGTCGGTGACCCGGCTCTTGAGCAGGTAGCCGATTCCGCGGCCGCCGGCCAGCAGTTCCATGGCGTGTTCGACGTCGACATGCGCTGAGAGCACAACGATTCCGATGTCGGGCAGTTCCTCGCGGATGGTCCGCGCGGCGTCGAGGCCCTCGGTGGTATGGGTGGGTGGCATCCGGATGTCGGTCAGCACGACGTCGGGGGTGTTGGCCCGGACCGTCGCGAGCAGCGCCTCGGCGTCGCCGACCCGGTCGACGACGTCGAATCCCGAGCGTTCGAGCAGGCCCGCAAGACCCTCACGGAGCAGTACATCGTCATCGGCCACGATCACCCGCAACGGTGCCGCCATGCCCGGACTCCCCTCGTTTCCGATGAGCGTATACCGGCTGGCCGGTATTGGTGGCTGCCGCCACCCGGCATCCGATAACTGCAGCTAGCGGCGATGTTTCGGGGCTCGGAAAGCGCGAATCTTGATGCATCGGAGCACCACCCACCATCACCGGAAAGGCACCACAATGAGCATCAACTTCTCCTCCGTCGCAATGATCCTGATGGGCGGCATCGCCGCAGCCGCCATCGCCGGGGCCCCGGCCGCGGTCGCCGCGACCCCCGCCCCCGCGCCGCTGTCGTGCGCCTCGGCCGAAGGCGCCACCGTGTGCCAGGGGCTGGGCAACTCGCAGATCAACGCGGCGCCCACCACCAAGGCCACCCCGCAGTACCCGTACCTGGGCGGCTTGGGGGTGTACCACCACGGCCACTGAAGAACACTGAAGAACACTGAACTTCTTCTCACGCCGAGACTGCGGTGAGTGCGGGATTTCTCCGGAAATCCCTATCTCACCGCAGTCTCGGCGTATCAGGCGTATTGGGCGTATCGGGCGTATCAGGCGTAAGTGGGCGTATCAGAGGGACGCGTCGACCGGCAACGACGCCATCCCGCGCAGCGTGACGTTCGGCTTGTAGACCGGATCGCCCGCCAGTCGCGCCTGCGGGAAGCGAGCCGTCAACGCCGACAGCGCAATGGTGGTTTCCAGGCGGGCCAGCGGTGCCCCCAAACAGAAGTGCGGTCCGACACCAAAGGCCAGGTGCCGGATGGTGCCGCGGCCGGGGTCGAAGGTGTTCGGGTCGACGTACATCGCCGGATCCCGTTGAGCGGCAGCCAGAAGCAGCATCATGGTGTCACCCTTGGGGACGGTCACGCCGCCGATCGTCATGTCCGCGCCGGCGATGCGGCCCGTCATCTGCACGGGCGGGTCGTACCGCAGCGTCTCCTCGATGATGGCGGGCGCGGCGCCCGGGTCTTCACCCAACGCCGCCCAGTGCCGCGGGTGGCGCAACATCGCCAGTGCGGCATTGGCGATCAGATTGACCGTCGTCTCGTGGCCGGCGATCAGCAGCAGGTTGCACGTCGCGACGATCTCGTCCTCGGTCAACTGGTCACCGTCCTCCTCGGCAGCGATGAGCGCCGAGATGAGATCGTCGCGCGGTACCGTGCGGCGTTCGGCGATCAGTTCCCGCAGATAACCGCGCAACCAGATGCCCGCCTTCAGTCGCTCGTCGAGGTTCTCGGGTGTCGCCCCGGTGAACGTCGTGAAGGGATCGAGGTTCTGTGCGAGCAGCGCCGAGGCGTGGCTGAACTGTGGCTCATCGGACATCGGGACCCCCAGCAGCCGGCAGATCACCGCCACCGGCAGCGGGTAGGCCAGGTCGGCGATGATGTCGAATTGCCCTGGGGCCGCCACCTTGTCGAGCAGGTGGCCCACCAGTGCGACGATCTCGGGCTCGAGGGCCTTGACCACCCTGGGTGCGAACGCCTTCTGCGCCAGTTTGCGCAACCGGGTGTGGTCGGGCGGGTCGAGAAACAGGAACCCCGGGGTGCCCAACGGCCGGGGATTCTCACCGGCGGCGATCGCCCGTTGCGCCGAGGTCGATTTGAGCCGGTCGCTCGCCGTCGACGGGTGCCGAAGCACCTCATCGCAGTCGGCGTACGACGAGAACACCACCAGGTTGCCGTCGGGGATGGCGAACGGCCCGCGACCGCGGATGTCGCCGTAGAGCGGATACGGGTCGGCCCGCCTGGCGGGATCGAGCAGGTGAGCGAGCAGCTGCTGTGGTTCGGCGAGGCCCTGTGCACCGGTCATCTGCTTATTGTGCACGCGTACAAAAACGCCGCAGGTCAGCTGCGGTAGTACCGCCCCAGCACGTGTTCCTGCAGATCGTCGAAGCGGCCCGCGCTGATGGACTCCCTGATCTGGTCCACCAGGCGGATGACGAAGCGCTCGTTGTGAATGGTGGACAACATCGAGGCCAGCATCTCCTTGGACTTGAACAGGTGATGGATGTAGGCGCGTGTGTAATGCGCGCAGGTGTAGCAGTCGCACTCGTCGTCGATCGGCGTGAAATCGCGTTTGTAGCGCGCCCCGGTGATGTTGTAGCGACCGGTCACCGAGTACACCGCCGCGTTGCGGGCCACCCGCGACGGGGAGACGCAGTCGAACGTGTCGGCACCGGCCGCGACGGCCGCGAACAGGTCATCGGGTTCGCTGATGCCCAACAGGTGCCGCGGTTTGTCGTCGGGCAGCTCATCGGTGACCCAGCCGACGATGGTCGCCAGGTTCTGCTTCTCGAGCGCACCGCCGATGCCGTAACCGTCGAACTCCAGGCCCTGTGCGGGTCCGGGCCCGTCACCGATACCCACCAGACCGCGCGTCGCCGCACGGCGGAGGTCCTCATACTGCGCGCCCTGCACCACGCCGAACAGGGCCTGGTAGGGCTTGTTGTCGCGCTCGAGCGTCAGCCTGCGGTGCTCGACGAGGCAGCGTACCGCCCAGTCGTGCGTCCGCTGCACCGATTGCTCCTGGTAGGCCCGGGTGTTGACCAGCGTGGTCAGTTCGTCGAACGCGAAGATGATGTCCGCACCGAGTTGATGCTGGATCCCCATCGACACCTCGGGGGTGAACCGGTGGGTGGACCCGTCCAGATGTGAGGTGAACGTGACGCCGTCGTCGTCGACGCGCGCCAGTCGTTCCTTACCGGCGGCGATGACATCGTCGGCCTGGACCCGGTTGGCGTCCATCGACAACACCTTGCGGAAGCCGGCGCCCAGCGACAGGACCTGGAAACCACCGCTGTCGGTGAACGTCGGCCCCGGCCAGTTCATGAAGGCACCCAGGCCGCCCGCCTCGTCGACGACATCGGGCCCAGGCTGCAGATACAGGTGGTACGCATTGGCCAGAACCGCCTGCACCCCAAGCGATTTCATGGTCTCAGGCAATACCGCCTTGACGGTGGCCTTGGTGCCGACGGCGATGAACGCGGGCGTCTGGATGTCACCGTGCGCGGTGTGAATGGTGCCGGTGCGCCCACCGCGGTCGGGCAGCCGGTCGCCCACTGTGAAGAAGTCACCCACGCGAGGTATTCAACCCGACGCCGAACCCGCGCCGGCGCGCGGCGTTGATCCGCAGCACGGGCCAGCCGTTGCGCAGCGCCGTGGCGGCCAGCCCCGGCCGCGGATTGACCGGACGCGGATTGCCCACCACGCGCATCAACGCGATGTCCTCATCACCGTCGGCGTAGAAGTAACTCTGTTGCAGGTCAACATCATTGGCGATGCTGAACGCCGCGACGGCATCGGCCTTGCGGGACCCCCACACGATCGGCGACACGATGCCGCCGGTGAGCCTGCCGCGCTCGTCGACCTCGAAGTGATTGCAGATCAAGTGCGTGATGCCCAACGCACGGGCCACCGGGCCGGCGTGGATGGTCAACGCCGATGAACTCATCACCACGGTGTGGCCCTGCTGCTGGTGCGCGGCCACGATGCGGGTCATCTCGACGTGCACCCGGGGCCGGATCTTGTCGCGGAACAACTGCTCACCGAGCTCATCGAGCTCGGCCAGCGACTCACCGCGCAGGTAGCCCGCGGCGCGCACCAGCAGCCGATCGAACTCCATCCGCCCCCATCGGTATCGCAGGGCCGCCTCGATGGTGCCGGTCACCTCGCCCAGGCGGGCCTGCCGGTTCCGGATCCGGTGCCGGGCGTGCGCGACGGGCGTGAAACCGTCCACGATGGTGCCGTCGAGGTCGAAGAACGCCCCGACTTGTGCGCCCGCAGGGCCGGCCGCGATCTCCGCCAGCTGATCCGTCAATGTCGTCTCGAATCGGGTTGTCCCCATCTGCCGCCGAGTCTACGGGCGCCCCGACCGGCAGGGCCGACGGCGGACCCCCATAGGGTCGACGGCATGAAGCGATTCGTCATCGCCGGCACCGGTTGCGCCATCGCGGCCGTGGTGATCACCGGTTGTTCCGGCCAGAACACGCAGTCCAGCCAGTCCTCGACGTCTAGCGGCGTGGCCACCGAATCGGCCAACACCGACGTGCCGGCACCAGGTTCCCCTGCCCCCACCTCGGTGTCTGCCGATGCCGGTCACGTCACGTTCGGCCCCAACGATGCCGGTCCGATCACCGCCGTCGGCTGCCAGACCGACGCGGGCGTCACCACCATCTCCATCGACGGCAGCCAGAAGACCACGGTCGTACTGACCGACGAGGACACCCCGGCGGTGAAGTCGGTGAGCATCGGCGAGGCCGGCTCCGGTGGGCCGTCGCTGGTGCTCGTCGAGGGCATCACCGCGGCGCCACAGGCCACCCGCGACGGCAAGAAGTACACCGTCAACGGCACCGGCATGGGCACGGAGGCCGGTAACCCGGACAACCCGGCAGAGATGCCGTTCGACATCGCCATCAGTTGCCCCTGACCGCGCTACATTCCTTCCTGTGAAGACAGGACTGCTCGTGGTGGCCGCCGGTGTCGTGGCCGTGACCGCCGGGTGCTCGTCGGCTGCCGAGCAGCAACCGCTGCCCGAGGGCGCGCTGGTGGCGGGCACCGCGAAGATCACCGTCAACGACAACAAGCTCGACGAAGTGAAGTCGGTGCAGTGCGTGATCGCCGGCCCCGTCACCACCATCACCACCGGCGACGACAACTCCGGTTCGACAGCCGTGGTGTCCAATGCCGACGGGTTGACGGCCCAGTCGGTGTCGATCCGCGATCTCGGCGGCTTCACCGGCAGCTACAACCAAGGGTTCGGTAACGACGCCGACGTCCGGATGACGGGAAGCACCTACACCATCAGCGGTACCGCCGACGGGTTCGAGACCGACAAGCCGAGCTTCCGCACCAACGGCACTTTTTCCATAACTGTCGCCTGTTGAGGCATATCCCGAGGTCAACGGTTTTCGGCCATTTTGCCGAGCGTTTACCAGCGGCGAACCATACTGCTTCGTGGAGGTCCGTCAACGTCGACGGTTCACAACAAAAAGGAGACCAGTGTGAAGCGTGCTTTTGTGATCGCTGTCGGAGGGGCGGCGATCGTGGCCGGGGGTCTGGTCGGCTGCTCCGGTGACAAATCCGCCTCGGAGTCCGCCAGCTCCGCAACCGAGACCGCCAAGAGCGCGGCCAGTTCTGCCAGCAGTGCCGCGACATCGGCCACCGACGCCGTCAAGGGCAATCCTGCCCCGGGTGAGGCCGTGGTCACCATCGACGGCCAGGAGCAGACGATCAAC
>CAMFLL010000361.1 GCA_945957405.1 uncultured Mycolicibacterium sp. | reverse complement strand
AGACAGGTGTCGGGTAGCGGGACCGCACCGACTCCCGCGCGCCTGCGTCGTGTCCTGTCACCGGCCCACCTTGCCGTCCGTGCCCCGGGTGCACCGTGTGTGACCCGGGTGACAATGGTGAACTCAGCCTACGACCTTGGCATTGCTGGTCCAACCGCGCCGACGGCTGTGTCATCGACCGACCATTTCGGCGGCGAAATCATGTGCGGCATGTTCGAGTCCCCGCAGGTCGCGCACGACGCGGACGCGGTCGCAGTGTTCGGCGTACGCCGGTAGATCGCAGCTGCCCAACCCCCACGAGTAGCGCGGTTCCGGCGTCAGCCACACCGTCTCGCGGGCACGACGGGTGATCTCCTCGAACGCGGCCACGTTCGGATCTTTGGCGTTGTTCCGGCCGTCGCCGAGGACCAGCACCGTGGTTCGGCGGGTCACAGCAGACGAATGCTCGGCGATGAACTCCCCGAACACGCTGCCGTAGTCGGAGTTGGCGGCGGTGTCTATCACGTCGCCGCCGAAGATCAGCCCCAGTGCGCGTTCGCTGGCGTGGTCGCGGAACAGTTCGGTGGTCTCCGCGATGTCGGCGACGAACACGAAGGACCGCACCTGGGTGAACATGTCCTGCAGGCCGTGGACCAGGTTCAGGGTGAACCGCGACGTCGCGCGCACCGACAGGCTGACATCGGCCAGCACCACCAGGCGCGGCCGGTCCTCGGCACGGCGCACCGTGACCGGCATGAACGGCACGCCGTCGAACCGCATATTGCGGCGCATGGTCTGGCCCGGGTCGACGCGTCCCGCGGCCGCGACACGGCGCCGGTGCGTCAGCGCGCCGTGCAGTGAGCGCGCCAGCCGCCGCAGTGAATCCTCCAGTTCGGCGCGTTCGGATTCGGCGATGCGGTCGATCTTCTTCTCCCGCAGTTCGCGACTCTCGACGATGCGGCGTTCCAAGGCCAGCAGCGCCTCGAGGTGCCGCTTGAGTGCCGACGGCAGGTTCTCCAGGACACCGGCCAAGCGTTTGCGTAGCACCGCCGCGTCGGCTTCGTCACCGTCGAGAGCCTCTTCGCCGAACTCGTCGGCGAGCCAGCCCAGCAGTGCGTCCTGTTCGGCCAGGGTGAGTTCGGCGTCGACTGGTGTGCCCTGCACGGTGGACAGGGTGCCCGCCGATCCGGCGCCGTGCAGCCGTTCGGTGGACAGCTGGATGCGGTAGGAGTCGTCGGCGCCGTCCGTGCTGTCCTTCGAGAAGGCGATCTCATCGGTCAGGGCCGCCAGGTCGATCTTGTTGGCTTCCTGGTGCAGGTTGTAGCGCTGGGCCAGGTCCTCCTGCTTGAAGTAGTCGCGGATGCTGGCGGGCTTGCCGTGCTCGTGCCCCTCCTGTGGTGTCTCGCTGGGTTCCTCGGAGAGCGTGAACGAATCGACCTCGCCGGTGTCGACCAGGTCATCGTGACTGTGGTCGTGCCCATGCCCACGATCGTCGTCGCCGACGCGTACCAGCGCGAAGAACGCGTCGAAGATCTCGTCGAAGATGGGTTCGTCGCGCCGGTCCTTGACCAGAGCCACACGCAGTGCGGTGCGCAGGACAGCCCGGGAGGACAGGACACCGGGCTGCCCAGCGCACCGCATCGCGTCCAGCGCCTCGGGGATCGAGACGCGGATCCCGCCCAACCGCAGGAGCCGCACGAAGCGGTGCAGCGTCGCTTCCATGTGGCTACAGCGCTCGCCGCCGACCCAGCGACGACGTCTTGCTGGGAGTGCCGTAGTAGCCGTCCGCAAACCGGCCGGGTTTGTCCTTGGCTTTGCGCAGCGCCTTGCCGTCCGGCTCGTCGTGATCGGCGAGGTCGTGATCGGCATGGTTGTGATCGTGGGTGTGCCCATGATCATGGTCATGTCCGTGATCGTGGCTGTGGTCATGGCCGTGCCCATGCCCGTGCCCGTGCAGTGCGTCCGGCACTTTCGCGTTGGGGTCGATCAGTCGCGGCAGCGCGTCGAGCGCTTTGCGAACGTCCTTGTCGTACTTGACCACCACCGACACAGTGTCGGAGAGCACCTGCGCCGAGAGCTCGTCGACGCCGAGCACCGCCAGCGTGCGGGCCCAGTCGATGGTCTCCGAAATGCTGGGCGACTTACGCAGATCCAGGTCACGCAGCCCGCGCACCACATCGACCAGCTGAGCCGCCAGGACCTCCGACAATCCGGTGTTCTTCGACTTCACGATGTCCAACTCCCGCTCGGCCGCCGGGTAGTCGAGGAACATGTGCAGGCAGCGCCGTTTGAGCGCCGCCGCCAGATCGCGGGTGTTGTTCGACGTCAGGATCACATACGGCGCGTGCTTGGCCTTGAAGGTCCCGATCTCGGGAACCGAAACCTGGTATTCGCCAAGCAGTTCCAGTAGCACCGCCTCCAATGCCTCGTCGGCGCGGTCGATTTCGTCGACCAGGAGCACCACCGGCTGTTCGGAACGAACGGCCTCCAGCAGGGGCCGCGGCGCGAGGAACCGGTCGGAGAAGAACACGCTCTCCTGCTTGCCGATCCGTTCGACGGCTTCGGCGATGTCAACTGCGTCCGCTACGACCTGACCGATCTTCTCCCGCAGGATCTGGGTGTAGAGCAACTGCTTTCCGTAGTCCCATTCATAGAGGGCCTTCGTCTCGTCCTGGCCTTCGTAGCACTGCAGCCGGAGCAGCCGCCGGCCGGTGGCCGCCGCCAGGACTTTGGCCAGTTCGGTCTTGCCGACCCCGGCCGGCCCTTCGATCAGGAGCGGCTTGTCGAGCCGGGTCTGCAGGAAAACCGTTGTGGCCAGACGCTCGTCGGCGATGTAACCCTCACCGGCGAGCGCCTCGCGCACCTGATCAACAGAATCGAACATCACGGAAGCAGTTCGTCGAGATCACCGTTCATGCAGTGATCCACCACCGGGCGGACGAGGTCGAACGTGCACTCCTTGGCGTTACCCGGCGTGCAGGCGTCACCGAGGACATGGTTGGTGATGCGGTCGACGTCAGCCTTGTCGCCCTTGATCACCGGAGCGTTCTCGTAGAACTTGGTGGGGCCCAGGCCCAGCCGGTTCTTGGAGTAGCTGTCCTGCTTGACGTCGACGAAGCGCTCGATGATGTTCACGTCCCGCAGCAGGCGGATCGCTGCGGCCAGGGCGGCGTCGGCAGCCTGCACGTCGGTCATACCGTAGGTGTCTACACCCATGGCCACCGCGATGTCGGCGAACCGCTTGTAGGCCACCGGCATGTTGAAGGCCCACACCCGGGGCAGCGCGATCGCGTTGTTCAGGCCGTGGTGGGTGTCGTAGAAGGCGCTGACGGCGTGCGAGATCGAGTGGATGATCCCGAGGCCACCGGAGTTGAACGCCTGGGCGGCGATGTACTGCGCGTACATCATCCCTTCGCGGCCCTTGAGATCGGTGCCGTTCCAGGTGGCTTCGCGCAGATTCTCGGCGGTCAGCTTGATGGCGCGGATGGCGTTACCCAGTGACGGTTCGAAGTTCAGCCGGGACACGTAGGGCTCCGAGGCGTGCGCCAGCACGTCGAAACCGCACTGCGCGGTGTAGTCGACGGGGCATTCGTAGTAGAGCACCGGATCGTCGACGGCCAGCGTGGCCACGCAGGCGTCGTCGAAGGCGACGTACTTGTGCGGGTTGTCGGGGTCGGTGGTGGTGTCGGTGATGACGTAGGCCCACGACGTCTCCGAGCCCGTGCCAGCCGTCGTGGAGATGGCGATGTGGGGCGGGTTCTTCGGGTTCTCGCTCTTGTTGAAGCCCTCGAAGTCGTTGATGTTGCGACCGTCGTGCGCGACGGAGATGCGGGCGCCCTTGCAGGCGTCATGGGTGGAGCCGCCGCCGATGGAGATGAAGCTGTCGCACTCGTTCTCCTGGTAGAGCTTCACCGAGTCCATGACGTTGTAGTCCTTGGGGTTGGACTCCACCTGGTCGTAGACCACCACTTCGAGACCATGCCACTTCAGCGACTCGGCCATGTTGTGCACGATGTCGGTGCCGCGCAGGCCCGATGACATCAGCAGCACCTTCTTGAAGCCCATCTTGAGCGCTTCCGGGCCGACCATCTCATGGGCACCGGGTCCCATCATGGCGCGCGGGAAGGGGTGGAACTCCTTGATGGGGAAGGGTTTGAGTAGATCTTCGACCTTCATGGTCGGCCGTCCTCTCTGAAATCTGGCACTCGGTGTCGCTCACCAAATTAGGCACGGCGGTGTGATCCAGGGAACAGCTGCGAGCCAAGACCCGACGGTGGGCAGCGGAATTCGGCACGACCGGACAGTGACGTGCCTGCCCGATCGGGCAGGTGAGCATTTCCGCGGTCCAACTGACTGCCGGTCGGCGCCGAAACTGCAATTCCTGTACACATTGCCCGAGAAGACCGCGCCAGAACTACAGGCTCGGCGACCAGAAGACGCCGAAGCGGCTGCGAGACCGAAATCTCGCAGCCGCTCGGGTCGGGTCATGCGGGGGGTCAGGACCCGACGGCCTGTGGCTCCTTGTCCACCTTCGGTGCGGCGTGGTCGTCGACCATGGTCTGCTCGTCGAACGGATCCTTACCGTCGAGCACCAGATTCATCCTGGCCGAGTCGAGGGTCTTGGTCCATGCGCCGACCAGCACCGTGGCGACGGCGTTGCCCGAGAAGTTGGTCACCGCACGGGCTTCCGACATGAAGCGGTCGATGCCGACGATCAGACCGATACCGTCGAGCAGCTCCGGCCGGTGGCTCTGCAGGCCACCCGCCAGCGTGGCCAGCCCGGCGCCGCTGACGCCGGCGGCACCCTTGGAGGCGATGATCATGAACACCAGCAGGGACAGCTGCTCACCGATCGACAGCGGGTTGCCCATCGCGTCGGCGATGAACAGCGACGCCATGGTCAAGTAGATGGCGGTGCCGTCGAGGTTGAACGAATAGCCGGTGGGGACAACGATTCCCACGGTCGCCGGTTGGACGCCGGCATGTTCCATCTTGGCGATCAACCGGGGCAGGGCGGACTCGCTCGACGAGGTGGCGACGATCAGCAGGTACTCGCGGGCCAGGTAGCGCACGAGCTTGAAGATCGACATGCCGGCCACCAGCCGCAGCAGCGCGCCGAGGACACCGAACACAAACAGCACGCAGGTCAGGTAGAACGCGCCCATCAGAACCGCGAGCTGGATCACGGCGTCGAAGCCGGTGTCACCGACCACCTTGGCGATGGCGCCGAAGGCACCGATCGGGGCGAGCCACAGGATGCCGGCCAGGATGCGGAAGATGAGCTTCTGGACCAGGCCGATACCGCGCAGGATGGGCTCACCGGTGGCACCCATCGCCTGCAGGCCGAACCCGACCAGCAACGCCACGAACAGCGTCTGCAGCACATTGCCCTCGGTCAGCGAACTCAGCAGCGAGGTCGGGATGATGCCCTCGATGAAGTCCATCGTGCCGCCCGCGCCGTGCGCCTTCTCCGCCAGTTCGGCACCGGCGCCCGGGTCGGTGACGATGTTCAGCCCGGTTCCGGGGCTGATCAGGTTGCCGACCAGCAGGCCGATGCCGAGGGCGATGGTGGACATCGCCAGGAAGTAGGTCAGGGCCAGGCCGCCGACCTTGCCGACGGAGGCGGCTTTGCGTACCGAACCGATGCCCAGCACGATCGTGCAGAAGATGACCGGGCTGATCATCATCTTGATCAGGGCGACGAACATCGTGCCGAGCACGCCGAGTGAGGAACCGGTCTCGGGCGCGACCAGCCCGACGACGATGCCGCCGATCACGGCGACGATCACCGCGATGTACAGCCAGTGGGTGCGGTCCCGTTTCTTGGTGGGAGTGTCGGTCATGTATCGGCTCCTTGTGTTGGATGCGTCACGTCAGGAATGTTTGAAATGCTCGGGCCACGCGTGAGCCAAGTCACTAATAAGTTCATTTCGTTCACGAGGAGGCGCCGCCATGAAACTGAGAACCGGGCCCGCGCAGGTTGATGGCTCGACTCCTCAACCCGCTCGTGCCTCGCGGCTATCGTCATCTCGCAGGGCTGATGGCTCGACTCCTCAACCCGCTCGTGCCTCGCGGCTATCGTCATCTCGGAGCGTCGCCCGCGAGCTGTTCGGCTGGCAGCTCGCCCTGCTGTTGATCCTGATCCTGGGCGCGGGCGCAGCCGCGGTGCTCGATGCCCGCCGCGATGCCGATGAGCTGGCCACGCAGAAAGTCATCGCCGTCACCGAATCAGTGGCGAAGATGACCTCCACCGCCGCAGCCATCCATGCCCCCGACCCGACGGCGATCCTGCAGCCGGAGACCGAGGCGATCCGCAAGGCCACTGGCATGGATTTCATCGTGGTGATGAAGCCCGACCGGACGCGCTTCACCCACACCGACGTGTCCCGCATCGGCGGCCTGTTCACCGGGAACATCGACCGGGCGCTGGCCGGGCAGACGTTCACCGAGACCTACGCGGGCACGCTGGGGCCGTCGATCCGCGCGGTGGCGCCTGTGCGTGATCCCGACGGCAGCATCGTCGGGCTGGTGTCGGCGGGCGTCACCCGGGAGCGGATCGGACAGAGCGTGCTGGGCACGCTGCCTGCGATCGGCCTGGCGGTGGGGACCGCGCTGGTTCTCGCGCTGGTCGGTGCGGTCGCACTGGAGCGACGGCTGCGCCGCCGCACCCTCGGGTTGTCCTTCCCCGATCTGCGGGCCCTCTACGAGCAGCGCGAGGCGGTGCTGCACGCCATCGGCGAGGGCCTGCTGGTGTTCGACAACAAGGGCACCGTCGAAGTGGTCAACGATGAGGCGCGACGACTGCTGTCACTACCGGAAGGACACCTGACCCGCGCACAGCTTCCTGGCTCACTCGGTACCGCGGGGGCTGGCACGCTGACCGACGAAACTCATGTCACCGCCGACCGCGTGCTCCTGGTCAATCAGCAACCGGTCCATTGGGAGGGCCGCGTCGTCGGAGCCGTGATGACGCTGCGCGACCGCACCGATCTGCAACGGGTCTCCGGCGAGCTCAGTTCGGTGACACAGTTCGCCGAGTCGCTCCGCTCACGCGCGCACGAGGCCGACAACCGGCTGCACACCGTGATCACCATGGTCGAACTCGGTCGCGCCGACGACGCAGTCCAGTTCGCCACCGCGGAATTGGCTGTCTCCCAACAACTCATCGACCGGTTGATGACGACGGTCGCCGAGCCGGCTCTGGCGGCGCTGCTGCTCGGCAAGATGAGCCAGGCCCGCGATCACGGTGTCGAACTGACCGTCACCGAGGATTCCCTGCTCGACAACCCTGACCATGTCGGCCTCAGCCAAGGCGAATTGGTCACTCTGGTGGGCAATCTGGTCGACAACGCGATCGACGCCGCCCGGTCGACGAGCCCGAGGGACGAGGGCGAAGAAGGGCCGGGCGCAACCAG
>CAMFLL010000360.1 GCA_945957405.1 uncultured Mycolicibacterium sp. | reverse complement strand
GGTGCGGGCCCTGGCCGGGGCGCCGTCCAGCGCTGCGGTGCCGTCGCTGTCGCAGGCGCTGACCGATCCGCATCTCGACGTGCGCAAGGCGGCGGTGCTCAGCCTGACCCGGTGGGCGCCCTCGGAGAGCGGAGCGCGCGCGGCGCTGACGGATGCGCTCAATGACGGCGACGCCGACGTGCGGGCCTATGCCAGGCACGCCCTGGCCCTTGTTTAGGGCTGTGAGCAGGCAAGATGGTTGCCGAGAAGATTTTTTTGAAAATTTCTCGCCGCGGTGTCGATTAGGGGCGGTGCTGTTCGACGTCTGTATGAGGGCACGATGGAAGAGCCCTTCACGACGACATCGAACAGAAGGAGACACTGATGCGGTACATGCTGATCATGCGATCCACCC
Organism: uncultured Mycolicibacterium sp.; assembly: GCA_945957405.1. Classification (GTDB taxonomy): domain Bacteria; phylum Actinomycetota; class Actinomycetes; order Mycobacteriales; family Mycobacteriaceae; genus Mycobacterium. The sequence goes on along the minus strand of CAMFLL010000360.1, from coordinate 7,018 downwards.
CTGAGGCCGAGGAAGCTGCCAAGGACGTCCCGTTCGACGAGATCATCACGGCGATGGGCCGTTACAACGAGGAGCTGGTCAAAGCCGGCGTGATGCTGTCCGGTGAGGGGCTGGCACCGCCGGAAGACGGCGGCTTCGTCGTCGACTTCGACGCCGATCCACCGGTGGTGACCGACGGCCCGTACGCCGAGGCCAAGGAACTGTTCAACGGCTTCTGGATCCTCGAGGTGTCCTCGAAGGAGGAGGCCGCGCAGTGGGCCAAGAAGTGCCCCTTGGGCAGGGGCGTCAAGCTCGAGGTGCGCCGGGTGCCGACCATCGACGAGTTCCCGGCCGACAACGAGTACATCCAGAAGGAAAAGGCCTGGCGCGACAACAACAAGATGTGAGCTGCCGTCGAGAATCCACCTGTGTACGCCCCGTCCTGGGGTTTCGTGTTCGCAGGTGGATTCTCGGCATCTACAGGTGGTCGGCCAGCAACTGGGCCAGGTGGCGGCCACGCCGATCGGTCAGATCAGCCAGCTGCGTCCGGCACGAGTACCCGTCGGCCAGGATGGTGGTGTCCTCGGCGGCCGCCGCGACGGCGGGTCGCAACTGCTGGTCGGCGACCGCGACCGATACCTCGTAGTGGCCCTTCTCGACACCGAAATTACCCGCCAGGCCGCAGCAGCCGCTGAGCCGCTGCACCTGTGCACCCGCATCGGCCAGCAGCTGCGCGTCGGGACTCCAGCCCATCACCGCGTGATGATGGCAGTGTGGCTGGGCGACAACGGTTTCCCCCGCCAGCGACGGCGGCTTCCAGCCACGTTCGGCCAGCAACTCGGCCAGGGTGCGGGTCCTGGCCGCCACCGGGTCGGCCGCCGCCCCCAGCAGTTCGGCGGCATCGGAGCGCAGCACCGCGGTGCACGACGGTTCCATGCCGACGATCGGCATGTCGCCGCCCGCCAGTGCGTCGACGGTGCGCCCGAGGATGCGCTTGGCCGCGTCGAGTTGTCCCGTCGAGATCCAGGTCAGTCCGCAACACTGTTGCTTGGCCGTCAATTGCGGTGCATATCCGGCGTTTTCGAGTACCTGCACCGTCGCCTGCCCCACCTCGGGGGTGAAGTAGTTGGTGAACGAGTCGACGAACAGCAGCACCGGGTCACCGCTGACCGCCGGCCGCTTCATGAACCAGTTGCGGAAGGTCTGCGGCGCGAACTCGGGGATGGTGCGGCGCGGATCGACACCGGCCATCGACAGGCCAAGGGGTCCGACGCCCCGCACCCGCGCGGCGCTGTTGACCAGCCTGGGCATCTTGCTGGCGAGTCTGGCCCAGCGCGGCAGCTGCCCAAGCGAGTAGTGCGAGGCCGGGCGGATGCGGCGCCGGTAAGCCTGGTGCAGCACTTCGGCTTTGAACGAGGCCATGTCGGTACCGGTCGGGCAGTCCGACAGACAGCCCTTACAGGACAGGCACAAATCCAGCGCCTCGTGCACTTCGGGGGCACGCCAACCGCCGGTGACCACGGTGCCGTTGATCATCTCCTGCAATACGCGGGCGCGCCCACGCGTGGAATCCTTCTCCTCGCGGGTGGCCTGGTATGACGGGCACATCACCCCACCGGTGCCGCTGTTGTCGGCGCGGCACTTTCCCACGCCGGTGCAGCGATGGACGGCCTGCGTGAAATCGCCACCGTCGTGACGGTAGGCCAGCGCAAGATCACGGCGCAGGATGGGGGCGGCCGGCTCCCGCAGGTCGGCGTCCAGCGGCCGGGGCCGCACCACCACACCGGGATTGAGCACATCGTCGGGATCAAAGACGTGTTTGACGGCGCCGAACAAGGCGATCGCGTCGGGCGTGTACATCATGGGCAACAGCTCACTGCGGGCCCGGCCGTCGCCGTGTTCACCCGACAGTGAGCCGCCGTAACCAGCCACCTGGGTGGCGGCGGCGAGCAGGAAGTCCCGGAACACCTTGGTACCGCCTGGTTTCTGTAACGGGAAGTCGATCCGGATGTGCAGGCAACCATCGCCGAAGTGGCCGTACGGCAGGCCTGTCAGCCCGAATTCCGTCATCAGGCCGTCGAAGTCACGCAGATACGCGCCAAGGCTCGACGGCGGCACTGCGGCGTCCTCCCAGCCGGCGTGCGCGGGCAGACCCGCGGGACTGCGACTCGACAGGCCGGCGCCGTCGGCCCGGATCCGCCACAGGGGCGCGGCATGGGCGGGGTCGGTGACCACCATCGACTCCAGCGCACCGCATTCGTCGGCGACGCGCTGGGCGCGGACCAGCGTCTCGTCGAGATCGTCACCGGCGATCTCGACGAACAGCCAGGCGGCACCGGCCGGCAGGGGCGGAACCGCCTGCGGTCCACGGCGTTCGCGCAACACCTCGACGATGCGGGAGTCGATACCCTCACATGCGACCGGGCCGTGCGTCAGCACCGACACCGTCGCGTCGCCGGCGTGCGCGATATCGGGGTAGCCGAGCACCACCAGGATGCGGTGCGGCGGATCGGACACCATCCGCACGGTCGCCTCGGTGACCACCGCCAGGGTGCCCTCGCTCCCCACCAGCATCTTGGCGACGTCGAAACCGTGTTCTGGTAACAGGTTTTCCAGGCCGTAGCCCGACACCTGCCTGCCGAAGCGGCCCAATTCGGTGCGGATGGTCGCCAGGCCGGCATGGGTGACCTTGCGCAGTTCGGTCAGCAGTGGCGACTGGCCGGCCAGGTCCAGTTGTTCGCCGGTACCCGCCAGCACCTTCAGGCCGCGCACGTTGTCGCTGGTGCGCCCGTATCCCAGAGCCCTTGTGCCGCAGGCGTTGTTGCCGATCATCCCGCCGATGGTGCACCGCGACGACGACGAGGGGTCCGGTCCGAACCGCAACCCGAACGGCTTGCCCGCACGCTGCAAGTCCTCCTGCACGACGCCGGGTTCCACCACGGCCGTGCGGGTGTCGCCGTCGACGGAGAGCACGCGGTTCATGTACCGGCTGAAGTCGAGCACCAGCCCGGTGCCGATCGCGTTGCCGGCGATCGATGTGCCTGCGCCGCGAGAGGTCAGTGGCACACCTTCTGCGCGGCACGTCGCGAGCGCGGCGGCGACTTCGTCGGCGTGCCGGGGCCTGGCCACCACCAGCGGCGCGACCCGATACAGCGACGCATCCGTGGAGAACGCGGCACGGGTGGTGCCGTCCGTCTTGACGTCACCGACACCGGCTCGCCGCAGCAACGCACCGAAGGACTCCGCATCGACCATTCGTAGCATGCTACACGCTCCTAGCATGCTACGGTAACCGGGTGGCACAAGGACTCCCCGAGCTCGTACCGATGGCCGAGCAGAACGGCAGTCGCATGGAGCACGCCATCACGGCGGTACGCGCCGCCATCGACGACGGCCGGATGAAACCCGGTGTGCGCTACTCGGTGTACCAACTGGCGGAGTCGCTGGGCGTATCGCGTACCCCTGTCCGAGAGGCGCTGCTGCGCCTCGAAGAGATCGGCCTGATCAAGTTCGAGGCGCGTCAGGGTTTTCAGATCCAGTTGCCCCGGCCGGCCGACATCGCCGAGATCTTCGCCGTCCGCCTCGCCCTCGAACTACCCGCCGTGCGCCAGGTGGCCCGTCACGGCGGGACCGGTGACATCGGCGCGCAACTGCACCGGCAGCAGCAGCTGATGCGGGACGCCGCCGCACAGGCTGACGAACGCACCTTCGTCCAGCACGACCAGGGGTTACATGATCTGATCCTGCGCGCCGCGGGGAACGAGCGGTCGCGGTCGATCGTCAAAGGGCTGCGCGAGACCACAAGGCTGTTGGGCGCCTCGACCACCACCGCCCGCACGCTGGCCGATACCAACGCCGAACACACCCCGATCGTCGAGGCGCTCATCGCGGGCCGCGCCGACGATGCCGAGGCCGCAATGCGCTCCCACCTGGAGATCACCGGGAAACTGCTGGTGACACAGGCCCTCGCGGACGGATCGGGGCACAGCGATCCCGACGAGGTGGACCGCGTCTGGCACGCGGCGGTGTACTAAAACTGAAACACGTTCTAATCTGACCGGTATGAGCGACGAACTCCTCCGTCACCCCGTCCACTCCGGGCACCTGTTGGTCGGCGCCCTGAAACGGCACAAGGACAAGCCGGTGCTGTTCCTCGGTGAAACCACGCTGAGCGGCGGCGAGATGGCCGACCGCATCAGCCAGTACGTCCAGGCGTTCGAGGCGCTGGGCGCGGGCACCGGCGCAACGGCGGGGCTGCTGTCGCTGAACCGGCCCGAGGTGCTGATGATCACCGGCGCCGGACAGACGCAGGGCTACCGCAGGATGTCACTACACCCTCTAGGCTCGCTCGACGATCATGCCTACGTCCTGGGCGACGGCGGCGTCACGACGCTGATCATCGATCCCACTCCCGCTTTCGTCGAGCGGGCCCTGGGCCTGCTGGAGAAAGTCGATGCCCTCAAGCAGATCCTGACCATCGGCCCCGTCCCACCCGAGTTGGCCGATGTCGCGGTGGACCTGACGGCCGAGGCCGCCAAGTACGACGCGCGGCCGCTGGTGGCCGCCGAGCTGCCGGCCGATCACGTCAGCGGCCTGACCTATACCGGCGGCACCACGGGTAAGCCCAAGGGCGTCATGATGACCACCGGGGCCACCACCACGATGACCACCATTCAGCTGGCCGAGTGGGAGTGGCCGGAGAATCCGCGCTTCTTGATGATCACCCCGCTGTCGCACGCCGGGGCGGCCTATTTCCTGCCGACGCTGGTCAAAGGCGGCTCGATGTACGTGCTGCCCAAGTTCGACCCGGCCGAGGTGCTGCGGACCATCGAGGAGAAGAAGATCACCGCCACCTTCCTGGTGCCCGCGATGCTCTATGCGCTGATGGATCATCCCGATTCACGCACGCGCGATCTGTCGTCGCTGGAGACCGTCTACTACGGCGCCTCGGCGATCAACCCGGTCCGGCTGGCCGAGGCCATCACGCGATTCGGCAAGATCTTCGCCCAGAACTACGGGCAGTCCGAGGCGCCGATGGCGATCAGTTACCTGGCCAAGGGTGACCACGAAGGGCAGCGGTTGTCGTCGTGCGGACGGCCGACGCTCTTCGCCCGCTGCGCGCTGCTGGATCAGCAGGGCAACCCGGTGCCGCAGGGTGAGGTCGGCGAGGTGTGTGTCAGCGGCCCGCTGCTGTCCGGTGGCTACTGGCAACTGCCCGAGCAGACGGCCGACACATTCAAGGACGGCTGGCTGCACACCGGCGACATGGCCCGCGAGGACGAGGACGGGTTCTGGTACATCGTCGACCGCGTCAAGGACATGATCGTGACCGGCGGCTTCAACGTGTTCCCGCGCGAGGTCGAGGATGTCGTGGCCGAACACCCCGCTGTCGCTCAGGTTTGCGTCGTGGGCACCCCGGACGACAAGTGGGGTGAGGCCGTCACCGCCGTCGTCGTGCTGCGCGATGACGCCGGCCGCGACGACGACGCCGTCGCGACCATGACCGCCGAGATCCAGGCCGCGGTAAAGGACCGCAAAGGTTCGGTGCAGTCCCCCAAGCAGGTCGTGATCGTCGACGCGCTCCCGCTGACCGGCCTCGGCAAACCCGACAAGAAGGCCGTGCGGGCGAAGTTCTGGGAAGGCGCCTCTCGATCGGTCGGCTGATTTTCATCGGCGAGCAGTCGCAAAGGGCCCGCCGAAACGGCAATTCTGTCCCCCTTTGCGACTGCTCGCCGGGAATTGAGTAGGCACAATGGGGGTGTGACCGCTGATGTCCGCGCGACCGTTGACGCGGTGTGGCGGATGGAAGCGGCCAAGATCGTCGCCACCCTGTCCCGACTGGTCGGTGATGTGGGCGTGGCCGAGGACCTCGCGCAGGAGGCCCTTGTCGACGCGCTGACGCAGTGGCCGCAGACGGGAGTGCCGCGCAACGGCGGTGCGTGGCTGACCACCGTCGCCAAGCGCAAGGCCATCGACGGGTGGCGCCGCCAGGAGCGCCTCGACGAGCGGTATGCCGCCATGGCGCGCGAGCTTGAAGACGAGATCGATGCTCCCGCATGGGATCCCGATCACATCGACGATGATGTGCTGCGGCTCATCTTCGTCTCGACGCACCCCGCCCTGTCCGACGAGAACCGCATCGCGCTGACCCTGCGGGTGGTCGGCGGCCTGACCACCGAGGAGATCGCCCGCGCGTTCCTGGTGCCCACCACCACCGTGGCGCAGCGGATCGTGCGGGCCAAGAAAACGCTGGCCGATGCCGGCGTCCCGTTCGACGTCCCGGCCAGATCTGAATATCCGCAACGGCTTTCGGCAGTGCTGAGTGTCATCTACCTGATCTTCAACGAGGGGTACACCGCATCGTCGGGTCAGCGGTGGGTGCGCGACGAACTGGGCAACGAGGCGTTGCGGCTCGGCCGGGTGCTCGCCGCGCTGACACCTGATGAGCCCGAGGTACTCGGGTTGCTCGCGCTGATGGAGTTCCAGGCATCACGGTTTGCTGCCCGCACCGAACCCGACGGCCGGCCGATAATACTGTCCGACCAGGATCGCTCGAAATGGAACCGCGCCCAGATCGGGCGTGGCATAGCGGCATTGGCGCGCGCCGACCAGGCGGCCGGCGACCGCGGCCGCGGTCCATACTCACTGCAGGCCGCCCTGGCCGAATGCCACGCCGTCGCACCCACCGCGGCGGACACCGACTGGTCCCGCATCGTCGCACTCTACGAAGCGCTGGCCAGCGTCGCGCCGTCACCGGTGGTGGACCTCAACCGCGCCGTCGCGGTCGCCATGGCCAGCGGTCCGGCGGATGCGCTGGTGATCGTCGACGAACTGGCGGACGCCAAGAAGCTGGCCGGCTCGCATCTGCTGCCCAGCGTGCGTGGTGAACTGTTGGCCCGGCTGCACCGGTACGCCGAAGCGGCCGCCGAATTCGACACCGCGGCAACCATGACCGCCAACGACCGGGAACGAGAAGTGCTGTCGGACAAGGCAGCCGAGGCCCGCTCGCACTCAGCGTGACGCGCCGGGGAGGCCTTCG
>CAMFLL010000359.1 GCA_945957405.1 uncultured Mycolicibacterium sp. | reverse complement strand
CGGCAGGTCACCGCGGCGTTCCTCGATCTCACGCAGGTCGATGGCCGCGCAAGCGCCACTTCCGGAGGCGAACCCGATCTGGAATGCGCTCACGCGGTCCAGCGCGGTGCCGTGACCGGACTCGAGCATCTCGGTGTCGTCGGGCCCGAGGATCGGGTCCCGCACCGCGATCAGGCCGGCGAGCACCTGAGTCAGGCCGTCCGCGGTGCTCAGCGTCAGCCGCGGTGACTGCCCTTCGGCGACCCAGCGCATGTACACCCCCGCGTAGCAGTCCGCCTGCTGCTCCTTGACCACGGACGGGCTGGTCTCATCGATGGTCTCGGCCATGTACTGCAGGGCGTGGCCGTATTCATGTGCGACGAGCCCCACCACCGACATCGGGCCGAAATACTTCTCGCCCAACGGGAGCAGCACGCCCCGGTCCCAGGCGATCGAGCGGTCCCGCGGGCAGTAGAAGGCGTTCGGAACCTTGTACGGGCTGCTGCCGCACACCATGGGCGACTTGCGATCGTTCGCGTCGTACGACACGAGCCGGGCGACGCGGCGGAAGTTGTTCTCGAACGGCGGCTTGTCGTAATGCGTCGACCAGAACTGCTCGACATCGTTGACCGCAGAGAGCGCGAGCCGGTCGATGTCACCGCCATCGGTGTTGAGCACCCGGCCGACCGGTGCCGGTGCGTCGGCACGTAGACCGCTCGGGCCGTCGACCGCGGGAAGTCCGCCGACATGGAAAGGGTCGTAGAGGGGCGACACCGCTTGACCCTGCACCTGCGTCGAACATCCGCTGAGCAGGGTGATCGCCGACATCGCCACGGCGCCGACCAGCATGGCGGCCCTCGGGGTTCTGCTGCCGCGGTGTCCCATGTGACTCCCTTTCGACTCAGCTAACACACGACCTGTGTGCCTGCCGCCGCTTATCGTAGCGTACTGCTTCGGTTTGTCTACCCGTTGGCGACAAGGACCACGCAAGAACACCCGATAACGTATAGCAACTCACCACCAAATCGAAGACTATCTCGGGCAAACACTGCACGTCAAAGCAAGCCCTGGCCGCGATCCGGTGCAACTGTTGCACTGCTACGGTTTAAAAGATACAGTCATAGCACTCCAGGCACTCCCGCCCGAAGTGGAAGCAAAGGACACGAGGATGATCCGCACCACCGCCGCCACCGCGCTCGTCGGTCTGGGCCTCATCGCAGCCGCGACCACCGCGCCCACCGTGTCCGCCGCACCTGTCCACATGCCCGCGCCGATCCCGACGTTCACGTTCACCTCTCATCTCGAGACGTTGCTCGTCGAACCGCGCCGGCTCACCCGGATCACCGGCGCCGAGGCGCCCATGAGTGCCGTCGCATCGCTGACCGATCTCGTCGAGGGCAGCAAGGACCTGTCCCCGGGCGAATGCGGCGGCGCGTTCGAACCTGCCCGCCGCGGCGCCTATGACGACAGTGGTTTCACGGGCGTCGCCGTCCAGATCGCCGTCGACGGTAAGCCAGGCAAGGCGAAGCACATGGTCACCCAGGCGGTGATCAGCTTCGCCGATGTCGACACCGCGTTCGAGCACCTCAACAAGGCCGCCGAATCGTGGGCGGCCTGTGGTGGCCGCACCGTCACCTACACCACCGCCACCGGCGAGCAACGTCGCTGGCGGCTCGGGGAACCGGAACTACGCCGCGACAAGACCGTCCTGGCCCAGATGCAAACCGGGCGCAACGGCTCCTGCGAGCGGGTTATGTCCGCCTCGGCGCCGGCCGGCGCTGCGGTCATCGCCGATGTCATGGTGTGCGACTTCTCCGGAGCCGAGCCCACCGGTCAGGCCGAAGCGATCGCGGTGTCGATCACGTCGAACGCCCAGCGCGAGCAGTGAACGGAGAGCCGGCGTGAACTCGAACCCCGACGAACGCACCGTGAACATCCCGCCGCGCGGTGCCTACCGCCCCGCGCCGCGCCGGTGGTCACACGACGACCAGCCGGGGCGGTACTGGCCCGCCGCCCCCAGCGCCGGGACCGGTCGCCTGCCGGGCTGGCCCGTCACACCCACCCCGCCGCCGTGGCCGGCCAGGCGCAGGCGCGGTCACCGGGCACCCTGGATCGCGGCCGCGGGGCTGATACTGACCATCGTCATTGCGGTGGTGGTGGTGTTCGCCACGCGCGGTGACCAGGTTCCACCGCCTCCTGCACCGCCCGCCGTACCGTCTGAAATCAACTCGGCCGCAGCGACTTCAACCGAATCTTCGATGCCGCCCGTACCGGTCGCGGCACTGTCCGGCCTGCTGCTGTCGATACCGGACATCGCCGCGATCGCCGGCTCGGCCACGGTCACCGGGAACGCCGACAACGGCGACCGTGTGTACGAACAGATGGCGGATGGGGACATCGTCGAGCAGGGCTGCGTGGCACTGCTGCCCGCCAAGCGGCGCGCCTTCGAGGGCAGCGGGTACACCGCCTCGCGCCAGCAGTTCCTCACCGGTCAATCCCCTGAACGCCAGATCAACCAGTCCGTGGTGCCGTTCCAGGACGCCACGGCCGCCGAACACTATGTCGCCGCGGCGAAAGCACGGTGGGACACGTGCGCCAACCGCAGCGTGAACCTGCGACCGTCGGCCGACGCCGACGGCGCGACGAGTTTCTGGACCGTCGGTCCGGTCATCGACGCCGACGGAATCATCAGCACCACACGCACCCAGGACGGCGGTGCCGGATGGTTGTGCCACACCGGGCTGGCGGCCCGCAACAACGTGGTGATCAACGTCCATTTCTGCGGACGCGATCTGCCGGAATCCGTCGTCGGTACCTACGTCACTCAGGTCGCAGCCAAGATCGAGGATGTGAAATGAACAGTCCCGCAACGCCCTACAAACTTCCCGCCAATCGCGGCCGGGTCGCGCCGGCGGTGGGTGTCGGCGCTTTCGTCGCCCTGCTGACGGCCCTCGGCGCGGTGCTGATCCTGGTCCGGCCCCAACCCATCGGTGGTACGCCGGTCGCGGCCCCCGCGCCGGCCACGACGTCGGCGGCCCCGGCTCCCACGACATCGGCGGCAGCCACGACCACGGCGCCGCCCGCACCAAAACCCGGTGTGGAGCCCGAAGCGCTGCCCGCGCTGCTGCCCGACGGCGTCGAATTGTCGTCGCTCACCGGGGTTCCCAACTTCACCCAAGCGGGCGAAGGAGCCAGTCCGTACCGCGGCGGCGCCGTCGATCCGGGCGAATGCGCCGGTATCAACGACGCCGCCTGGCAGCAGACCTACACCGGCTCACGGTATGTGGGCATCTATTCGCGGCTCTTTCTGGACGGATCGGACCAGACGTTCCAGAACTCGGTGTTGGCGGCGGTCGCCGATTTCACGACCTCCGCCGATGCCCGCCACATGGTCGACATGCAGGCGCAGCGGTGGAATGCCTGCGCAAACCGTTCATACACAGTGACATTCGACGACGGCTCGACATCCCGCATGTCGGTCGGCGAGCCGTACCAGGCAGGCACCTCGCTGGTGGTGACCCTACGGGGCGACGACGTCGCCGGCTGGACATGCGAGCATTCGTTGCGCGCCGCCGACACCGTCGTCATCGACGTCATGACGTGCTCGTTCCAGAGCATCTCCTCGGTGCGGATCGCCGACCGCATCGCCTCCCGCATCACCCCCGCCTGAACGGCGGCAAAACTTCTGCTGCGCGTCATCATTCGTTCACCGCGGTCCCGTTACATTCCCTCGGCGTAGTACATCGAGACAGAAGGCGGATAGGCGATGCGGACGTTTTTCAAGGTGGCGGCAGTACTGGGTGCCATCACGGTGTTACCGCTCGCGGCCTGCAGCAGCGATCAGGAGAAGAGTGGCAGCGGCGACACCGTGACCCGGTCCGCCCACGGCGACATCAGTGCCAACGGTGGCGCCCGCCGCCTCGACGGCGATCAGCCGCAGACCATCCGCGATGCCATCAACGACGGCAAGGCGCGCAACATCATCCTGCTGATCGGTGACGGCATGGGCGATTCGGAGATCACCATCGCCCGTAACTACGAGAAGGGCGCGGGCAATTCCTTCGACGGCCTTGACGCGTTTCCCCTGACGGGCCAGTACACCACCTACGCGTTGCGCAAGGACGGCAAGCCCAATTACGTCACCGATTCCGCGGCCAGTGCCACCGGATGGTCGACGGGCAGCAAGACCTACAACGGTGCGCTGGGGATCGACATCAAGGACACCAAGCACTCGACGATCCTCGAGCTGGCCAAGGCACAGGGCTTTGCCACCGGTGACATCACCACCTCCGAGATCCAGGACGCCACACCGGCATCGCAGTTCTCGCACATCACCGAGCGGGACTGCTACGGGCCGAAGGAGATGACCGAGTCCTGCCCCGACGAGACCCTCGAGAAGGGTGGTCCAGGTTCGGTCACCGAACAGATGCTGGCCACCCGCCCGGACATCACCATGGGCGGCGGCTTCGAGTCGTTCGGCGAGACCGCCACCGGCGGCGAGTACGCCGGTAAGACGCTCGAGGTCCAGGCCAAGGAGCGCGGCTACCAGATCGTGCGCACCGCAGCAGAGTTGAACGACATCACCGAAGCGAACCAGGACAAGCCCGTGTTGGGGTTGTTCGCCGACGGGAACATGCCCGTCCGCTGGACAGGACCCGCCGCCGTTCGGCAGGGGTACCTGCAGCCGGCGGCGAAGTGCGCCGACAACGCCGAGCGCGGCGCCGACGTCCCCGTGCTGGCCGATATGACGGGCAAGGCCATCGATCTGCTCAAAGGCTCGAAGGCGGGATCGGACAAGGGATTCTTCCTGCAGGTCGAGGGTGCGTCGATCGACAAGCGTGACCACGCGGCGGATCCGTGCGGTCAGATCGGCGAGACCGTGGACTTCGACGCCGCCGTGCAGAAGGCCCTGGAATTCGCCCGCGCCGACGGCAACACGCTGGTGATCGCCACGGCTGATCACGGCCACACCAGTCAGATCGTCGAGGAATACACCGAAGACGACCTGCGCGGACTCGCCGAGAACTCCAAGCAACCGATCGAGCGGGTCAGGGACGCCATGTACCCCGGCCTGACCCGCAAACTCACCACGGCCGACGATGCCGAGATGATCGTCAGCTATGGGACGTCGGCGGACATCGACATCGAGGACGAGACCCACACCGGCACCCAGGTCCGCATCGCGGCCTACGGACCGCGGGCGGCCAACGTCGTGGGCCTGACCGATCAGACCGACCTGTTCTTCACCATGACCGACGCCCTGGGCGTCACGCGCTGATCTGATACGTTGGCCGGTGGCGCGATCGCGCGCCACCGGACGAGATGTGCGCCGTACCCGGCCCGTCAAGACGACGCACGCCGGAGGGTTCATGTCCGCATCCTGTGAATCGCTGTCCGTTCGGTGGATACACGGCTCGGATTCGTCGAAGCACAATGACGATCCCGCCATCCAGGTGCACTGGCCGGATGACGACACGGTCATCCTTCGCCAGAACAAGGCGATCAACTACGAAGCCCCGTTCCTGTTCCTGCTGTTCGGTTCGGACCGGGCGGTGCTGCTGGACACCGGCGCCACGGCCAACCGCGCGTGGTTTCCATTGCGCGACGTGGTCGACGAGTTGATCGACGGCTGGCTGCGGCGCCACCCGGTGCCCGACTACCCGCTGCTTGTTCTGCACACCCACGCGCACGACGACCACATCGCGGGCGACGCGCAGTTCGCCGACCGGCCGAACACCACGGTCGTGGCCCCTGACCGCGAATCTGTCTGGGAGTTCCTCGGTTTCACCGATGACGACTGGGAGTCGGTGCGAACGCTCGACCTCGGCGGACGCGAACTCGAGGCGCTGGCCACCCCCGGCCACGATGCCGCGGCCGTCACGTTCTTCGACCCTCGGACAGGGTTCCTGCTGACCGGCGACACGGTGTATCGCGGCCGGTTGTACATCGAGGATTGGCCGTTGTTCACCCGCTCCATCGACCGCATGATCGACTTCGCCGACCAGCGGCCCGTCACGCTTGTGCTGGGCTGCCATATCGAGATGACCCGGCAGCCCGGCGTGGACTACCCCGTCCGCACCACATTCCAGCCCGATGAGCCGCCACTGGAGATGACACCGGCGCACCTGCACGCCGTCCGGGATGCTCTCGCGGCGGCCGGGCCAAGCCCGGTGCTGCGCAGGCACGACGACTTCATCCTCTGGCCCGAAGACCCGCCGCCCGCCGACTGAGTGTCGGACGGGGCGGCTACCTTGGGCGTCATGCTCTCGACGGTCGCGGTCCGCGGATACCGGTCGCTGCGCGACGTGGTGGTGCCACTGCGTCGGTTGACGGTGATCACCGGGGCCAACGGCGCGGGTAAGTCGTCGATGTACCGCGCGCTGCGACTGCTGGCGGCGTGCGGTCGTGGTGAGGCCATCGCATCACTGGCCCGTGAGGGCGGCCTGCAGTCGGCGCTGTGGGCCGGGCCGGAGCAGACGTCGGGCGCCCGCCGCACCGGCGTCACCGAGGGCACCACCCGGACCCGCTCGGTGTCGCTCGAGATGGGTTATGCGGCGGATGATTTCGGCTACCTCGTGGATCTCGGGCTACCGCAGATGGCCGGCATCCGCTCGGCCTTCGGCCGGGACCCCGAAATCAAGCGAGAAGCGGTGTTCGCCGGCGCCGTGCTCCGCCCCGGCTCGACGCTGGTGCGCCGGGCCGGGCCGCTGGCCGAGACCATGGCCGACACCGGACGACGGGGGCAGCGCTTCGACCAGCTGACCCGCGGCCTGCCGACCTACCAGAGCGTGCTCACCGAATTCGCCCACCCGGGCGAACTACCGGAACTTGCGGCGGTCCGGGATCGCTTGCGCGGCTGGCGGTTCTACGACGGTTTCCGCGTCGACCTCGACGCCCCCGCCCGCCGTCCGCACGTCGGCACCCGCACGCCGGTGCTCGCCGACGACGGCGCCGACCTGGCCGCTGCCATCCAGACCATCATCGAGGCGGGGTTCGACGACCTGCAGCGGGCGGTCGCCGACGCCTTCGAGGGCGCCACCCTGGCAGTCATGGTCAACGACGGCCTTTTCGACCTGCAGCTGAGTCAACCGGGCATGCTGCGCCCCCTGCGCACAGCCGAATTATCCGACGGCACACTGCGTTTCCTGCTCTGGGCGGCCGCACTGCTGAGTCCGGCACCGCCGTCGCTGATGGTGCTCAACGAGCCCGAGACGTCACTGCATCCCGATCTGGTGGCACCACTGGCCCATCTGATCCGGGTCGCCGCGCAGCAGACGCAGGTGGTGGTCGTCACCCATTCGCGCACCCTGCTGGAGCGGCTCGACGCAGTCTCGGTCACCGATCTGGACCAGGACGACGGTCCCGACGCCCACGACGCCGTCGAGGTGCGGTTGATCAAGGATCACGGCGAGACCACCATTGAGGGCCAGACGCTACTCACCGTTCC
>CAMFLL010000358.1 GCA_945957405.1 uncultured Mycolicibacterium sp. | reverse complement strand
ACGCGGCGGCGGTGTTCGACGGGATTGTGGTCGTCGTACTTGAACTTGGCGTCGACACGCAAAACTGCCAGCCGCAAGCCACGGATGCCGCTGAGCATGCGCCCGTATGGAGCCTTGCCGACGGCCACGGTGGCATAGCCGCCCTCGGGCTGGAAGTCTGCGAGCTGGGTGGTCAGAATGTCGACCTTGCCCTCGGGATCATCGACGATCGAAGGCCGGCAGACGAATTGCACGCTGGCGTAGTAACTGGTGGGCACGCCGTCCTCATCGGGGCCGCCCGCCTTGGCCCGCCAGTAGGTCGGGATGTAGGCATAGTCGCCGATGATCGCCAGCCGAACTTCGCTGGCCGCCTCCAGGTGCCGCCAGACCGGGTTGGGCCGGGCCAGGTGCACCATGAGCTCGTCGCCTGCAACGGTGAAGTGGGTGGGCACCAGCACCGGCGCCTCGGCGGGGTCGAGGTTGTTGACGGCAAGCACCCCGAACCGATCGGTGCCCGCGAGCCATTCCTGCCACTCCGCTGAATCAACGGATGCGTCCCACGGATGGATCAGCATGTCAGTTTCCTTGCCTTTCCGATGATGTCGTCGAGATCACCCGGCGCGCGATCTGGACGTCGACACCCAGTTCGCCTAAACGGGTGGCGAGATCGTTTGCGGCACAATTCAATTCCGCATCGGTCATCGGGTCCAACACGTCGAGGATGAACAATGCGGTGGTGGTGTGTTCACTCAGTTGGGTGCGGCGCGCCTGGCGCCAGTTCCAGCGTCGGCAGGTCACGCCGGCGTCGTCGCACCACACCACTTCGCCGATCTCGGGATGCTCGACGACCACCGCGCCGTCGGCGGTGGTGTCGAACGCCTCGGTCCCGGTGGCCCTGATGAGGCGCGGCGCACCGTCATAGCGCGACAGGTCCTCGCCGCCCACCGGGAGTTGATGCAGTACCGAGATCGCGTTGTAGAGGTCGGTGAGCCGGTTGATCCGGGGCAGACCGGTCTCGGCACGCCGGGTGAGTGCCTCCACGCTGTTGCGCGTCCGCTGCGGCTTGGCCCCGAACGCGCGGTAGGCGTCGCGCCATGCTGCAATGTTCGGCAGCTCTTCCACGCTACGGTCGCGAAGCTGTTGGCGGGCTGCAGATTCCGCTTCCGTCAACAACGCCTCACTGACGTCGTCGCTGGGCCCGGGGACCAGTCCCCTGACGGCGATCAGGAGGGCACGGTAGTCGGGACGCAAAGCGAAGACCGCGTCATCGACGCGGGCGTTGTCCAGGAATCGCTGCAGCGTGGATGCGTCATCCATGGCGCGCCTCCCCCGCCGGCGGACCGCCCACCCCGGGTTCGAAGACTGCCAAGGCGAACCGCGCGCGCTCCGCGTTGGCATTGACGTAGGCATGGTCGACATCGCCGGGGAAGGCGATCGCGTCGCCGGAGACCAAGGCCGTGACCTGGTTGTCGACCTCGACGGTGATCGAACCTTCCAGCACGTGCACCAGTTCCTGGGTGCCGCGCGCGTGCGCCTCGCTGGTGTGCCGGTCCCCCGGCCCCAACGTCCAGTCCCACAATTCCATGACGTCGGGAGGTGTTGTCCCGGCGACCAGGACGCCACGGCCGCCCGCGGCCCCGGTCCACAGTTGCGCCCCGTCGCCGCACCGGGTGACTTTCACCGTCTTCGGCTCGGGCGGTTCCACCAACGCCGGCAGCCCCACGCCGAGGGCATCGCTGAGCCGGAGCAGCGTCCCCACGCTGGGGTTCACCGCCCCCTGCTCCACGCTGACCACCATGCGTCGGCTCACGGCGGCCGCCGCAGCGAGCTGATCCAACGTCCAGCCCCGCCCCTGGCGCTCCTGCCTGACCCGCGCACCGATCGCCGTCGCCAGCTTGGCGGCATCGTCATCCATGCAGTGCAATATAGCGCACTATTGATGCACTGCTTTTACGTTGGCATTCCTACGGCGCTATATTCGATATAAATGTGTATGTTCAATTCTGAGGGACCGACACCGGACCCTTCCGACAAAGGAGGTCGACGCAATGCCTGTTGAGCTCAACCAGCCCGTACGAGCCGACCATGCGATCACCAGACCGATCCACGACTTCGCAGCCGCTTGGGCGCAGCACAGCGGGGCCAAGATGGCCGAGTGCTTCACTGACGATGCCCATTTCATCGCCTTCGACGGGACACGCCTGCGCGGCGGTAAGGCCATCGGCGACTGGCATCAGCCGTCGCTCGACACGCGCCTGCGGAACACCACTCTCGACACGCGGATCGACGAAGTTCGCTTTCTCACAAGCGATCTGGCCCTGGTCACCGGCTCAGGCGGCCTCAAGGACGACAAGAGTTCGGACCGCAGCATCCGTGCCGGGGACTCCTACGAGACGTTTCTGGTCAAACGACTCGCCGGCGGTGAGTGGAAAATCCTTTCGCTGCAGGTCACCAGGCGTCGCCCGATAAACGGCGCCGCCAACGCGACGATCTGGAAAGTCTTCAACCTCGCGTGGGTGACATTCGTGCGGCCCCCGTCGCACTGACGAAGGTCACGGGCCGTTGCCCGCACACCAGCATTGGTACCGTGTGCTCGTGCCAGAGGGGACGCGGGGACAGCGTCGGCCGTACCGCTCGACGTTGCGCGTGGAACGGGCAGCCGACACCCGCGACCGGATCATCGCCGCGGCCCGCGACCTGTTCGCCGACCGTGGGTTTGCCGGTACGACAGTGGCGCTCATCGCCGAACGAGCCAACGTCGCAACCCCGACGGTCTACGCCACGTTCGCCAACAAGACCGCCATCGTCGTCGAACTGGTCAATCAGCTGGTAACCAACATCGACATCGAAAAATGGCACGTTGGAAGCGAATCCGAGCCAGACCCGCGTCGACAGCTCGACCTGTTTGCCACCTTCCACCGGGAGTTGTTCGCCAGCGGCAAGGACATCTGGGCGGCGGCCCTCGATGCGTCCAGCGATCCCGCCGTCGTCGAGATCCACGCCCACGGTGCGCGCAAGGCAAAGGAATGGCTCTCACCCATCGTGGCCGGCCTCGCCGAGGCGAAGCTGCTCACGCCCGACCTCAGCCGACGGGATGCCGTCGACTGCGCCTGGATGCTCTGCGGTATGGAACTCTATTTCCGGGCCGTCAACGGTCTCGAATGGACGGACGATCAGTACGAGCAGTGGCTCAGACGCAGCCTCCATCTTGAATTGACCGGCACGACCGACTGAGTCACGCCAATCCCCGCCCCCGGGCATCGGGGTTCTTTAGTGTCGCCAGAGTGGATCGCGTGTGGCAGTGGTTGTGGGACCGCTACGGCACCAGGTACTCCTGGGCGCTGTACGCGGTCAGCGTCCCGATCCTGCTGTTGATCTACGGTCTGTCGTCTGCTGTGGTCGTCGCGTTCGAGCGCTCCGACCGTTACGCGACTGCCGCAGCAATCACCGTCGTCGCGGTGATGGTGCTGGCGTATCTCACGCTCCTGCCGGGTATGGGAAGCAGCCACGTCGTGGAACGATGGGTTGCCGGTGACGAGGTTGACAGCACGAAAGCACTTGCAGCGAGCTATATCTGGGCGCGCAGCGTCGTGGTCCGCGCGGTGGGGGTCAACGCGGCGCTGCCCGCGTTGCTGTGGGTTGCGGTCGGGATGATCGCCGGAGCCACGCCGGTGAGGCTGGTCCAATTCGCCATCATGGGCGCCTCACTGGGCGTCCCGTTGGCGATCATCGGCGTGCACAGTTTCGTGGAAGCCGCGATGCGCCCGGCCCGATCGGCGATTGCCGGCGATACGGCCATGGGTGACTCGCTCCCGCGCTCTCGCCCCACATTCGAGATGTGGTCGAACGTGTCCGTCCTCGCCTCCATGTTCGTGTTCGCCATCGCCGGCGCGATGCTGGCGACGGTCTTCGACCGATCGAAGGACATCCCGGTGCTCACCATCGTGATCGCCGGTGCGCTGACGGCTGTCTTCGCGGTGCCGATCGCCATCGGCGCGGTGTTCTCACCGTCCCTGCGGCCGATCCGGGATCTGGCCGAGGGCACCAGACGCGTCGCCGCCGGTGACTACGGCCAACGCCTGCCGGTGGTCCAAGACGACGACCTCGGCGCACTGGCGGCATCGTTCAACCGGATGCAGGCGGGGTTGGCGGAGCGGCAACGCCTGCAGAAAGCGTTCAGCACCTACGTCGACCCGGCCCTCGCGGCGCGCCTACTCGAACAGGGCGATGACGTCTTCACCGGCGAGCGCCGTCAGGTCACCGTGATGTTCGTCGACATCCGCGATTTCACGCCGTTCGCCGAGACCAGCTCTGCCGAAGACAC
The DNA here is from genome assembly GCA_945957405.1 of uncultured Mycolicibacterium sp. Taxonomy (GTDB): domain Bacteria; phylum Actinomycetota; class Actinomycetes; order Mycobacteriales; family Mycobacteriaceae; genus Mycobacterium. The sequence goes on along the minus strand of CAMFLL010000358.1, from coordinate 3,190 downwards.
CGTCGCCCGCCTCAACGCCCTCTTCGAGATCGTCGTGCCCGCCGTCGTCGACGCCGGCGGGCATGTCAACAAATTCCTGGGCGACGGCGCGTTCGCCGTCTTCGGCGCACCCAACGAACTCACCGATCACGCGGACGCCGCCGTGGCCGCCGCGACCCTGATTCACCGCCTGGTCGACGACAGGTTCGACGGCGATCTCCGGATCGGTATCGGCGTGAACACCGGGCCGGTGATCGCCGGGACCATCGGCGGCGGAGGCAAGCTCGAGTTCACGCTGATCGGAGACACCGTCAACGTCGCCGCGCGCGTCGAGCAACTCACCAAGACCATCGGCGACGCCATCCTGCTCACTCAACAATCCGTGGATGCGCTGGCGTGTCGGCCACAGGGACTGGTCGATCGGGGCCCCCGGGTGCTCAGGGGTAAAGCGGCCGCCGTGCAGGTCTTCGGGCTGAACACCTACTGAACTGGCCGCAGCACGACGATCCCGGGGACGGTGTGCAGGTAATCGAAAAGCGGTTGGTCGACCACCTTCTCGTTGGCCTGCAGCGATGATGCGTTGCGCAGCAGAGGGCCCTGGGGTGCGTTGACGAAGATGCCGACATGCGTGACGTCCAGGCCGCCGTCCTGCGCGTACGCGCCGATATAGTCGCCGCTGCGCAGCCGGCTCACCACGGCACTGTCGACAACCCCGCTCGGAATGTAGGAGATGGTGCGCGCAACCACAGGCAACCCGGGCAGGTACACCCCGCCGGCATCCTTCTGGTTCAGTTGCTTGGGCACCGGAATGTATTCGGCGCCAAGGGTTGTGGTGATATCGGTGGCGACCGCCGGAGTCACCGCGGACCAGTCCGTGAAGAAGTGTTTCCGGGTCGCAAAGCTGACCACCCCGTTTTTGTAGCGGACCTCGATCAGCGCCGTGATGAACCCCGCACGATCCTTGGCGCGCTTGAGCGCCTCGACGTAGTCGGCGTAGGTGAAACAGTCGACCTTCTCGAGATCGACCACAAGCTGCTCCGGCACGCTCTCCGAACCGATGAGTGTGTTTGCGCCATAGGGTGTTCCGAGAAACTGCCGGGACACCGGCTCTGATTGCGCGCCCGCACCACCGTCGGCGGCCAACAACCGCTCGAGGATCTGCTCACTGCCGCCCGAGATGTGGGCCGGAGTCGCGCCGGATTGCCGGGCCCGGTACTCCGCGACGGTGATCCGGTCGGTCTCGGCGTAGCCCACGGGCAGCAGCACATCGCCGGTGGTCGTGCGGTAGTAGACCTGCCACCGGTAATAGCCGGCGAACGCGCCGGGGTCGGCGGCGAGCACCGCCGCGTAATCGTCGACCGCGCGCACATAGTCCATCGAATTGTTGTACCGGAACAGCGCGTCATCGCGATTCAGGGCGAAACCGTGTGCGGCGAGAAAACGGCCGGCCGCCATGATGCTGTCCCGCGGCGCGTTGATGTCGCCGCCGTCGCCGTACGTGGCGAAAGTCGACGGGAGGAATTGCATCGGCCCTTGCGCGCCCGCGGTGCTGGTACCGGCGACACGCCCAAGACCGGTCTCGATGAGGTTGATGGCCGCCAGGTAGGACCATCCCACCCCCGTGGCCGATTCCGCCTCGCGGTAATAGCCCAGCAACTCATCGGCAGGCCGTGGCGGCCCGATCCGCCACGCCGGCAGCAGATCTCGCAGCGTGCCCTTGCTGAGTGCCTCGAGGTGCCGCCGCGCATCGATGTTGCGGTCATAGCTGCCGAGAAGTGCGGCCGGGATACGCGGGCGCGTGATCGCATCCCAGTCCTGATGCCGCGCGATGATGCGGTACGCCATCTGCTGCCGCTGCGCCGCTGCCGTCAGCAGGTCCTCTGATGACGCCGGGTCCCGCAGCGCGTGTTCGTCAGCGACCAGGTCGTCGGCGATCTTCGCGGGATCCGCGGACAGCGCGCGCTCCGCGGGTGCGGCCACGCTGGTCGGCGGGACACTCCCGATGCTCGACGGCATCGCCGGATTGTGCGGCTCCGAACAGCCGACGGCCACCAGCAACATCACCACGAGGAGGAGCGCGATGCGCTGCATGGCGCGATCAGTTCGGCGCAGGGCGCATGGATCCGATGTAGTAGGTCTCACGCCCGGTCGGGTATCCGCCGCCGGTGGTCGCGATGTGAACATGGTCGTAATGGTTGGCGGTCTCCGAACCGTAGTCCGCCGTCCAGCTGGGGGCACCGACGCCAGGGTAGAAGCCCTGCCGCCAGATCACATGCAGGACGCCCCACTGCTTGGCGTTCGCCAAGGCCATCCCGGCGATCTGGTTTCCGAGCGCGATTCCTTGCGCGGAATGGAAGTTGGGGATCATCACGTCGATCGCCAGCCCGTTTGGATGCCATTTGAGCGGGTCCTGCCGGTACCCGCCGATGGTGGTGATCTCTGGGAACAACACGCTGATGGCGCGCGCCACCCAGATGGTTCTGACCTGCAGCCCCGATTCGGGTGCGACACCGGCGGGCAACTCGAACTGAAGGTCCCGGCCGGCGCCGACGGGAGTGCTGGCGGCGAGCAGGTCGGCCTCCGCGGGAATGGTGGCGCTCGGGGTGGACGGGACGGCGGCCTGCGGAGCCTGCGCCGCGGCCGGGCCATGTGCCGCACCACAGCACGACGGCTCCACGGTCTGCGCATAGATCATGGCGCCGGAGACGGCCACCGAGACAACGAACGCCAGCATCCGGCCACGACCATTGGCTAACAGATTCCTCCCCACGAGCAGCACCTTACTGCCGTATCTGATGCAGTAGGGCTATCTTCGGGGACTTCCTCGACCGTGATGTCGTCAGTACGCCAGGTAGCGGTGGACGAGCGCGATCGCCACACCGCCCTCACCCACCGACGCCGCCACGCGTTTGACCGAACCGGCGCGGATGTCCCCGACCGCGAAGATCCCGGCCGCGGTCGTCTCCAGGGCGAGAGGCTCGCGCTGCGGCCGCCATAGACCCGATTTGAGCGCATCCGGCCCTGTCACGATGAACCCGTGCTTGTCCCGCGCAATCTCCTGAGGCAGCCAGTCTGTCGCGGCCTCTGCCCCGATGAGAACGAACAGGGCGCGCGTCCGGCGCCGTGTGGTCGAGCCGGTTCGTCGATCGACCACATCGATCGACTCCAGTCGCGTGTCGCCGTGCACGCCCACGACCTCGGACTGCGTCTC
>CAMFLL010000357.1 GCA_945957405.1 uncultured Mycolicibacterium sp. | reverse complement strand
CCCCCACTATCCTCTTCGTCGGCAGCGTCAGATGTGTATAAGAGACAGATGTGGATGTGTCGGCGGCCGACTTCTCCGATGTGACCGCGGTGGTGATCGCCAGCCACGGCGGGCCCGAGGCCGAAACCATCGGTGCGGCACTGGATGCCGGCGTCGGCTACATCGGCCTGGTGGCCAGCCGCGTGCGCGGCGGGGCGATCCTGGCCGGGCTCGGGCGCGCGGAAGCGGAACTGGCGCGTGTGCACACGCCGGTCGGGCTGGCCATCGGCGCGCGCACACCACCGGAGATCGCGGTGTCGATTCTCGCCGAGGTCATCGCCGCCATCCGCGTCGAGGGTCTGGTCGCGACGACGCAGCCACCGAGTCATCCTGCCGAGGTCACCGATCCGATGTGCGGGATGCGCGTGCTCGTCGCACCGGACACTCCGCATCTCAGTGCCGCCGGGCACGACTACTGGTTCTGCGGCGCGGGCTGCCGGTCGTCATTCGCCGCGGCGATGCGATGAACCACGTCTTCGCGGACATCGGCGACGTGGTCGGCCGGTTCGACGCGCACGACCACCTGCTCGACGACGGCACTGCCGCGGCCTTCTACCTGGCGACCAGCCTCGGTCGTCCCCTGCTGCTCGAGGGCGAGCCTGGGGTGGGTAAGACGACGGCAGCCAAAACCCTTGCCGCCGTGCTCGAATCGCCGCTGATCCGGCTGCAGTGCTATGAGGGGCTGACCGCCGCCGAGGCCCTCTATGACTGGAACTACCAGCGTCAGCTGTTGTCGATCCGGCTGGCCGAAGCCCGCGGGACCGGTATCGAGGAGGATGACCTCTACACCGAGCGGTACCTGGTGGACCGCCCGATCCTGCAGTGTGTTCGGCACCGTGGCCCGACGCCGCCGGTACTGCTGATCGACGAGATCGACCGCGCCGACGACGAATTCGAGGCACTGCTGCTGGAATTCCTCGGTGAGGCGGCGGTGACGGTGCCCGAACTCGGCACCTTCGTCGCCGAGCGGCCACCGATCGTGGTGCTGACGTCCAACCGCAGCCGTGACCTCCACGACGCGCTGCGGCGCCGCTGCCTTTACCACTGGATCGACTACCCGGCCCCGACCAGGGCCGCCGCGATAGTGCGTCGTACCGTGCCCGGCGCCACCGCCGCGCTGGTCGAGCACACGACCGACTTCGTCGCCGGGGCACGTGATCTCGACCTGGACAAGGCGCCCGGGCTGGCCGAGACCATCGACTGGGTGGCCGCCCTGGTGACCCTGGGCGTCAGCGAGCTGGTGGCCGACGACGACATTCGCGTGCTGGGTAGCCTCGGGGCGCTGGCCAAGACGCCCGACGATCGCCAACTGATCAGCACCGCGCTGGCCGAGTACGCCCAGAGATGAGAATCTGGACCGCAGATGAGAGGAATCCTCGATGAAGATCACCAACGAGTTCACCGTCAGCGCACCCATCGACAAAGCCTGGGATGTGCTCAACGACCTCGAGCAGGTGATCCCCCTGATGCCCGGCGCGCAGATGACTGGGCACGACGGTGATGATGTGCTCGGTAAGGTCAAGATCAAGGTCGGGCCGGTCACCAGCGAGTTCAGCGGCAAGGTGCACTTCATCGAGCGGGACCGCGACGCGCACCGGGCGGTGATCGACGCCAAGGGCAAAGAAGCTCGCGGCACCGGCAATGCGGCGGCGACGGTCACGGCGCAGCTGCACGACGGCGGTGATCAGACCCGGGTCACCGTGGATACCGACCTCAAGATCGTCGGTAAACTCGCTCAGTTCGGTAGCGGTATGCTGCAACAGGTTTCGGAGAAGCTGCTGGGGCAGTTCGTCGGCTCGCTGGAGGCCAAGCTGGCTGCCGAGAACGCACCGCCCGCACCTGCTGCCGCACAATCCGAGAGCGAGCAGCCCGCCGCCGACGTGTCGCCGAAACCCACCCAATCGCCTGCGGCGCCCGCCGAGCCCGCGCCGATCGATCTGCTCGAACTTGCCGGTGGCACAACACTGAAGAAGTACGGCGTTGCGGTGGCGGCCATGTTCGCGGCCGCTGCGGCCATCTTCACGCTCGGCCGGGTGGTGTTGGGCAGACGGGTGGACCGCGACCGGCGATGAGCACCCCGGCGCTGCTCCGCGGTGTCGACCGCGCCTCCTTCGCCGTCGGCCTGGTGTCCCGGTTGCGCGGCGGGGGAGTGACGGTATCGGCCAGTGGCCCAGCAACATTCGTGGCGGCGTTGGCGTCGGCGTTACCGCGGTCGCGAAGCGAACTGTACTGGACCGCGCGGCTGACGTTGGTCAACCGCGGCGAGGACCTCGGGTTGTTCGACGCGGTCTTCGACGCGGTGTTCGCCGACGCGGTGTCGGGACTCGACCCGCCGAGCCTGAAGGCGTCGCGCGGCGCCGGGCTGGAATCGGTGGCGGCAGGCGCGAACACGCAGGGGCCCACGCTCGACGGTGGCGGGGTGCCGTGGACCACGCGACCGGCGTTTGTCGCCGCGGCGGCCGACGGCGACGCGGCGGTGACGGTGCCCGATGTGCTGCCCAGCCGGTTGGTGGCACGCGCGGAGGAAGCGTTCGACACCTTCGACGAAGTGGATCTACGGCTGATCGGCGGGTGGCTCGAACAGGCGGCGGGGCGGTGGCCGCAGCGGCGCACCCTGCGCCGGCAGGCCGACAGACACGGCGCGCGGATCGATCTGCGGGAGACCATGCGCGCCTCGCGCAGCACCGGCTGGGAGACCGTGCGGCTCGCCAGGACCACCCACCGTCGGCGGCCCCGGCGCGTCGTATTGCTCTGTGACGTCAGCAGATCCATGCAGCCGTATGTGACGATCTATCTGCACCTGATGCGGGCGGCGGCGCTGCGCCAGGCGTCGTTCCGGCCCGAGGTATTCGCCTTCTCGACCTCACTGACGCGGTTGACGCCGGTGCTGGCGCACCGCTCGGCCGAGGTGGCACTGGCCCGGGCCAACGCCAAGGTGATCGACCGGTATGGCGGCACCCATGTGGGCCGTTGCGTCGCCGAACTCGTTGGGGGCAGGCACGGTAACGCGTTACGCGGCGCCGTCGTGGTGATCGCCTCGGACGGCTGGGATGCCGATCCGCCCGAGGTTCTCGACCGCGCCATGGCCCGGGTCCGTCGCCGGGCGCATTCGGTGGTGTGGCTCAATCCGCGGGCGGCCGCCGCCGACTACCGGCCGCTGGCCAGGGCGATGGCCGCGGCACTGCCGTACTGCGATGTGCTGCTGCCCGCGCACTCGCTGGCCGGGATCCGTGAGCTGTTCGACCACCTCGCCGGGCAGGGCGCTGCGGCGTCGCCGATACCATCGCAAACGTGACGACCACGGAACGCGCGCCTGTCGATTTCCCGTCCCGAATCGGAGTGTGGTGGGCCAGTGACAGTTGGTCCATGCCCGCCGCCCAAGACGTCGCGCGCGAGATCGAGGACCTCGGTTTCGGCGCGCTGTTCATCCCGGAGACGGTCGGTAAGGAGTGCCTGACCCAGTCGGCTGCCTTCCTGTCGGCCACCGAGCGTCTGGTGGTGGGCACCGGGATCGCCAACATCCACGTGCGGTTGCCGTCGGCCGCCGAGAGTGGTGCGCGCACGCTGTCGGCGCTGTTTCCCCGTCGGTTCGTGCTCGGGCTCGGCGTGAGCCACGGACCGCTGGTCGAACGCGGGCTGGGCGGCAGCTACGCCAAACCGCTCGCGACCATGCGCACCTACCTGGAGCGGATGGCCGCCGTCCCGCCGCAGGTCGAGCCCGGCGTGGGGCGGCCGCCGCGCCTGCTGGCGGCGCTGGGCCCCAAGATGATCGAGCTGTCGGCGACGCACGCCGACGGTGCGCACCCGTATCTCGTGACCCCCGAGCAGACGCAGGTCACGCGTGACATCGTCGGGGCCGACCGCTGGGTGGTCTCGGAGCAGGCCGTCGCCATCGGCGGTGACGACGAGGACCAGCTGCGGCGCGCCCACAGTCACCTCGAGGTGTACAGCGGTCTGCCCAACTATCGGAATTCGTGGCTGCGGCAGGGCTTCGACGACTCCGACCTGGTCCGGGGCGGCTCCGATCGGCTGGCTCGCAAGCTGGTCGCGATGGGCTCACTCGATGAGGCGGCCGCCGCCGTCACCGCGCATCTGGAGGCCGGCGCCGACCATGTGGTGATCCAGGTGCTCGGCGAGAATCCGGCCGCCGACCCCCGCGACAGTCTGCGCGAACTCGCTGCGGTGCTCGGACTCTAGGAGGCGGCTTCCGCCGACGGCCCGGCGCGCTTGGCCGCGCGCCGCCGTTTGTACCACTCGATGAACATCGGTGCGACGGATGCCAGCACGATCAGGATGAAGATCGGCTCGAGCAGCTTCTGGATGATCTCGAACTGGCCCAGCCAGTAGCCGAGCAGCGTCAGCCCCACCCCCCAGACCACCGCGCCGATGATGTTGAACAGCGTGAACACGCCGTAGTTCATCCGCGCGGCGCCGGCGGTCAGGGGGGCCAGCGTCCGGACGATGGGCACGAACCGCGCGATGACGATGGCGAACGGACCGCGCTGCTCGAAGAAGGCATGCGCCTCGTCGAGGTACTTCTGTTTGAGGAACCGCGCATCCGGTTTGAACATCGCGGTGCCGACGTTGCGCCCGATCCAATAGCCGACCTGACTGCCGAGCACCGCCGCGATCGGGATGAAGACCAGCAGCTGCCACAGCTGGAAGTTGGCCTGGACGGCACCGTCGTGGGCGGCGGCGGCGGTGCCCGCGGCCAGCATGCCGGCCACGAACAACAGCGAGTCGCCGGGGAGGATGGGGAAGAGCACCCCCGACTCGACGAAGATCACGATCAGCAGCCCGACCAGCGCCCAGGTGCCGAAGTACCCGAGCAGGTTGATCGGGTCCATGAAGGACGGCATGAGCGCGAGGGTGGTGCTGTGCATGACGCCCCAACATACCGGCGACGGGCAACGGGTCGATAAACGTCATTCGGTCCTATCGCGCCGAAACGCACGTGGCGATAAGTTCGACGGATGCCCACTCACAGCGCAGTTCACGTCGAATCCGCAGGTCAACCCCTTTCGCTGGTGGATGTGGAGACGGTGTCGCCACAACCGGGCCACGTCCGGATCGCCGTCGCCGCGTGCGGGGTCTGCGGCACGGATCACGCCTTCGTCAGCGGCGCGTTCCCCGGCTTGTCGTGGCCGATCACCCCCGGACACGAGATCGCCGGCACCATCGCCGAGATCGGGGACGGTGTCGAGGGCTTCGCGGTCGGCGACCGGGTCGCCGTCGGATGGTTCGGCGGCAACTGCAACCGGTGCATCCCGTGCCGCAAGGGCTACTTCATGCAATGTGTGAACCTCCAGGTGCCGAGCTGGCAGTACCCCGGCGGGTACGCCCAGTCGGTCACCGCGCCCGCGACGGCGCTGGCGCGGATCCCCGAGGGGTTGTCGTTCGTCGACGCCGCCCCGATGGGCTGCGCGGGGGTGACGACGTTCAACGGCCTGCGCAGCACCCGCGCACTCGCCGGTGACCTGGTGGCGATCCTGGGTATCGGCGGTCTCGGACATCTGGGTGTGCAGTGGTCGCGGGCCATGGGATTCGAGACCGTGGCGATCGCACGCGGTGCAGGCAAGGCCGACGACGCCTTCGAGTTGGGCGCCCACCACTACATCGACTCCACCGCGCAGGACGTGGCGGCCGAACTGCAGAAGCTCGGCGGCGCCAGGGTGGTGCTGGCCACGGCAGCCAATTCCGCGGCGATGGGCCAGACCGTCGGTGGCCTGGGACCGCAGGGCGAACTGGTGGCCATCGGAGTGACACCCGAACCGTTGCCGATCAGCCCGCTCGACCTGATCAACGCCGGCCTGTCGGTCACCGGGCATCCGTCCGGCACAGCCCGGGACGTCGAGGAGACCATGCACTTCGCCTTGCAGTCGGGTGTCCGGGCCCGGATCGAGGAGATGCCGCTGGAGCGGGCCGCCGATGCCTACGCCTCGATGGATGCCGGGCGGGCCCGCTACCGGATGGTGTTGACGGTGTGACGCGGGGAATCTGACCCCTCATTTCAGATCCCCTGCGCCGTCCGCCCTTCTCCACCGGCGCCGAGATCCCCGCGGTCGGTGGACACCGTGGATTCAGACGCCGGTGCCGCCCCCGAGCGGCTCACCAGCCGCGGGTGCGGTGGTGATCCCTCGACGCTAAGGCTGTCGGGGCGCTGAGGAATCTGGGGTTTCCCTATGTTCGTCGGCGCACGGCGGTTCGCCGCGTCCCGGTGTTCCATCCGGACTGCCGTGCCTGCGGTGTTCTTGCGATACTGCTAGGGACAAACGCCGCAGTCAGAACGTCTAAGGAGAGTCACATGCCCATCGCCACGCCCGAGGTCTACGCCGAGATGCTGGGCCGTGCCAAGGAGCATTCTTTCGCGTTCCCGGCCATCAACTGCGTCGGCTCCGAGAGCATCAACGCCGCGATCAAGGGTTTCGCGGACGCCGGTAGTGACGGCATCATCCAGTTCTCCACCGGTGGCGCCGAGTTCGGCTCCGGGCTCGGGGTCAAGGACATGGTGACCGGTGCCGTCGCACTGGCCGAGTTCGCGCATGTGGTGGCGGCCAAGTACCCGATCACCGTGGCGCTGCACACCGACCACTGCCCCAAGGACAAGCTGGACGGTTTGGTGCGGCCGCTGCTGGCGATTTCGGCCGAGCGGGTCAAGAACGGCCAGAACCCGTTGTTCCAGTCGCACATGTGGGACGGCTCGGCGGTGCCGATCGACGAAAACCTCGAGATCGCCAAGGAGTTGCTGAAACTCACGGTCGAGGCCCGGATCATCCTCGAGATCGAGATCGGCGTTGTCGGTGGCGAGGAGGACGGCGTCGAGGCGGAGATCAACGACAAGCTCTACACCTCACCGGAGGATTTCGAGAAGACCATCGACGCACTCGGTGCCGGTGAGCACGGTCGGTACCTGCTGGCCGCGACGTTCGGCAACGTGCACGGCGTGTACAAGCCGGGCAATGTGAAGCTGCGCCCCGAGGTGTTGGCCCAGGGGCAGAAGGTCGCGGCGGCCAAGCTCGGGCTGGACGAGGACGCCAAGCCGTTCGACTTCGTGTTCCACGGTGGTTCGGGATCGCTGAAGTCGGAGATCGAGGACTCACTGAAGTACGGCGTGGTCAAGATGAACGTCGACACCGATACGCAGTACGCGTTCACCCGCCCGATCGTGTCGCACATGTTCAGCAATTACGACGGTGTGCTCAAGGTCGACGGTGAGGTCGGCAACAAGAAGGTCTACGACCCGCGCAGCTACCTGAAGAAGGCGGAGGCGGGAATGTCGGAGCGGGTCGTGGAGGCCTGCAACGATCTGCACAGCGCAGGCCGGAGCGTGTCAGCCGGCTGAGCAATCGCGAGTTGTGGGGGTTAACCCGCGGGCGCCGCCGGGGGAACGCCCCACCACACCGGGCGGGCGGGCCCAGCGTGCACAGGGCGGCGCGGTACAGCCGAGAGTAACAGCGCCGGGGC
>CAMFLL010000356.1 GCA_945957405.1 uncultured Mycolicibacterium sp. | reverse complement strand
CTCGGTAGACGCCGAGAAGCTCCGGATCCGAAGCCATGCGCTCCAAGCCGTGCGCGACGAGAGTCACCGTCGAGAAGTGGCCGGTCGCCAGGAAGAGCATGATGTTCGCAATCGTCTCCCGCCTGGTCAGTTCACCGCGATCTTCCGCCGCGAGATATGCGCCGATGACTCCAGGGCGCGATTCCCGCTGCACCAGCTCGATGACCTCGTTGGAGTAGTCGGCAAGCCAATCGCTGCCATCGGCGCCAGCGTGGAGGTCGTCCTCGGTCGCAACGATGCCAAACCCACGTGCGAACTCGTACGTGTTGTGTCGCACCTCATCCGCGTGGTCGGTCGGAATGCCGAGCATCAGGCACATGGTGGCGTGGGTTGGAACGAGGCACAATTCACGTACCGCTTCGATCTGGCCCGTTGGCTTCGCTGTAGCAAGCGCCTCGGTCACGATTGACGCCGTGGTGTCCATCCAACTGCGGACCGACTTGGGCGTGAACAGATTGTTGACGAGCCGCCTGTGCCAGGTATGGGACGGCGCATCCAATCCGATCACGGCAGAGTGAAAGATGTCGAATGGGCCGAAATCGAGCTGCTGCACTGAACTCTTCGTGTGCCGCAACAGAGTGGAGACGTCCTCGTATCGTGATACCACGTACCTGCCGTCATCGAGTTCGAGGACTGGAAACTCATCGCGGAGTCGGCGGAGATACGGGTAGGGATCTTCCAGGAGATCGTCGTGATAGAAGGGCAAGAGCTCTTTCTCGTCCAGCACTGTGGAATTGTCTGCGCTCGGGTGCACCTCGCGCTGTGTAGTGGGGACCATGAAGGAAGTCTCCAGCCCATCGCGATCAGACACACTAGACGAAGTGCCACGCCTTGACGCGATGAACCTGACGCCTTGTCACAGCCAGGCATCGTCGTATACGTGGATTGCCCACGACCTGGCTAGAACTCGACGATCGCGGCGACGTCGGCAAGCGCGGCACCCGGCAGCGAATCGGCCACCCGCAGGAGAAAGTTCAGCTTCTCGATGCGTTCGCCGGAGCGTGGGGCACCGTTCTTCTGAAAGGGCACCGACAGGCCGACCGCCAGATCCATCACGATATCGTCGATGACGCCGCCGGAGCGGCCAGAAGGAATGGCCAAGAGTTGATGTTCGACGGCATAGCGGTAACAGTCGAGGGCCTCGCTGACCGTGCCGACTTGATTGGGTTTCAGGATGAATCCGCCGACCGCGGAGGAGTCGGCGGCACGTTCGAGTCGTTCGCGGTTGGTGACGATCAGGTCGTCGCCGAGAATTATCGACTTGTCAATCGTGGCAACGGCTTTGGCGTACCCGTCCCAATCATCCTCATCGAGCAGGTCTTCGATGAAGACGAACGGGAATTCGTCGGTGAGCTGGTGGGTGTAGTCGATGAGTTCCTCGGCGGTGACACGCTCGCCGTTGAGTTCGTACGTCTCAGTGAGGGCGTCGTACATCTCGCTGGACGCGCAGTCGAGCGAGAACGCCATCGTGTCCGCGACACCGGCGCGCTCGATCGCGGCCTCGAGGAGGTGCAGGACCTCTCGAGGATCCGATGACGGCGCGGCGAATCCGTAGGAGGACGCCACGTGTGGTTTGCGCCCGAGATGCTCGGTGAGTACCTGTTCGAGGACGCCGAACAGTCGGACGCTCTTTTCTACCGCATCTTCGATCGACGCCGCCCTGTACGGCATCACGATGAACTCGTTGAACGGTTGCACGACGTCGCCGAAGCGGCCGCCGTTGATCATGTTGAAGCTGGGGACCGGCACCTGGGCGACCGGTCCGGGTCCGAACTGCTCGGCAACCCATGCGTACGTCGGTATCCCGATGGCTGCCGCCGTAGCGCGCAGCAGGGCGATCGAGGTCGAGTAGATGGCGTTGCCGCCGAGGCGGCTCTTGTTGGGTGTGCCATCGAGCTCGATCATCCGTCGGTCGAGTGTCTCGAGATCGAGCTCGTCGCCGACCAGTGCGGGCGCGATCTCCTTGTTGACGGCGGCGACTGCACGGTGAACGCTCAGCCCCTGATACTCGGCGGGGTCGCCATCACGCAGGATGAAGGCTTCGTGTGCCCCGACCGAACTGCCGGTCGGGGCTGCGCCGCGGCCGATGTGTCCGGTATCGGTGGTGACCTCGACCTCCACCAGCGGACGGGTCTTGCAGTCGAGGATCTGGCGCGCGGCCACTGAGGTGATCTTCACGTCGCGTCCTGTTCGGCGAGACCGGTTGGCGCGGCAGGGATGTAGAGAATGTTCATATCGCACAGATTGGTTCCGGTGTTGCCGGTGAAGACCGCGTCACCGATGGCCGCCAGCGCCTCATGAGTGGCATGAGTTCGAAGTGCATTGTGGAGGCTCACGCCGCACTGATCGGCGCGAGCCAGGCTGGTGGAGTCGCACAGTCCGCCCGCGGCGGTGGTGGTGCCGTCGGTGCCCTCAGAATCGAGCGAGAGCATCGCTGCGCCATGGGTTTCCACTGCCGTGATCGCAAAGGCGGCGACAAGTTCGTGGCCAGGCCCGCCATGACCGTCGACAACGGAATCGTCGACGATGCGGGTGGTCGTCTCGCCGCCGGCGATGAGCACACAGGGCGGCTGGATCGGGTTTCCACTTGCCTGTGCCTCGCGCGCGATGGATGCGAAAAATTTCCCGGCGTCGCTACTTTCGCCTTCGAGGAACGAGCTTACGATCATTGTCGGAAGCCCCATGTCCTCGGCGACCTCCTTTGCGTAACGACATGAGTCGGGCAGCGTGTTCAGCAGGAAGTAGGTGTTGTGCGGGAACGCCTTCGGGGTCTCATCTGCATCGCCCGCCGTATCCAGGTAATGCAGCACGGATTTCGGTAGCCGGTCAACCAATGCATAGTTCACGATGACCGCGCGTGCGTCTGCGAGCGTGGTCTTGTCCGGACCGATGGGGGTCGACGCGTAATCGGCGAATGGCCGGGCGATGTCACCCGAGGGCGGATTGCCCACGGCGTCGGATATGCCGAAGCCGATGAGTTCGGCTCCGGATCTGGCGATCCGTTGCGCGAGCCGACCGCCGTTGGTCTGCGATATGTGCCGTCGGACCGCGTTGATCTCGTAGATGCCTGCGCCGCTCTTGAGGAGGACGTCGGTGGCATCCATCTCGTCCTGCAGCGAGATGCCGTCGACGGGGCAGTTCATGAGCGCCGACGAACCGCCGGATACGACAGCAATGAACAGGTCATCAGGACCGGCCTGGTCGGCGAGCGCAAGGATCTCGAGGGACGCGCGGTGACCGGTTTCGTTGGGAATGGGATGGCCCCCGACGAACACCTCGGTACGCCCGAAGCGGTCGGTGTCCTCGACGCTCTTGACGATGGCGATCCCGCGGGTCAGGCGATCGCCGAGGATCTCGTCCACCGCCATCGCCATGTGGTTGCACGCTTTTCCGGCGCCGACCAGGTAGACGTTGCGCTTCGTCGAGAGATCCCAGGACCGGGTTCCGATCGTGAGCACGTCGCCGTCGAGGCTGCTGATCCCCTTGATGCGGTGATAGGCATCCAACCGTGTCAGGACGCGGTCGGCGATTGTCAGCACCACGGCTCGAGATTCACTGGCGCCGACACGAATCAGTTCGTCGTAGTTCTTGATCTTGAGCACGTCATTCTTTCTTGGTCGTCGCTGAGTTCCGCCCGTGGCGCGGCCGCTGCACCTCGCGCATCCGGCCGGCTACCGGTGGCGAGGTGGATGGAGAGTCAGTCCGCGTGGGGGGTGTCCCACAGCGTCAGCAGATTGCCGAGCCCGTTGGAAACGGCGGTGCGGTAGATCTCGTAGCCCCATGCGAGGTCGAACACCGACATCCCGCACGCGATGAAGACCGTCCGTCGTCCGGTATCCGTTCGCTCTCCGGGCGGTGTCCGCAGTAGTGTGCCGAGGTCGGCAAAACACTCCAGTGCGGGTAGTTTGTCGTCGTCGATGAAGCGGTACAGCGGTCCACCGATGACGCCGTCGTAGGCGACGTCCTTGTCGGGTGAGGTCACCGCCTCCTCCACGTAGGCCTGGTGCAGCGGTACGTGATCGAGCACGATGCGGCTGTCGCACCAGAACGCCTCGTCTGCGGACAGTGGGCCGGAGATCAGCACGGTCGCGTCAGGTTTGAACCAATCAGACTGCACAACAAGTGGTTTCACCCTGGATGCGGCCACAGTCACGACGTCCGCTGCGCTCAGTGCCGCTCGCAGGTCACTCTCGACGACCGCGTCGACCCCTAGTTCTCGATGTGTCCACTCGGCCAGGTTGGCCGCGGTCTCGTCGAAGAGGTCGTAGCAGTACACCTGCTTCAGGTTGGGGAGTTGGCTGGCGATTGCCTTGAGGCAGGCGCGGTTGATCGGTCCACAACCGAGCACGGCTACTGATTCCGCCGTGCTGGAGGCGAGATGCCGTACTGCCACCGCGGGTACCGCGCCGGTGCGTGCGGAACTGAGCAGGTTGGCCGACATGAGGCACAGCGGCTCGCCGGTGTCCTTGTCGTTGAGCATCAAGGTCAGGACCGACCGAGGCAGTCCTTTCGCGGTGTTGGCGTGGTTTGAGCCGTACCACTTGTTGCCGCATACGTCGAACCGTCCGCCCAGGTAGCCGGGCATCGCCACGAAGCGGCGGTCCGGTCCTGCCAGCGGCATGTTTGGAAACGGACTGACGGTCGGAAAGACCACACCCATGCCGTGGCTGTTGTGGTTGGGTCCGCCCATCAGATAATCGCCTTGAGCGAGGAGTTCGAACACTTCCTGGCACACGTCCACACACCGGGCGGTGTCGAGAACACCGGCATCGATGCAGTCCGACTCGGACAGGAAGAGGAAATCGGTACGGGTGCCCATGGCTGTTCTCCGGGGTACTGGGCCGCCTTTCGAAAAGCATTACGGCCTGGTTTATTTCGAGCCGAGCATGCTTCGGCACTCGGATGTGCCCACTGTCGCATCGAAGGCGTCGATCGGTCTATTGACGTTGTGTCGCCCGTAGTGGCAGGGGCCGTGACACTTCGCAGATGTCCCCCGGGCGGCCGGGCCCCACCGAACGGGGATAGCGCTTGGCGTCACTGACGTCCACATCCAGCTATGCGCTGCTGCAATGTGATTCGCCATCACGCGGCGCGCTAGTCCAGAGCGTGGTCGGCGGCGAGCACTGCTCGATCTCGTTGATCTTCGGGTGAGCTTGCCGGTTGACAGTGTGACTCGCGATGACGGCATACATCTGACACCTCGACAGATGCGACGTAACTGACGGTGACCGTAGGTTGGTGAGTCAGCCGTCCGCCACCTTGAAAGCGAAGTCATGACTGACGAGAATCGCGCCGCCACTGTACGGCCGGCGGTGGACGCGGTTCTCTTCCACCACACTCCTTCCGGTGCGTCGGGCGCCGACTCGACTCCTGCGAGTCTCACGATCGCTATCATCGGCAGCGGCCCGTCCGGCTGCTATGCGGCTCAGCTGCTGATCAAGAAGTGGCCGCTGGCGAGCATCACGATCTTCGAGTCGTTGCCCACGCCCTACGGACTGGTGCGCTACGGCGTGGCCGCGGACCACCAGGGCACCAAGAACGTGACGCGCCAGTTCGACCGAATCTTCGTCAGGGACGGTGTTCGATTCGCGGGCAACGTCACGATCGGCACCGATGTCGACTTCTCCGTGCTGGCCGCCAATTTCGACATCGTGGTTCTGGCAACCGGTCTGCCCCGCGACCGGCCGTTGGGGATTCCGCAGGATGACGCTGCCCGCGTCGTCGGAGCGGGCGCTCTTCTGCGTGCGCTCAACGGCCACCCGGTCCGATCGTTGCCCCGTGACCCTGAGGGACGTTGCCTTCCTCTTGGCCGGCAACTGCTCGTCGTCGGCATGGGTAACGTCGCCATCGACGTGCTCAGGCTGATGTCGAAAGCCCCGGAGCATCTCCGCGGATCCGACATCGACGACGAGCTCCTCGATCGACTCCGTCCAGTCACGCCGTTGACCGTGGATGTCATCAGCCGATCACCTGCGCCACGCTCCAAGTGTGACCTCGCGATGTTGAAGGAGTTGTTGGCGCTGCCGGACATCGAGGTGGAAGTCACGGGGTTGACCGATCTGGATGACGGCCCCATTGCCGATCTGCTGCGGCCCTACGCCGCCCCCACCAACACGGTGCCGCCCGGCCCAGGACGATCACGTACGCGAGTGCGCCTGCACTTCGGGCTCGTGCCTCAGGAGATCAGCGGCCGAGACGGCCGCACAGTGCTCACCGCGCGCCGATTGTCCGCCGACCCTGAAGAAGTCGGCTTCGTTGTCGAAACCGTCATCACTGCCGTCGGGTTCACGGCCGGTGATCACCACGACCGATGCTCTCCCAGCGAGGAATGGTCAGGGTCCCACGTCTATCGCGTGGGATGGCTCAATCGTGGCGCTGTCGGTGCTATCGCGGAGAATCGCAAAGACGCCCAACGAGTGGTCGAAGCGATCGGGAACGACGTCGCGGCCGGGCGGATCACCACCGGACGCCCCGGGTTCGTCGCCGCTCAACGCCTTCTCAGTGACGTGGTCAGCTTCAGTGATTGGCAGCGTATCGAGGCATATGAACGCCAATCGGCGGGCCCGGATCGGTGCCGGCGCAAGATCAGCAGTGTGTGGGAGATGCTCGCAATCGCAAGCGGTTCAGCAACGCCTTGCGCGGCACCGAACGACAGGAAGGCGGGCGTGTGAACACGGCCACGATTCTCTTTGGTACGGAAACCGGCAATGCCGAGATGGTGGCCGACGACATACAAACGGCGCTGGGGGATTCGGGGGTCAAGAGCGAGGTGTTCAGTATGAACGAATACCTCGTCGACGATCTTGACCACCGGCGGCTGGTGGTCCTCGTCACCTCCACATACGGCGAGGGAGACCTGCCGGACACCGCCATACCGTTCGTCGAGGCACTTCGCCGATCCACGCCTGACCTCACCACTACGAGATTCGCAGCCTTCGGCCTCGGCGACAGCAGCTATGACACGTACAACCGTGGTATCGCGACGCTGATCACTGAGTTCACCTCGCTCGGAGCGACGCAGATCGGCGAAACCGGTCGCCATGACGCCTACAGCGGCAGTGATCCCGCAGACGCGGCGATCGCATGGGCGCGCGAACTCGCGGCCGCCATCGAAGCATTGCCGCCGGTCAAGACAGTGCCGTAGGTGGTAACGATCGACTCGAGCACTTTACCGCCGATTATGGTGTCCCACAGGTCAGTTGATCAATAGTGGCTGCGTGACACTCTTTCGTTAGAAGGTCAGGTGGAGATTCATGGTCTTCCACTGCCGTGCGTGCTGGATGCTGTTGTACTGCGGTTGGCCGTTCAGTTCGATGCGGGTGCATTGCTGTGCGACGGTGGTCATGATCGTCTCGGTGGATTGGCGTGCGAGGACCTGTCCCATGCAGGAATGCAGGCCGGCGGCGAAGGCGAGTGTGTGCAGGCGCATCCATTCCGACCAGGGACTCATGCAGGATGTCGAATG
>CAMFLL010000355.1 GCA_945957405.1 uncultured Mycolicibacterium sp. | reverse complement strand
CCGAGTGCCCGGCGGTGCGGCCGTTGGTCGACGCGCTCACCGCCCGCGGGCAGCGGTACCGGTTCGTCGCGCTGCCCGCGTCCGACGCCGACGAGGAACAGCTCGCGGATGCGTTGCGCGCCGCGTCAGCGGATGATCCGGTGTCCCGCATCGTGCATGTCGCGGCTCTCGACGCCGAGAAGACGACGTCGATGCAGTCGCTGTTGCGGATGCAGCACCGGATCCTGGGCGGGACGCGGCGCCTCTTCCGCGCCGCGGTGTCCGCGGAGCTGCGCGCACCCGTCTGGGTGACCACCCTCGGCGCACAGCAGGTCTGCGAGGCAGACACCGTCTCGCCCGATCAGAGCTGCCTGTGGGGATTCGGTAAGGCCGTCGCACTGGAACTTCCGCACATGTGGGGCGGACTGGCGGACCTGGCCCACGGTTCCGCCGACGAATGGTCGCGACTGATCGACCGGATCGCGACGGCCGATGCCGTGCCCGTCAGGGAAGACCAGATCGCGCTGCGCGATGAAGCGGTCTACGTACCGCGACTCGTTCGCCGTACTACGCCACCGAGTGGCGCACCGCTGCAACTACGCAGTGATGCAACCTATCTGGTGACTGGCGGGCTGGGTTCGATCGGACTGGAGATCGCCGGCTACCTGGCCGCCAACGGAGCCGGGAATCTCGTGCTGACCAGCCGGCGGGTACCCGACGAGGCCACGCAGGAGCGTATCGACGCGCTGGCCGATCGACACGGTTGCCAGTTCCGGGTCATCACCGCCGATGTCGCCGACGCGCACGACGTGGCGCGCCTGCTGGCCGCCGTGCAGGCCGAGCTACCGCCGCTGGCCGGCATCGTCCATGCCGCCGGTGAGATCGGCACCACCCCGCTGAACAACCTCGATGACGCCGAAGTGGATCGCGTTTTCGCGGGTAAGGTCTGGGGCGCATGGCATTTGAGCGAAGCGGCCGCTGACCTGCAGCTCGACTTCTTCATCAGTACGTCCTCAATCGCCTCGGTGTGGGGCGGGTTCGGTCAGACCGCCTACGGCGCTGCGAACGCGTTTCTCGACGGGCTGGCCTCGCGCATGCGTGGGCAGGGCATCTCGGGCAGCAGTGTCAACTTCGGCCCCTGGTCTGCGGGTATGGCCGACGCACAGTCCCGGGCCCGCCTGGAGCAGCGCGGAATCCGCACATTGTCACCCGCCGATGCCTTGGCGGGCCTGGCCGATGCCGTGGCCGGGTCGTCGGAACACGCGCAGAAAGTGGTCGCCCGGGTCGATTGGGCCCGCTTCCTGCCGCTCTACCAGCAGGCCGGGCGACGGGCTTTCCTGTCGGAGTTGGAGCGCGAGGTGCCCGTCGAGGCGACGGCGGTGCCGGCCGGCACCGCCTCCGGAAAGACCCCGATGGTCGAACGCCTCACGAATGCTCCAGTGCAGCAACGGAAGAGACTCCTCACCGATTTCCTGCGCGACGCCGTGGCCGACGTGACCCGGGTGGACGCCGCGGAGATCCGCGAGGACGCGGGGTTCTTCGACCTCGGTATGGATTCGCTGATGGCCATCGAACTGCGGCGCCGGATCGAACAGGGGGTCGGCCACGAGATTCCCGTCACCCTGGTGATGGATCACCCCCGACTGTCCGATGCTGCCGACTACCTGCTGGGCGATGTCCTCGGACTCGACGAACAGGCACCTGCGCCGAAGCCTGCCGCGGTCGTCACCACACGCACCGATGAGCCGATCGCGATCGTCGCGGTGTCGTGCCGCTTCCCCGGCGCGCCCGATCCCGAGGCGTTCTGGGAGGTGCTGTCCGGGGGTGTCGATGCGATCCAGGAAGTTCCGGAGGACCGATTCGACATCGACGAGTTCTACGACCCCGATCCGGAGACCGCGGGCAAGACCTACACCCGCTATGGCGGCTTCCTCGACGGTATCGACGGTTTCGATCCCGAGTTCTTCGGTATCTCCCCGCGGGAGGCCGTCTGGATCGAGCCGCAACAGCGGCTGATGCTCGAGACGGTGTGGGAGGGCCTCGAACGGGCCGGGTATGCGCCGGCGACGTTGCGCGGCAGCCGAACCGGCATCTTCGCGGGTGTGGCGGCCAATGAGTATGCCCATCTGCTGTCGTCGGAGTCGATCGACAAGATCGAGCCCTACTTCATCACCGGTAATGCGCTCAATGCCATTTCCGGCCGGGTCGCCTTCGCGCTGGGCCTCGAAGGACCTGCAATGGCGGTCGACACCGCGTGCAGTTCGGCACTGGTCGCGGTTCACCAGGCCTGCCAGGCCCTGCATTCCGGTGACTGCGACCTGGCCTTGGCCGGCGGCGTCAATGTCCTGCTGAGCCCGGTCACGGTCGTCGCCGCGTCCCGGGCCCGGATGCTGTCCCCAGTAGGGCGGTGCAAGACCTTCGATGCCTCGGCAGACGGCTACGTCCGCAGTGAGGGCTGCGGGATGCTCGTGCTCAAACGGCTCAGCGATGCCGAGCGCGACGGCGACCGGATCTGCGCCGTCATTCCCGGCAGCGCGGTCAATCAGGACGGGGCGTCCAGTGGTCTGACGGTGCCCAATGGTGGCGCACAGCAACGCCTCATCGGTACGGTGCTGGCCCGGGCGGGCCTGACCGGCGGGGATGTGGACTACCTCGAGGCGCACGGGACCGGCACCCCACTGGGTGACCCCATCGAAGTGCAGGCCGCCGCAGCCGCCTACGGCGGATCGCGGGACGCCGACCGACCCCTGCTGATGGGATCGGTGAAGTCCAACATCGGACATACCGAATCAGCCTCCGGCGCAGCCGGTCTGATCAAGGTGGTGCTGTCCCTGCAACACGAGATGCTGCCGCAGAGCCTGCACTTCGAGACACCCTCACCGCACATCCCGTGGGACTCACTGCCGGTGCGCGTGGTGGACAAGGCCATGCCATGGCAGGCCAACGGCAGGCCACGACGCGCGGGTGTGAGCTCCTTCGGGTTCACCGGCACCAACGCGCACGTCCTGGTCGAGGAGGCACCGGTGCGACCGGCGCCCGCCGAAGTCGACCGTCCCGCCGAGCAGGTGAACGTGTTACCGCTGTCCGCACGGTCACCGGAAGCGCTGGCGGCCTTGGCGCTGCGTTACGAGGCCTGGTTGACCGCCCACCCGGATGTCGATCTCGCCGAGATGTGCCTGACCGCAGGCACCGGACGGTCACATTTCGAGCACCGCGCCGCCCTGGTCGTCGACTCGGTCGACGACGCCCGCCAGGGTTTGGCCGAATTGGCCGAGAACCGCCTACGGCCCGGTGTCGTCCGTGGCGAGCACATCCATCACCCGACGACGGCCTGGTTGTTCACCGGCCAGGGCAGCCAGTACCCCGGCATGGCACGCGAGTTGTTCGACACGGAACCGGTTTTCGCCGAGACCGTGACACGCTGTGCTGATGCCGTCGGGGACATGGTGCCGCGCCCGCTGCTGGAGGTCATGTTCGCGGCCGACCGGGAGACCGGAGAAGTCCTGCGGCACACCTCGTTTGCGCAGCCGGCCCTGTTCGCGATCGAGATGGGGCTGGCCCGGTTATGGCAGTCGTGGGGTATCGAGCCCGACGTGGTACTCGGGCACAGCGTGGGGCAGTACGCGGCGGCGTGTGTGGCCGGCGTTTTCAGCCTCGAGGACGGCGCCCGGCTGATGGCCGAACGCGGCCGCATGTTCGGCAGCCTGCCCGAGGGCGGGCGAATGGTGGCGGTGTTCGCCGACGCCAAGCATGTCGAGCAGATCGCCGGCGAGTTCCCCCGGGTGTCGGTGGGCGCATACAACGGACCCAACACCGTGCTCTCGGGGCCGGGCGATGACCTCGAACAGATTGTCGCCACGTTCGGCGCGGAGGGCATCCGCTGCACCTGGCTGCAGACCAGTCACGCCTTCCACTCCGAGCTGCTGGACCCCGTCCTCGACGAATTTGAGTCCTACGCAGCGCAATTCGAGTTCGCCGCCCCGACGATGCCACTGGTCTGCAACCGCACCGGCGCGGTGCTGACAGCCCAGACGCCGCTCGACGCGCAGTACTGGCGGCGACATTCCCGTCAGCCGGTGCAGTTCGCCGAGAGCGTGCGCACCGTGGCCGCGCTGGGCTGCTCCGTCCTCATGGAGATTGGTCCGCAACCCGTGTTGACCGGGGCCGCTGTGCAGGTCTGGCCGGAGCATCTGGCCGCCCCGCGGGCCATCGTGTCGCTGCGAAAGGGTGTCGGTGACCGCCGCCAGATCGCCGACGCGCTGGCCGGGGCCTACATCGGCGGTCATCGACCCGATTTCGCTGCGCTGCATCGTCGGTCAGGCCGCAGACTGGAACTGCCCACCTATCCGTTCCAGCGCCGGCGGTTCTGGCCGAGGACGACCGGGATCACGGTCGACGGACCGGCAGTGTCCGGAATCCTGGGCAGCGGTAAGGACCTCGCGTCCGGGGACTCCGTCTACACCAGCAGGTTGTCGGTCAAGTCGCAGCCGTGGCTGTCCGATCACGTCATCTACGGCACCGTCGTCGTCCCAGGGGCGACCTACGCGGCGATGGCGCTGGCCGCGGTCGGAACACCGGCGCACGCCAAGGACGTGTTCTTCTACGAACCGATCATCCTGCCCGAGAAGAGTTCCCGTGAGGTGCAGCTGACGCTGCACCCCCTGGATGGCGGTGCCGGGTGGAAGTTCCAGGTGCACAGCCGTCCGTACGGTGAACGCGATGCGGACTGGTCCTTGAACGCCGAAGGCACCGTGTTCGCCGGCCTCGACGACGCCGCCGCCGAGCAGGCGCCCGACACCGACCCGGTCGACGAAGCGATCGAGCGCCTGACCCGCATGCGCCCGCAGGAGCTGTTCGAGACCTTCGCCGACCTGGAGCTGGCGTGGGGTCCGACCTGGTCCGGTTCCCTGAAGTCGTTGTGGCTCGGTGACGGTGAGGCCATCGGCGACATCGTCGTCGGCGAAGAACTCGCCGAGCAGCTCGGGACCGAGCCGATGCACCCGGTGCTGATGGACCTGTGCACCGGCGTCGCGTTCCCGGCGTTCCCGGCGCTGCTCGCCGCCGAACAGGGCGTCACTGACCTGTTCCTGCCGCTGCGGTACGGCCAGGTGACGTTGCGGGACAAGATGCCCCGGCGGTTCTACTGCCGCGCGAAGTGGCACACCAGCGCCCTCGACAGCGAAACCCAGGTCTTCGATCTCGATTACATCGATCGGGACGGGCATCACCTGGGCGGAGTCCGCGAGTTCACGGTCAAGCGCGCACCGCGTGAGGCGTTGCTGCGCGGGCTCGGTGGCGACGCCACCCGGCTGCTGTACACCCTCGGCTGGCATGAGGTGCCGGTACCGAGCAGTGACACCGATGGCACCGCAACTGCGAGCGGCACCTGGCTGATCGCCGGGTTCGGCGAGTTGGCCGCCAAGGTGCCGGGCTGCATTCCGTTCGACCCACGCACCGACCCCGAGCCGCTGGGCCAGGTGTTGGCGCAGGCGCACGAACGTGGTGTCGGATTCTCCGGTGTCGTCTGGCGCGGCAGCGCACCGGGCGCACAGGAGTCCACCGCCGAGGCCGAGGCGCGACTCGAAGCCGAGATCGCCAACCTGCTCGGCGCCGTGCACACGGTGCAGGGCGGTTCGGTGAAACTGCCCGGCGGGCTGTGGATCGTCACCGAACGAGCCGTGGCATGTGAATCGGGTGAACCGGTCGACCCGGTGCAGGCGGCGCTGTGGGGATTCGGCCGCACCATCATCAACGAGGAACCGGCGCTGCGCGCCAAGCTCGTCGACCTCGACGGTTCGCCGGAAGCCGTCCAGGCGCTGGCGACGCTGTTGGCCGCGCCGACAGACGAACCGGAAATCGCGGTGCGCCAAGGCAAGCTGCTGGCATCGCGTCTGCTGCCGTGGGCCCGTAGCGGCAACCTCGTGGTGCCGCGTGGAGGCGACTACGTCCTCGCTCCCACCGAACGCGGCGCGATCGACAACCTTCGGATCACCGAGAAGGACGTACCCGCACCGGACGAGGGCTACGTGCAGGTCCGGGTCGAGGCCGCGGGGATGAACTTCCGCGACGTGCTCAACGTCCTCGGTCTGTACCCCGGCGACCCGGGTCCGATCGGCGGCGACTTCGCCGGCATCGTCACCCAACTGGGCGACGCCGTCACCGGCGTCGAGGTGGGCCAACGCGTCTACGGTTCTATGCAGGGTGCGTTCGCCAGCCGGTTCAACGTGCCGGCGCAGTTCCTCGCGCCGATCCCGGACGGGGTGAGCGCGGTGGAGGCCGCGACGATTCCCGCTGCGGCGCTGACGGTTCGGCTGTCGTTCGACTGGGCCGATCTGAAGCCGGGCGACAAGGTGCTCATCCACGCGGCCAGCGGTGGCGTGGGTCTGGCGGCCATTCAGATGGCACAGGCCAAGGGCGCCACGGTGTTCGCCACGGCCAGCACGTTCAAGCGTGCGACGTTGCGGAAGCTGGGAGTGAAGTACGTCTACGACTCGCGTACGACGGACTTCGCCGATCAGATATTGAACGACACCGGCGGCTCCGGTGTCGACGTGGTACTCAACTCGCTCACCAGCGAGGGGTTCATCGAGGCGACGTTGCGGGCCACCGCCCAGAACGGTCGCTTCGCCGAGATCGCCAAACGCGACATCTGGTCGGCCGAGCAGATGGCCGAGGCCCGACCCGACATCGCATATGAGATCGTGGCCTTGGACACGGTGATGTTCACCGAGCCCGACCGTATCCGCGATCTGCTGACCGAGGTGTCGGACGGCTTGGCCGCGGCTGTCGACTCCTCGCGCGAGCGCTCGTCGGTGGTCGAGTGGCGCCCGCTTCCCGCCGAGATCTACCCCCTCAACGAGGCCCGGGTTGCGTTCCGCCGCATGCAGACCGCGAAGCACATCGGCAAGATCGTGCTGCAGATCCCGACTCCGCTGCAGCCCAAGCCGGATCGGACCTACCTGATCACCGGCGGTCTCGGAGCGATCGGTCTGCACACCGCGTCGTACCTGGCACAGCTGGGTGCCGGGGACCTCGTCCTGACCAGCCGGCGCGCACCCGACCCGGACACGCAGCGGGTGATCGAGGAGATCACCGACCGCTACAAGACGCGGATCCACGTCTTCGCCGCCGATGTCGGCGACGAATCCGAGGTGACGAAGCTGGTGCAGCGGATCCGCGCGGAACTGCCACCCCTTGCGGGCGTGGTCCATCTGGCTGGCGTGCTCGATGATGCGCTGCTGTCGCAGCAGACTCCGGAGCGGTTCCGGACGACGTTGGCGCCCAAGGCCTTCGGCGCCCGCTATCTGGACGGGGTGACCAGGGATGACGAACTGGACTTCTTCGTCGTGTCGTCCTCGGTGTCCAGCTTGTTCGGATCGCCCGGTCAGTCCAACTACGCGACGGCCAATGCTCTGCTCGACGGCCTCGTCGCGCAGCGCAGGGCGCAAGGCCTGCCGGCCACGGGCGTCAACTTCGGCCCCTGGGCGCAGGGTGGGATCTGTCTCTTATACACATCTCCGAGCCCACGAGACTAAGGCGAATC
>CAMFLL010000354.1 GCA_945957405.1 uncultured Mycolicibacterium sp. | reverse complement strand
ATTCGCCTTAGTCTCGTGGGCTCGGAGATGTGTATAAGAGACAGCTCCTGCACCAGTCGCGCCGCGGGGCGCGCGTGCAACCCGTGCGGGTTGACGACGGTGAAGCTACCCGTCAGCGCGTCGGACACGACCGGCGCCGCGACGACGGCGGTGTCCGAGCCGAGTTGGCTGGTCTTGCCCGCCAGCGCGCTGCACGCCTCGGCGACCACCTCCGCGGTATCCGCGCCGCCCGCCGCCGCGACGGCCGCGACCACCAGACCCTCGACCAGGGGAGCAGGGCAGAGGACGACCCGCTCGCGGACGTCGTCATCGAGGAGGTCCAGTGCGAGTTCGGCTGAGAGGACGGCACTTCCGAGGTCCATCAGCACGACGACACCCGCACCCTGATCGGCCGAGCCGATGGCGTCGACGATCTGCGTGGCATCGGTGCCGAACGTCGTCTCGTCCAGCCCGGCGGCGATCGCAATGCGTAACTGCTTGCCGTGCACCATTTCCTGGGCCAGGGCGACAGCGGCGCGCGCCAGCGCGCGGCTGTGCGACACCACGACGAGTCCGACGGTGCTCATCAGCCGGCCCCGAAAGTGGTTGCGGCTGCCGCGATCAGCATCGCGGCCGAGGTCGCGCCGGGATCGAGGTGACCGACGCTGCGCTGACCGAGATAACTGGCCCGGCCCTTTCGGGCCACCATCGCCTCGGTGGCGTCGCGGCCGCGCTCGGCGGCGACCTGTGCATCGGCCAGCGCGGCGCCGATATCGGAGCCGGCGGCCAGGCTCTGGTCGAGTGCGTCGAGCGCGGGGGCCAACGCGTCGAACATGGTCTTGTCGCCGGCCTCGGCGCGGCCGCGCTGCACGACACCGTCGACGCCGGCGCGCAGCGCCTTGGCGAAATCGGCCGCCGACACCGAGTCGACGGCGCCCAAACCCGTTGCCAGCCGCAGGAAGAATGTCCCGTACAGCGGGCCGCTCGCGCCGCCGACCGAGCTGACCAGTGTCATCCCGACCTTCTTGGTCAGCGCCGCGAGGTCTGGCTGTGGCGTCTCGTCGAGGGCGGCGACCACCGCGGCCATCCCACGGTCCATGTTGATGCCGTGGTCGGCATCGCCGATCGCCGCGTCGAGGTCAGTGAGGTGTTGCGCGTTCTCCGCGACGACGGCCGCAAAGTCGCGGATCCAGCGTTCCATCTGTGCAAGATCGACAGTGCCCTCGGTCATTCAGCAGCCTTTCCGCAGCGCCGGGGTGTTGACGGGGTGGTCCCACAACCGGAGCAGTTCGTCGTCGGCCCGGACCAGCGTCACCGAGCACCCCGCCATGTCGAGGCTGGTGATGTACGGACCGACCAGCGAGCGCGCGATCTGCACACCCGCCTTCTCCAGGATGGCAGCGACCTCGTTGTACATGACGTAGAGCTCGATCAGCGGCGTGGCGCCCATGCTGTTGACGAACACGATGGCACCGTCGGGCCCGGCGAAGTCCAGGTCGGCGAGCACCGGGTCGAGCAGTAACTCGGCGACTTCGCGGGCCGGCCGGACCGGCATGCGCTGACGGCCGGGTTCACCGTGGATGCCGATGCCGACCTCGATCTCGTTGTCCGGTAGATCAAAGGTGGGATGCCCGACCGCGGGCACCGTGCACGAGGTCAGCGCCACACCCATGCTGCGCGCGGCGGTGTTGACACGTCTGGCGACGTCGGCCACCTCGGCCAGGCTGCGGCCCTGCTCGGCGGCGGCACCGGCGAGCTTCTCGGCCAGCACGGTCGCGCCGACACCACGACGGCCCGCGGTGTAGGTGCTGTCCTGGACGGCGACGTCGTCGTCGATGATCACCGATTCGACCGAGATATCCTCGGCGGCAGCGAGTTCGGCGGCCATCTCGAAGTTCATCACGTCACCGGTGTAGTTCTTGACGATGTGCAGCACGCCGGCGCCACCGTCGACGTTGCGGGTTGCCTCGAGCATCTGGTCGGGGACGGGGGAGGTGAAGATCTCGCCCGCGCAGGCGGCGTCGAGCATGCCGGGTCCGACGAACCCGCCGTGCATGGGTTCGTGCCCGGAGCCGCCGCCGGAGATCAGGCCCACCTTGCCCTGGACGGGAGCGTCACCGCGGTAGACGATGCGGTTGGCATGGTCGACGCGTAGTTCGGGATGGGCGATCGCCATGCCGCGCAATGCTTCTGCGACGACGTCGGCGGGATCGTTGATGAGTTTCTTCACAGTTGTCGGCCTTTCAGGCTGCGTTGGCGGGGGTGGCTACCGGGGCGGGTTCGGGTGTGGCGTCGGCGCGGGTCCGGGAGATGGCGACATAGGTGAGGGCGGCCAGCACGCCGGCCAGGAGTTCGGCGGCGAGGTAGACCGGCAGCTGGCTCCACTGCACCGAGCCGCCCGCGATCTGCTGCACCAGCATGGGCCCGAACGTACGGGCGGGGTTGATCGATGCGCCCGTCGTGGGTGCCACCGGGATGATCGCGGCGAACACCACCAGGCCGATCGCCACACCGGCGAACCCTGCCGAGGCCTTACGGTGTATCACGCCGAACACGGTGAACACGAGTATGAACGTACCCACGAACTCGGCGAAGAAGGCCTGAAGTGTGCTGGTTTCAGCGGAGAAGGTGGCCACGCCGAGGCCGGCGTCGCGGGCCGCGGAGCCCAGTACACCGAGGATCGCCGCCGCGCCGATGACGGCGCCCACCACCTGGGCGCCGATGTACGCGGGCACCCGTGACCACGGGAACTTGCCGGTGACCGCGAGGCCGAGGGTGACAGCGGGGTTGATGTGGTTGCCGCCGATATGGCCGAGGGCGTACACGGTCGCCACGACGATGGTCGCGAACGCGAACGAGATCATGCCCAGATCGGCCATGGTGAAGGGGGCATCGCCGTTGACGATGATGGTCGCAGGCACCGATCCGACGCCGATGAACACGAGAAACGCGGTGCCGACGGTTTCGGCCGCCAACTTCTGGGTCAGTGAGGGCTCGTCCATGTTGTCTCCGATGAGAATGAAGTGACATTGATTCGTAATCGACAATCTCGGATCTCATTCGATAATGTCGAATGTGATCTGGACCATACGCTTACGCTTCGGGGGGCACAAGGGCCAGATGTGGAAAGGTTTGAGAGATGATCCAGGCGGTCGACCGCGCGTTACGCATCCTTGCGGTGCTCGGCGGTGGCCGGCGGATGAGCTTGAGTGAGATCGCCGCCGCCATCGACCTGGCGCCGTCAACAGTGCACGGCTTGGTGCGAACGCTGCTGGCGCACGGCATGGTTGCGCAGGAAAGCGATTCTGGCCGCTACCGTCTGGGGCCGGCGACGCTGCGACTCGGCAACATCTACCTGGACACTCTGGAGTTGCGCTCGCGCGTCGCGATCTGGACCGAGGGGCTGGCCCGTCGCACTGGATGCGCGGTCCGCACGGCGGTGCTGCTGAACGACGAAGTGGTCGTGGTGGCGCACGAGCCGCGGCCCGACGGCACCCGGCAGATGCCGGAGGTGGGCATCGTCATCCCCGCACATGCAAGTGCCCTGGGCAAGGTCCTGCTCGCGTTCAATGGCACTGCTCCGTCGGAGCCGTTGCGCAGCATGACCGGCGATACCGTCACCGACGCGGCGGTGTTGGCCGAGGAACTGGGCAAGGTGCGTGAGACGGGCATCGCGACCGAGGTCGAAGAGGCTGTGCTGGGTGAATGCGGTGTGGCGGCAGCCGTATTCGATGCGACCGGCGAGGCGGCCGGGGCGATCGAACTGGTGGTTCCGGCCGGGCGATGGCCGCTGGCGTCGGACGCCGTCGACGCATTGCGTGACACCGCCCGCACGGTGTCACGGGAACTGGGTGCGGCGATATGGCCGCCGCGCCGATAGGTCGGCTCACGTCGCGGGGTCACTCGTGTGGCGGGTCTGGAGCGGGATACGTGTGTGCCCACCTCGCAGCGACAAGTCGCGACACGAGCGACAAATCGGCGTGCCTCGCGGGGGTTACTGCTGTGGCGAGGCGCGGGCATCACTGCTGTGGCGAGGCGCGCGGGTCACTGCTGTGGCGGGTCGCGGGGGTCACTGCTGTGGCGAGTTGGGAGTCATTGCCGCAGCGGGGTCTGGAGCGGGATAAGTGTGTGCCCACCTCGCAGCGACAAGTCGCGACACGAGCGACAAATCGGTTTGCCTCGTGGGGGTCACTGCTGTGGCGAGGCGCGGGCGTCACTGCTGTGGCGGGTCGCGGGGGTCACTGCTGTGGCGAGTTGGGAGTCACTGCCGCGGCGGGGTCTGGAGCGGGATACGTGTGTGCCCACCTCGCAGCGACAAGTCGCGACACGAGCGACAAGTCTGAACCGCGGCAGCTTGTCGCTGTAGTCGCGGGTTGTCGCTCTAAGGTGGGCACGAAGGACTCTGTCGCTGCTGTGTGACAGAGGCGACTCCTGTGGCGCAGGTGACACCCGCCGCCTACATAGCGTGTACACAGCCCGCACTTAATGAGCGTGTCTAACCTCGAGTGTGGAAGTCGGGAGCGGAGTTCTCCACTTCCGTTCTTCCGTAAGGGCTTTGGACCGGCGGGGCGATCCACGGCAGTCCGTTGTATGAGCGCGCGGAGGTTGACATGACGCGTATAAAAACACTTGCCATCGGTGCCACGGCCGTTGCATCCCTGGGTTTGGCGGCCCTCGGAGCCGGCGCCGGCGTGGCCAACGCCTACCCCGGCTGGGGTCCGCACCCCGGTCCCGGCTGGCATGGTCCCGGTCCGGCCTTCTGGGGTCCGCCACCGCCGCCACCACCGCCCGCGTGGGGATACAACACCGGGTACGGCTACGGCAACCCCGGCGTCTGCGCCAGTGGACCGCTGCGCCTGGTGCAGGTCTGCACCTAGCCGACCTGATCAATCAATTGAGTTGTGCTGCACCAATTGTGGTGGTGCCGTGGTGATACTCAGGCTCCGTACCTCAACGTGATGGTGCCGTCCCGGCTGATCGGCGTTCCCGGCGCAGGTTGCTGCTGCAGCACGCGGTTGCGGTCATCGTTCTCGGTCACGGGGATGTCCGCACCGCGCAGCAGAGGTCCGGTGAAGCCGTAGATCAGCGCGAGCTGCGGTTGCAGGTCGATATAGAACATGCCGTTGAGGTCCGGCATGGCGAACTGGTTTCCCTTGGACACCGTCAGGGTGATCGGGGTGTCGACAGCGCGGGTGGCGCCGGCGGACGGGTCGGTGCTCAGGACTTGGCCGGCGGGCAACATGCTGTCGGCCGGTGCGGTCAGGATGGTCGGGAAGCCGACCGCGTTGAGATTACGGGTGGCACCGTTGGTGGTCTGCCCGATGACATTGGGGATCTGCCGCATCCGAGGCCCGGATCCGACGACGATGGTGATTTCAGTGGTGACGGGCATCACCTGGCCGGACGGTGGAACAGTCTGTAGCACTTTGTCTTTGAGCTGCGCGGACGACTCCTGGTATTCCAGCCGGTTGCGAGTGAATTCTGCACTGCCCAGTTTCGCGGTGGCATCTGGGTAGCTGAGGTTCATCACGTCGGGCACAGCCCGCCGGGCGGGTCCGGTGGACACGTCCAGGGTGACCTCGCTCTGCGCGGCGACGTTGGTGTTGGCATCCGGTTCGGTACCCACGACGTGGTCGGTGGGCACGACATTGTCCGGGGTCGGCCGGGTGCGGATGGCGAAACCGTCGCTCTGCAGCTCGGCGATGGCGTCGGCCAGCGACTTGCCGGCGATATCTGGCACGTGCAGCTGCTGACCGGTGCGGCTGCGGACTTGGAGCACGACGGTCGAGGCGATGATGAGGGCCGCGACGAGTCCGACGGCGACCAACCAGCGCGGCACGGATCGGTCGGGCTCGGCAACCAGATCACCGTCAGCGTGGTGGGTCGTGGAGTCGAACAGCGTGCGCCGTTCGGACTCGGTGAGAACGCGAGGGGCGTGGGGGGTGTCGCCGGCGCGGACCCGGATGAGGTCGGCATGCATCTCGGCGGCGGTCTGGTATCGGTTGTCGGGATTCTTGGCGAGCGCCTTGAGCACGACGGCGTCCAGGTCGCGGGAGAGTTCGTCGTTGCGCTGCGAGGGTGGGGTGGCTTGTTCGCGGACGTGCTGGTAGGCGACCGCGAGCGCGGAGTCACCACTGAATGGTGGTTCACCGGTGAGGATTTCGTAGAGCACGCAGCCTGCGGAATACAGGTCGGAGCGGGTGTCGACGCGCTCGCCGCGGGCTTGTTCAGGCGAGAGGTACTGGGCGGTTCCGAGGACTGCCGCGGTCTGGGTGAGGCTGGCAGAGGTATCGCCGATCGCCCGGGCGATGCCGAAGTCCATGACTTTGACCCCGCCGGTATTGCCGATCATGATGTTCGCCGGTTTGATGTCGCGGTGGATGATGCCGTGCCGATGGCTGAAGCTGAGCGCCTGGCACACGTCGGCGATGACCTCGAGCGCATGGTTGGAAGCCAGTGGCCCGTCGTTGGCGACGATGTCGCGCAGGGTGCGGCCCTCGACGTACTCCATGACGATGTAGGGCTGCGGCCCGGTGGGTGTCTGCGCTTCACCGGTGTCGAAAACCGCCACGATCGCGGGGTGGTTCAGGGCGGCGGCGTGCCGGGCCTCGAGACGAAAACGGAGATAGGAACCAGGGTTTCGGGCGAGGTCGGCGCGGAGCACTTTGATGGCCACGTCGCGATCCAGGCGCAGGTCGCGACCGCGGTGCACCTCGGACATCCCGCCGAGGCCCACGATCTCGTCGAGCCGATACCGGTCCGACAGGTGCTGCGGGCTGGTCATCGGTGTCGGTGGGGGTCGGCGTTCGGCCGGTCGCGGGTATCGACCATACCGTCAATTGTGCCCGCTGCGGAGGTCGGCGAATCAATCTGATTTGGCTGAACAGTCAGCGACGTCCGAGGCGGTCCAGGACCGTGTCGGCGATGCTGCGGAGCCCCGACACGGGCCGGAAGGCGGTGGCGGCGGACGTCAAGGCGTCGCGCTGCTCTCCGGTGAGCCCGATATCAGCTGCAGCAACATTGAATTCGAGTTGTTCGACCGACGACGCGCCCGGGATCGCAACCACACCGGGCAGTGACAACAGCCAGGCCAGCGCGACCTGCGCGGGCTTCGCGTCGACGGCCGCGGCGACGTCGCGCAAGACCTTGAGCAGTGGCTCGACCCGCATCAGGTTCTCGGTACCGAACAGTGGATTGATCCCGCGGATACCACCTGGCCGGTTCTCGACGCCGTATTTGCCGCCCAGCAGGCCCTGCGCGAGCGGGCTGTAGGCGATCACCATCCGGTTCTCCCGTTCGGCGAAGGGCACCAGATCCGTCAACGGCTGCGGGTGTGCCAGCGAGAAGTGCACCTGGTTGCTGACCACCGGCCGTCCGAGTGCCTCGTCGGCCTTGATCCAGCGATCCAACGTGTAGTTGGACACCCCGGCAGCGCCGATCCGCCCGCTGTCGAGCAATTCGCGCATACCGGGCATGATCACCGAGTCCGGCACCACCGGGTTGGGCTGATGCACCTGATACAGCGGGATGCGGTCGACACCCAGGCGTTTGGCGCTGGCGTCGGCGCGCTGTTTGACCACCACCGGCAACGGTGCGACGGGGAACACCTTGCTGGCCACGACGACGT
>CAMFLL010000353.1 GCA_945957405.1 uncultured Mycolicibacterium sp. | reverse complement strand
ACCACCTGAACGTGACATTCGACAAAGTGCATGCGGTTCAGGATGTTTCGTTCGAGATCCGGCACGGAACCACGCTGGGACTGGTTGGTGAATCGGGCTCCGGCAAGTCGACGGTGGCCGCCGCGCTGACAGGTCTGGTCAAACCCGATTCCGGAACCGCGGTCCTGGCCGGCACCGACGTGTCCGACAAGTCGATGCGGCGCCGGATCAGCCTCGTGCTGCAGGATCCGTTCTCTTCGCTCAACCCGCGGATGCGGATCGGCTCCGCGATCGCCGAACCGTTGCGGGGACAACGCGACCGGGTGCCCGAATTACTCGAACTCGTCGGTCTGCCCACCGAATTCGCCTCGCGTTATCCGCACGAGCTCTCCGGCGGCCAACGGCAGCGGGTCAGCATCGCGCGCGCCCTGGCCGTCGATCCGGAGCTGTTGATCCTCGACGAGTCGACGGCATCGCTGGATGTCTCGGTGCAGGCGCGGGTGCTCGACCTGCTCACCGACCTGCAACGCGATCTCGGCCTGACGTATCTGTTCATCGCGCACGACCTGGCGGTGGTGCAACGCATGTGCCACGACGTTCTGGTGATGCGGGCAGGCAAGACGGTCGAGTACGGACCTGCCGAGCGCCTGTTCGCCGATCCAGGCCAGGAGTACACGCGCGAACTGCTCGCCGCCATCCCGCCGGCGCAACCGAAAGCCCGGATCTGAGGGCAACACTCCGCATGAGAAGGTCAACGCATGACTCAACTCAGCGGCAAAGTGGCCCTGGTGACCGGTGTTTCATCCGGACTCGGCGCGGCGACGGCGCGACTGTTCGCCGAGCGTGGGGCCACGGTGTTCGGGATCGCCCGCGACACCGGGCGGATGGCGGACGTGTTCGCCGATGTCCCCGGCGGTAGGTACGCGTCGGTGGACATCGCCCAGCCTGCGGCGTGCAGGCAGGCCATCGAGCAGTGCGTCAGCGAGTTCGGCCGCCTCGACATCTTGGTCAATGCCGCCGGGTTCCATCAGATGCGGCGCACGCTGGCCATGACCGACGAGGACTGGGACCGTGACCTCGCGGTCAACCTCACCGGACCGTTCCAGCTGTGCCGGGCAGCGCTGCCGCATCTGCTGGAGGTCGGCGGCAATATCGTGAACGTGTCGTCGGTGGCCGGTGTCGAGGGTGAGGTCTACTCGTCGGGGTACTGCGCGGCCAAGCACGGCATCGTCGGTCTCACCCGTGCGCTGGCCGTCGAATACACCCATGAACAGGTCCGCATCAATGTGGTGTGCCCCGGCGGGATGCTCACCCCGCAGGTCACCGAGTTCGCCGCGCCCGAGGAGGCGGACTGGAACCTGATCCTGCGGATCGCCGCACCGCGCGGAATGATGGATCCGCTCGATGTCGCGAAGACCATCGCCTTCCTGGCCAGTGATGACGCGAAGGCCGTTCACGGCGCGGTGTACCGCGTGGACAACGGGAAAGGCGCCGACTGACGCCCATCGCTGTCATGCTGGCGTGATGAAACGTGCAGAGTCCTCGGCCGTCGTCGCATCCCAGGCGACACACGGCAGCGTCGCGGTCGCCGGTTCGGTGGCCACAGCGGCCAGCGCCGCGGTCGCCGGCTCGGCAGCGACGGTCAGCAGTGCGGGCGTCGCCGGCTCGGCAGTCACCGTCAGCAGCGCCGCGATCGCGGGCAGCGTATTCACGTCACTGTCGCTACTGCTCGTCACATGCATTGCCTGCGTCGGATGTTTCGCCTGCCGGCGCTGCATCGCCTGCGTCGGGTGCGCCAGGTGCACCGACTGCATCGGCTGTGTCGGCTGCTACAACTGCTCAGGCCTGCGCAACGCCAAAGGGCAGCGGAACGTTCACGTCTGACTCACTTCGTCAGCGTCGGTGGGTTTGCGGCCGGTCGGTAGGTGCAGGTTCGGCAGCTGCGACAGGATCGACGGCGAGGCACTGCGCGACTGTGCGCTCGCGGTGCTGATCGGACACGTGTCGGCGTTTGCCATGGGCGCCACCGACAGCGGTATCACGAGACCCGCGACAGGTACACAGACAGCCGTCAGTGCAGCCAGCCGCGTGGTGGCAGACATCAGACTCCCATGGAAGGCTCTCGCGAACACGCCGATGATTCGCGATCGGGACATTTCCTGTGACTTTAGTGATCAGAGATGCTGGTGAGCTAACTGAGATTGGGGTCGGTATCGCACTGTGATGGTGTCGCAACCGACCCGTTAGGCGGCGTGTCCGAGATGAAACATGCCGTGCCATCATTTGCTGGCTATATAGTCATGGCGGTTAATCGGGGCGCGGACAGCACAGGCGAGGGCGGCAATGAGCGCAGCGGCAAGTATTGGTCGGATCGGCGCATTGGCGGTTGCCCTGGGCATCGGAGCGGCGGTCACCACGGGAACCGGCGTGGCGTGGGCGGCCCCTGACGGATCCGCCGGTGACAAGGACACCTCGGCGCAGGCCGGCCCCACCGACACCGCGAAAGACACCGCCAAACGCGCCGACGGACCGCTGTCGAAGATCGCCGACCGTGTCCGTAAGAACGTCGAAGAAGGTAAGGCCAAGGCGCTCAAGCGGCCCAAGCTCGGATCGACCACACCGGTGTCCGCCAAGCCCGAGAACGCCACGGACCTCGAGGAGACCGCGGCCGCTACGACCAGGAAACCGCGCACCGCACTGCGTGACCGCCTCGATGACGCGGCCACCCAAGCCGCCGTGCGCCGCAACGCGACCGCTGACATCAAGCCCGAACCGGTGTCAGCTCTGCCCGATCTCACGCCCAAGGCCGCCACCAAATCGGTCGTCGTGAATGTTGAGGCGAAGATCGACGACGCCGCCGCGACTGTCGACGACACTGTGCGGCGGCTGCGCACCGACACCGTGACAACCGAGGCGCCGGCCCCGGCCGTCGCCCGCGCCGAAAAAGCCGTCCCGACGTTGATGTCCAGCGTCCTGGCGGCCGCCGGAGTCGCGCCGCTGGCCGGCACCAACCCCGGCGCGCCTGCGCAGCCGCCGGCACTGCTGGCCCTGGTCGCGTGGGCCCGTCGGGAATGGGAGCGCACTCTCACCCCGACCGCGCAATTGCAGTCGGTGGCCGACGTGACGCCGGCCGCGGCGCTGGTCGTCGATCCCAACCTGCAAACCCCGCAGCCTGCGAAACCCGTCGTCGGTCAGACGACCGGCCTGGGGTGGGTGACCGGCCCGGGAATCACCGACAAGCTGCCGGCGGGAACGCCAGGCGCGTACGGCATC
This sequence comes from uncultured Mycolicibacterium sp., assembly GCA_945957405.1. Lineage (GTDB taxonomy): Bacteria > Actinomycetota > Actinomycetes > Mycobacteriales > Mycobacteriaceae > Mycobacterium. The sequence goes on along the minus strand of CAMFLL010000353.1, from coordinate 4,464 downwards.
AACGGCACCGACCTCGGCATCATGTGGGATGACGGCGCCGGTCACGTGCTGATGCTGTTCGGCGACACCTTCGACCAACCCGGCATGACAGGTGTGTGGCGCAGCAACGTGCTGCTGCGGACCGTCGACACCAATCTCAACAACGGCCTGTCCATCCAGGACGCGGTCATCAGCCCCGGCGGGAACTACGACCTCAACGAGTGGTCGAACGAGTACGGCGCCACGCAGGTCATCCGCGATCCCGGCTTCCTGGGTCTGTTCGGGTCCACCACCACCATCATCCCGACCGCGGCCATCTCGGTCACGGACGAGAACGGCAACACCACGCAGTACGCCAACGTGATGTCCGTGCGTACGTGGGACACCCCGGGCCGGTGGACCACCAACTGGTCGGCGATCGCTTACTCCACCGACGGCGGGCAGCACTGGACGGTCGACCCCGACACGGTGCGCTCGTCCGGCTGGCTGCGCGCCAGCACGCGCTACGTCCCCGGTGATGTCAACTTCCAGCAGGGCGCGTTCGTGCAGGGCCCGGAGACCGACGTCGATCCCAACGGTGTGCAGTACGTCTATTCGTTCGGAACTCCCTCGGGTCGTGGCGGTTCGGCGTACGTGGCCCGGGTCCCCGAGGACCAGATCAGGGATCTGTCGGCCTACGAGTACTGGGCCGGCGACGAGCAGGGCTGGGTGGCCGACGACCCGTCGGCCGCGGTGCCCGTGATCGGGGCGACCAACAAGACGCAACCGACCGGCTTCATCGGCCGGATCACCAAGGCCATCAACGACTTCCTGGGCGGCATCGTGGTCGGCGGCCTGACCGGCGGCAACGTCAGCGAGATGTCGGTGCAGTACAACGAATACCTCGGCAAGTACGTGGTGCTCTACACCGACGGTGGCAACAACGTGGTGATGCGGGTGTCCGATTCACCGCAGGGTGTTTGGTCGGAGCCGACGACGCTGATCGCGAACAACCCGCTCGGCTCGAACACCGGGATGTACGCGCCCATGATCCATCCGTGGTCGGGCACCGACAAACTCGGCGAAGACAACGAGCAGTACCTGTACTACAACGTCTCCTACTGGGGCCCGTACAACGTGCAGCTGATGCGGACCGATCTCTCCCCCATGGCATCGCAGTCGTCGACCATCACGGTGTAGCCGAACCGTCCGTTCATCTCTGCGTCGCAGGCCATGCACGTGGCAGTGCGATGCTGACGGCCCGCGAAGCCGACGACGATGGAGTGACGGATGACCGATCTCGAGCAGACCCCACCGACCGCCGAACTCCGGGGCCACAGCCGCACCGGCATGGACGCCGACTCGCTGCGTCGCGCGATCGTCGACCATCTGCGCTATTCGATCGGACGTCCGGCCGCGGCCCTGCGGCCAGAGCACTACTACCGTGCGACCGCCCTGGCAGTGCGCGATCGCATGCAGGACCGTCGGGTGGCCTCCACTCAGACGTCGCTGGATCTCGGTAAGAAGGTGACGTGCTACCTGTCGGCGGAGTTCCTGATGGGCCCGCAGCTCGGTGCCAACATCCTCAACCTGAAGATGGAAGATGCGGCACGCACCGCGCTGGCCGGGCTGGGGCAGGACTTCGACGAGGTGCTCGCGTGCGAAGAGGAGCCCGGGCTGGGCAACGGCGGCCTCGGCCGGCTTGCGGCCTGTTATCTGGACTCCTTGGCCACCCTCGAGCGACCCGCGATCGGCTACGGCATCCGCTACGAGTACGGCATCTTCGACCAGGAGATCCACGACGGTTGGCAGGTCGAGACCACCGACAACTGGCTGGACAACGGGAACCCTTGGGAAATCGCCAAACCCGATGTGAACTACCTGGTCCGCTGGGGTGGTTACGCCGAGCACTTCACCGATGAGGCGGGCGCCGACCGCGTGCGCTGGGTGCCGGGTCGCATGCTCAAGGGCGTCGCCTATGACACCCCGATCCAGGGTTACGGCGTCAACACCTGCAATGTGCTGACCCTGTGGAGCGCGCGGGCCGTGAAGTCGTTCGCGTTGGAGGCCTTCAACACCGGCGACTACTACAAGGCCGTCGAGGACGAGGTCAACTCCGAGACCGTCACCAAGGTGCTCTACCCCAACGACGAGCCCGAGGCCGGTAAACGCCTGCGTCTGCTGCAGCAGTATTTCTTCGTGTCGTGCTCGTTACAGCATGTGCTGCACATCATGGATGATTTGGCCGATCTGTCCGTGTATGACCTGCCGCAGCGATTCGCCCTGCAGCTCAACGACACCCACCCGTCGATCGGTGTGGCCGAGCTGATGCGCCTGCTGGTCGACGAGCGTGAGGTGGCGTGGGACGAGGCGTGGGCCATCACCGTGGCGACCTTCGGCTACACCAACCACACGCTGCTGCCCGAGGCGCTGGAGACATGGCCGCTGGCGATGTTCGGTGAGTCGCTGCCCCGCCACCTCGAGATCATCTACGAGATCAACCGCCGGTTCCTCGACGAGGTCCGCGACCGCTTCCCCGGCGACGAGGACCGCCTGCGCCGGATGTCGCTGATCGGCGAGGACGGCGGTAAGAGTGTTCGGATGGCGCATCTGGCCACCGTCGGCAGCCACGCCGTGAACGGCGTCGCGGCGCTGCACTCCGAGCTGCTCAAAGCCAGTGTCCTCAAAGACTTCTACGAGCTGTGGCCCGAGCGTTTCAGCAACAAGACCAACGGTGTCACGCCGCGGCGCTTCCTGGCCTTGTCCAATCCGGGCCTGCGCCGGCTGCTCGACGACCGCCTCGGCGACGGGTGGCTGACCGACCTGACCAGGCTGCGCGAGCTGGAGCCGCTGGCCGACGACGCCGAGTTCCGGTACCAGTGGCGCGCCGTCAAGCGTGCCAACAAGGCCCGGCTCGCCGAATTCGTCAAGGCCGCCACGAATGTCGAGCTCAATCCCGACTGGCTGTTCGACATCCAGGTCAAGCGAATCCACGAATACAAGCGCCAGCACCTCAACGCACTGCACATCATCACCGCCTACCACCGGCTGAAGCAGAACCCGGACCTCGAGATCGCCCCGCGCGCTTACGTGTTCGGCGGAAAGGCCGCCCCCGGTTACTTCATGGCGAAGCGGATCATCAAGCTGATCAACGCCGTCGGCGCCACCGTGAACAACGACCCGGCGGTCAATCGCTTCCTCAAGGTCGCGTTCGTGCCCAATTTCAATGTGCAGAACGCCGCGCTGATCTACCCGGCGGCCGACCTGTCGGAGCAGATCTCGACCGCAGGCAAGGAAGCCTCGGGCACCGGCAACATGAAGTTCATGATCAACGGCGCGTTGACCATCGGCACCCTGGACGGCGCGAATGTGGAGATGCGCGAGGAGGTTGGCGCCGAGAACTTCTTCCTGTTCGGGCTCGACGTCGACCAGGTCGAGGCGATCAAGGCCCAGGGCTACCGTCCCGCCGACCACATCGACCGTGACGAGGAACTGCGTGCGGTGCTCGGCCTGATCGCCGAGGGCCGGTTCTCCGACGGTGACACCGAGGTGTTCCGCCCGGTGGTCGACTCGCTGACCTACGACGACCCGTTCCTGGTGCTCGCCGACTACCGGTCCTACATCGACTGCCAGGACCGGGTGAGCGCTGCGTGGGCCGATCACGACGCCTGGAGCCGGATGTCGATCATGAACACCGCACGCAGCGGCAAGTTCTCGTCGGACCGTGCCATCGAGGAATACTGCGACGACATCTGGAATGTCGGGCCGATCACGGTGCGCGACTGAGCGCGGCGTCGATCCTGGTGAAAGCCGGGATCGAAGCGGCCCGCGACGATTACTGTCATGCGGGTGGGTCGATCCGGGGGGCCTGCGGACAACCGTGTGATTCGTCGGTGTCCGGCATGCGCGAACGAACTTCGCGCGGCCGCACGCTTCTGTGACAACTGCGGCGTCAACATCGGCACCGCCACGCCTGGTGAACGAAAACAGATCACGGTGCTGTTCGCCGACGTCGTCGGGTCGATGGAACTGGCCGCGACCCTCGATGCCGAGCGCCTGCGCGAGATCATGGACGAGTTGTTCAACCGGTTCGCCGTGGTGATCGGACGCTACGGCGGCACGGTCGACAAATTCACCGGCGACGGCCTGATGGCGCTGTTCGGCGCACCCATCGCGCTCGAAGATCACGCGATCCGCGCCGGTCTCGCCGCGCTGGAGATCCAGACCGCGGCTCGCCGACTCGCCGCGGAGGTGCGCACCCGCAACGCGATCGACCTGGCCGTCCGGGTGGGCCTCAACTCGGGTGAAGTGATCGCCGGCGACGTCGGGGCCAGTGGCTACACCGCGGTGGGGCATCCGGTCGGACTCGCCCAGCGGATCGAGAGTGCCGCCCCGGGAGGCGGTGTGCTGTGCGCCGAGTCGACCGCCAGGCTGATCGGCCGGCGCGGCGTGCTGGGTACGCGGCAGTTGATCGATGCCAAGGGCGTGCACGCGCCGGTGCCGGCC
>CAMFLL010000352.1 GCA_945957405.1 uncultured Mycolicibacterium sp. | reverse complement strand
GATCCGACCAATGTCAAACACGTCAGAAGCCAGACAACCAACCGCAATCCGAACGGATCTTCCATCCGGGCCATCGCGCCGCGAACGCAGACGTCGTACGGCCTGTACGTCTCCGCGATGCCGAGTCGACGGCAGTGGTAGATGCGGAGCAGAAACGTGAGCCGGGCCAGCACGGCGAGCAGCGTGCAGGTCCCGATGATCAGGCCGGGTTTGACACCATCTGGCAGGACAATGGCCAGTCGAATGGCGTGGGCGGCGAATGTCAGCGGCAATGCCATCGCCAGCATCGAGACCGCGAGGTCGACCGGCACCTCTCCCGGCGGTCGAACGCCGAGTTCGTGGAACAGGCGGCGCTCGCGCTCGTACACGCCACCGGACTGCGGCACGCTCCAGCCGATGCTGACCGTCTGCCACCGCTCGACCTCGGGTGCGAGGTTGAACAACAGGCGTTTGAATCTGAACGCGGGTACGAATGGCCGCAGTACCACATAGGTCGCCAACGCAATGCTCAGCACCACGAAGCCACACAACATCGGCCCGCCGGCGACGACCGATTCAAAGGCGTCGTTGATCGACGCGAAGTTCGCGGTGAACGCCGAACCCACTTTCTCCAATGCTTCGAGCGTGTGCTGGCGGATATCTGAGCTCGGCGTACCGGCTCGAGTGGCCCGGATGATCACCGGCACCAGCACATTGATGATCGGCCGGCACAGCACGATGACGGCCACGATCAGCAACGCGATGAACACCTTCTGCCGTGAAGGCGGCAGCGATTTTCTGAATTCGTCGACGGCGTCGCGGTCCACGACCTCAGTCGCAGTGGCCAGCCCCAGGGCGGCTCGGGCGCTGTACCGACGGCTCAGTCTTTCCAACGACCGGTCGATGTGGTGCACCACGAAGAAACGCAACAGCCACTTGGGGCACGGGCGATGACGCCACATGCCGGCATGCCTGCGAAGCACCATCGGCAGCGGCCTGAGGCCGTCCACCGCATCCAGAACACTCTGATAGGACACGAGCAAGCCATGAACCGTCGAATGCGAGCGATCGAGGGTCGCTGTCGAGTGGGCAAGCTCTGTCATCCCCCGATCGTCAGGGGATCGCATCAGCCGAGCAGCAGTAGTCCGCTACCTGAGTTGAGGAGACCTGGCTCCCCCGGATGGACTCGAACCATCAACCGCCCGATTAACAGTCGGGAGCTCTGCCAATTGAGCTACAGGGGATTAGCCGAATGAAGACTTTAGCCTACCGGGGCCGTCCACTAAGAATCGCCTGGTCAACGCGGGCGGCAGTCACATCCTTCACATGCGCACCGCTGCCGCGCGGCAGTCCCGCGTGCCCACCTATCAGCGACAACCCGCGACAACCGCGACAACCAGGACCGGTGGGAACCGCGCAGCTTGTCGTCGGTGTCGCGACTTGTCGCGCTGAGCTGGGCACACCCAACCCTCAAACTCCCGCGGTACGCAAGTGACGGTTGTGACCACCGTTGTCGGCCTACAACTTCTCCGGGTGCAGCATCTCTGCGTACCGCAGCTGCTCTGGGATGCCGAAGCCCTCGACCAGCAGCTCGGCGTGGGGCCGCAGTCGCTTACAGCGGTCATTGATGGCCCGGGTGACGGCCTTGGCGCGCTCGGTCGAGAGGAACCTGTGCTCGATGAACCAGGCCTTGTCGTCCTCGATGACGGTCAACGCGTACAGGTCGCACACCAGGTTCAGGATCTTGCGCGCCTCCTGGCCTTCAACGGAAGCGGACTCACAGGCGTCGATACCCGCGACGAACGCCTCCAGCACCACCCGATCGATATGGGCGGTCGCGGCGTGCAGCACGTGGTCCTGGACGGAGTTGAACGCGTCGAATGCACTCATCTCCTTGGACTTGCCCTGTAGTCGGCGCGCAACGGAGGCCAGCATGTACTCCTCGCGGTCCTCGAACATCTTGACCTGCGTACCGCGGTTGAACAGGCTGCCTTCCTCTTCGTTGTCCTGCCGGGTGTCGAGGATGGTCTGCATGATCGTCTCGGCGGCCGTGCGCTTCATGACCCGCTCACCGGCGAAGTTCGCGGCGAAGCGCACCCACTGCGCAGGGCTCATGCCCTTGACGTCGTCGGCGTAGGCGGTCAGGAGCTCCTTGGCCACCAGCTGGGTCAGCACGTGGTTGTCGCCCTCGAACGTGGTGAAGACGTCGGTATCGGCCTTCAGCGCGATCAGCCGGTTCTCGGCCAGGTAGCCGGCGCCACCGCACGCCTCGCGGCATTCCTGGATGGCCCGGGTGGCGTGCCAGGTGTTGGCGGCTTTGAGGCCCGCCGCGCGGGATTCCAGCTCACGCTGTTCCTCGGCGTCGGGGTCATCGGAGGTCTGCAACTCGTGGGTCTTGGCCACCAGCTCGTTCTGGGCGAACTGCAGGGCGTAGGAGCGGGCGATCAACGGGAACAGCCGCCGCTGGTGCACCAGGTAGTCCATGATGACCACCTCGTCGTCGCTGTCGGGCGCACTGAACTGCTTGCGTTCCAACGCATATCGCGTCGCGATGTCCAGGGCGACCCGAGCGGCGGCTGCCGCGCTACCGCCCACCGTGACCCGACCCCGGATCAAGGTGCCCAGCATCGTGAAGAAGCGCCGGTTCGGGTTCTCGATCGGTGACGAGTAGGTGCCGTCGGCGGCGACGTCGGCGTACTTGTTCAGCAGGTTCTCCCGCGGCACCCGGACGTGGTCGAACATGATGCGCCCGTTGTCCACGCCGGGCAGGCCACCCTTGTAGTGACAGTCGGACGTGGTCACGCCCGGCAGGTCGTTACCGTCGTCGTCGCGGATGGGCACGACCAGGCAGTGCACGCCGTGATTCTCGCCGTCGGGCGTGATCAACTGCGCGAAAACGGCTGCCACCCGGGCAGTTTGGGCAGCACCACCGATGTAGTCCTTACGCGATGACGGGGTGGGGGAGTCGATGATGAACTCTTCGGTCTCCGGATCGTAGGTGGCCGTCGTCTCGATGGACTGCACATCGCTGCCGTGGCCGGTCTCGGTCATCGCGAAGCAGCCGAGCAGTTCGAGGTCGATGATTTTCTTCACGTAGGCCTGGTGATGACGTTCAGTGCCCAAGTTCTCGACGGCGCCGCCGAACAGGCCCCACTGCACGCCGGCCTTGACCATCAGCGACAGGTCCGACATCGCCAGCATCTCGATCTGCGTGACGGCTGCGCCGACGTCACCGTTGCCGCCGTGTTCCTTCTTGAAGCCGTCCTCGGCAGCGCCCGCGGCCGCCATGATCTTGAGTTGTTCGCCCACCTTCGTGCGGGCGATCACCGTGTTGGGGGTGTAGTGCGGCCGGAAGACCTCATTGGTCAATTCGGCCCGCAACCTGTTCTTCACGTCACGCCAACGGCCGTCGAGGGTGTTCCGGAGATGCTCCGCGGTGGTGGTCATACCCGACGGTAGCCCTTGGCGCGGTTCCGCAAACGTGACTCTGGCAACCCAGGCAAACCTGAGTTCGGGCCCGTCACATCGCTGGCGTTCAATTGCGCCATGAGCGAGCAGGCCCTACCGCACGAGATCGACCACCAGCACGCCGATGTCAGCGGCGGCTGGCTACGCGCCGCGACATTCGGCGCCATGGACGGGTTGGTCAGCAACACCGCGTTGATCGCCGGTGTGGCCGCCAGCGCAAGTGCGCAGACCGTCGTGCTGTCGGGCGTGGCGGGGCTGCTCGCCGGGGCGTTCTCGATGGCGCTGGGCGAGTACACCTCGGTGACCACCTCCAACGAACAGATCGACTCCGAGGTGCGGGTAGAGAAGCGCGCGTTCCGCGCTCACCCCAACGCCGAGAAGGCCGAACTGGTGGCGATGTTCGAGAAGATCGGCCTGACTCGCGAGACCGCCACCAAGGCCACCGAAGAGTTGCACGAGGACGAATCCCAGGCTGTCAACTTCCATCTCGTGCAGGAACTCGGCGTGAACCCGACCGAAAAACCATCACCCAGGGTGGCGGCCGCGTCGTCGTTCGTGATGTTCGCCGTCGGCGCCATCATCCCGCTGATCCCGTATCTGCTTGGCTTCGAGTCGCTGTGGGCGGGCCTGGCCTGCGGCGGTGTCGGGCTGTTGATCGCGGGTGCCGTCGCCGCACGGTTCACCAGGAAGTCCATGCTGCTCGGCGGCGGACGGCAGCTGCTTTTCGGTGGGCTGGCGATCGCCGCGACTTATGTGGTCGGCCATCTGATAGGCGTGGCCGTCGGCTGATCACAGGTTGATGGTGCCGAACTGCGAGATGTACAGCTTGCCGTCGGTGTAGTCGGTCACATAGACCGTGCCATCGGTCGCCACGGTGACGTAGCGGGTGTATGCGGCGATCGGATAGAACGCATACCACTCGTTGTCGGGGAGGTAGATGGCTCGCCATCCGGACGCCGTGTCGTCGGTGGTGATGACTGCGGTGACAGTGTTCGTCGCGGAGTCGATGACGGTCACGGACCTGCCGTCATTGCTTGTGACGTAGAGCTCCGAACCGCCGACGGCGGCGTCCTGCACGCCCAGAGGCACGACGATCCGCGCGATCTCCTTGTTGTATGTGTCGCTCATCGGATTCGTGTCGATGACGGACACCGCGCTGTAGCTGCCCGTCACCATCCAGGTCTGGCCTTGAGCGTCACTGATGAAATAGCCACTGCTCTGACCTCCCACGCCGCGTTCGACCACCATGGCGGTATAGGTGACGTAGGCACGGGTTCCTGTGGAGTTCACCGCGACATTGCCGACACCTGTAGTGGATTCGGATCGCTGTACGTTGTGATCCCAGACAGGACCCACGGTGACGCCGACGCCTGTCATCGTCGCCGTATTGATCACGCTCAGGCCGCCGGCGCTCGTCCCGTAGAGTTTCGTGCCGTCTGCGCTGACATCGAGATCGTTGAAGGTGCCCGTGTCGGCGACACGAACGACAGTGTTTCTGTCTTTTCCGGTTTGTGGGTCGATACTGGTGTCGATCACGGTCGTCCTGCCATCGGTTCCGTTGATGTACAGGCGGTTTGAACTTGCGGCGACCTCGGTGACCCGATTGGGATACTCGACAGGGTCGTAGGAGATCTCCGCGTTGTAGAAGGAGCCCGGCAGCACAATTACCGGCACGGTGTCGATGACGGTGTTGGAGGAGGTGTCGATCACCGAGATGGTGTTGGACATCGAATTGCTGACGTAGACACGATTGCGCGAAGGGTTGGCCGCCACACTGAGCGGTCCCGTGCCGACATCCAGTGTCGTCACCACTTGTCTTGTCGCGTTGTCGATCACAGAGACGTTGTTGCTGTCGTAGTTGATGACGTACGTGAAGCCGCCGCTGACCGCAGAGCCGCTCGGCCCGCTTCCTACCTGTACCGACGTGCTGGCGGCCGGGCTGTCCGGCGGTGACGTCGGTGCCACCAACACTCGCACCGAGGTAGAAGTCGACGCGATACCGTCGCTGACCAGCACGCTGAAGGTGTCATAGTCGAAACCCGATGTCGCACTGGCTTGGTCGCGTGCGGCCTGAGTCGGTGTGTAGATGAAACTTCCCGTTTCCTGGTCGATGGTGACGGCGCTCCCACCGGCCGGCGGAGAAGTCAGCGAATACGTCAACCGATCCTGGTCCGCGTCTTGGACGTTGATTCGTCCTGTCACCATCCCGGTGACCGGATCTGGCACGCCCGGTACCGTGCTGCCGGGCGAGAAGGGCGCCGAATTCGACAATCGGCCTAGTTCGATGACCCTGACGGTACGGTCGACGGCGTCGGTGACATAGATCCGAGTCCCGTCGGGGCTGACGGCGATAGCGTGGCCGCCGTTCTCCGCCGCCGTGTCCACGTTGATCGTGGCGAAGACCTTGTTGTCCTTCGTGGTGATGACGGTGACGGTGTCATTTGCATGAGCAACATAGGCCAGGCTGCCGTCGGGGCTAAATGACACCGCGCTAGGCGACGCCTCGACCCGGATGTCCATCGACGTCGATGTTGGATCCGCGTCGATGCGGGTGTATGTGTCGGTGTTGATGACGGAGATGGTGCCGCTGCCGGTGTTGGCGACGTAGAGCTTGTTGCCGTTGACGGCAAGTGCGCTGGGGGAGGAGCCAACGGTGATGTTGTTGACTCCGATTGCGGTCGGGTTGGTGTCGATGACGGTGTTGGTGTCGGTGTTGATGACGGAGATGGTGCCGCTGCCGGTGTTGGCGACGTAGAGCTTGTTGCCGTTGACGGCAAGTGCGCTGGGGGAGGAGCCAACGGTGATGTTGTTGACTCCGATTGCGGTCGGGTTGGTGTCGATGACGGTGTTGGTGTCGGTGTTGATGACCGAGATCGTCCCGCTGCCACGGTTGGCGACGTAGAGGCGGTTACCATTCGCCGCCAGTGCGGAGGGCGAGTTGCCTACCGAGATGTCCGTCGACAACGGACTCGGGTTCGCGTCGATGCGGGTGTTGGTGTCGGTGTTGATCACCGAGACCGTTCCGCCGCTGTTCGCGACGTACAGCCGGTTCCCATTGACCGCGACGGCACCCGGTGAGTTGCCCACCGAGATGTTGTTGACACCGTTTGCGCTCGGGTTGGTGTCGATCAATGTGTTGGTCGCGGTGTCGATCACCGAGACGGAGTCGCTGCCGGTGTTGGCGACATACATTCTGGTGCCGGTGGTGCCGGTGGTGCCGACAGCGACACCGGAAGGCTTGTTGGCCACCGCGATCGATGCTCGGTTCTCGTACCGAGCGGGAGAAATGTACACCGAGACAGGTGTATTCGTGGTTTGCTGGCCGTTGCTGACTGCCACAGTGAAGGTGTCGGTGTCGATGGCCGACGTCGGATAGGCCAGGACTCGGGTTGCCTGAGTCGGGGCGTAGACGTAGGCGCCGGTGTCTCGAGCGACGGTGACCGCTCCGCCACTAGGGGCACTGGCCACGGTGTACGTGAGCGGGCCGGGGTCGGAGGCAAGCACCGTTCCTGCGACCCTCCCGCTCACCGCGTCGGGCCGACCGGTGGGTTGGGAAAGCACGACGGGTGCCGAGTTGGTCTGTGTGGCGGCGGCGGTTGCCAAGGAACGAGCGTTGTCGACCGCGGGATCCTTCGCCTCGGTCAGTCTGCGGTTCCGCGAGAGGGCGAAGGCGGCCGCCTCGAGAGGGGATCCCTCTGGATCCTTGGGCTTCTTCGGCGTCGTTCGTCCGGACGTCATGTGAGTCGGCAGGCTGTTCAGCCGATCTGCTTTCGCGGCCTTGGCGGTGGTGCCGTCACGCTTCGATGCTCGTGCCATGGGGTCCGTCACGCGATCGGCGGCAGACAGAGATCGTTTGGTGGCGAGCGCTTTGCGATGGTTCTGGTGTGGCTTGTCGGCCGGCTTGCCGACGGCACCTGAATCCTCCGACGAACTGGGGTTTGCACCGTCAGTGGGCTCAGCCCATGCCACCCCGGGAGCCGTGGCGATGGCGAGTCCGACACCCAGTGCGACCGCAAGCCCGCCGATGCGGCCGACGCAGGTCTTGTCGTTCAAGACCAGTCCGAAACGTGTTGCAGCGCGCATCGCGGCACCCCCCGTCCCACGCTGACCCGCGAGGGTCAATTCACATGGCTATGGGGTCAGTGTGATACCGCTGCATGATCAGGGACATAGGTGGCGACCGAAGCATTGACCGAAGTCTTTTCTGCCGCCGCACTCTTTCGGCGCGAAAGCAGCCGAACCTAGTGTCCTGCGCCGTAAGTTAGTTGACTAATTGTAGAATCGGCGGATGGCGG
>CAMFLL010000351.1 GCA_945957405.1 uncultured Mycolicibacterium sp. | reverse complement strand
CCATTCAGTCGATGGCCAAATGGGCCCGCGACAACGGCGTCATCCTGCACCTGCACCGGGCCGGCCACGGCACCTACACGCGCCAGAAGACCCACGGTGTCAGCTTCCGCGTGATCTCCAAGTGGATGCGGCTGGCCGGAGTGGACCACATCCATGCCGGCACCGTCGTCGGCAAGCTCGAAGGCGACCCCAACACCACGGCGGGTTTCTACGACACGCTCCGCCTCAACAGCGTGGCGGCCGACCCGGTCAAGGGGTTGTACTTCGACCAGGAGTGGGCGTCGATGCCGGGTGTCATGCCGGTGGCTTCGGGCGGCATCCACGCCGGGCAGATGCACCAGCTCATCCACCACCTCGGCGAGGACGTGGTGCTGCAGTTCGGCGGCGGCACCATCGGCCATCCGATGGGTATCGCGGCCGGCGCCGAGGCCAACCGGGTCGCCCTCGAGGCGATGATCAAGGCGCGCAACGAAGGTCGCGACTACTACCAGGAAGGTCCCGAGATCCTCAAGAAGGCCGCGTCGAGCAACCGGGCGCTGGACACCGCGCTGGCCACCTGGGGTGACATCACCTTCAACTACGAATCCACCGACACCCCCGACGTCGTCGCGACGCCGACCAGCATCTAGGAGCGCGACGATGCGGTCGGCGGAGCCGGCCGTGCCGGAGCGTGACAATCAAGCAAAGGAGCGCGACATGCGCATCACCCAGGGCACCTTTTCTTACCTGCCCGATTTCACCGATGACGAGATCACCGCGCAGATCGACTACGCGCTGCGCAACGACTGGCCGCTGTCGGTCGAATTCACCGACGACCCGCACCCGCGCAACACGTACTGGGAAATGTGGGGCCTGCCGATGTTCGACCTCAAGGACGCCGCCGGAGTCCTGCTCGAAGTGAACGCCTGCCGGGCGGCCAACCCGAACAGCTATGTCCGGCTCAACGCCTACGACGCCAGCCTGGGCCGGCAGACCACCGCACTGTCATTCATCGTCAACCGCCCGGCCTCAGAACCCGGCTTCCGGCTCGACCGGGCCGAGCGGTCCGACCGCCGGATCGGGTACACCACGCATTCCTATGCCACCGAACGGCCGTCCGGGGAGAGGTACGGCTCAGCGTGACCGGCACCGCGTTCGGATTCAGGCCAGGCTCCGCTCCGGCGGGACCTGGGCTGGAACCCGAACTCGACCAGGGGCCCGAACTGTTGCCGCCGACCGCGCTGGTCGATCTGGCCGCCGCGCGGGCCGAATCGGGCGTCGACGAGGTCCTCGGGGCACTCGATCTGGAGCTCGTCGGCCTCGAGCCGGTCAAGACCCGGATCGCCGAGATCGCCGCGCTGCTGCTGGTCGACCGGATGCGGGCACAGTTCGGGGTCGAGGCGCCGCAACCGACGCTGCACATGTGCTTCACGGGTAACCCGGGCACCGGGAAGACCACGGTGGCGATGCGGATGGCCGACCTGCTGCACCGGCTCGGCTACCTGCGTCGCGGTCATCTGGTCAGCGTCACCCGTGACGACCTGGTGGGCGAGTACGTCGGCCACACCGCACCCAAGACCAAGGACGTCATCAAACGGGCCATGGGCGGCGTGCTCTTCATCGATGAGGCCTACTACCTCTACAAGGTGGAGAACGAACGCGATTACGGTGCCGAGTCCATCGAGATCCTCCTGCAGGTCATGGAGAACAACCGCGACGATCTCGTGGTGATCCTCGCGGGCTATGCCGACAAGATGGACCTGTTCTTCTCCGCCAACCCCGGGATGCAGAGCCGTATCGCGCACCACATCACGTTCCCCGACTACACCGTCGGTGAGCTCGAGGACATCGCCTCGCTGATGGTCGCGGGACTCGGCTACGGGTTCTCCGATGAGGCCCGCGTGGTGTTGCACGACTATCTGCACCTGCGTCGCGAGCAGCCGTGGTTCGCGAACGCCCGCAGCGTGCGCAACGCGCTCGAGCGGGCGAGGCTGCGGCACGCGCGGCGGTTACTGGCGGCCGACGCGCCGGTGGGGCTTGACGCACTGACGACCATCGAGGCGGTAGATCTGTTGGCCAGCCGCGTCTTCGAGGCGGGGCCCAGCGAGACTGGCCGGGAGACCGGCCGGGAGAGGGGCAGGGAGAACACGTGACCACCAATGCCCGGCTGCGCGCACTCGTCGAACTGGCCGACACGGGTTCGGTGCGCGGTGCCGCGGAGCGGTTGGTGGTCACCGAATCGTCGATCTCCTCGGCGTTGCGCGCGTTGAGCCAGGACATCGGGATCACCCTCGTCGACCGCCACGGCAGGGGAGTGCGGCTGACCCCGGCGGGCCAGCGCTACGTCGAGTACGCCCGCCGCATCCTCGGTCTGCACGACGAGGCGATTCTGGCCGCCCGCGGCGAAGCCGACCCGGAGAACGGCTCGGTCCGGCTGGCGGCGGTGACGTCGGCCGGTGAGCTGCTCATCCCCGCCGCCCTGGCTTCGTTTCGCGCACAGCACCCCGGCGTGGTCCTGCACCTCGAGGTGGCCTCGCGAAGTTCGGTGTGGCCCATGCTCGCCCGGCACGAGGTGGATCTGGTGGTGGCCGGGCGACCACCTGAGGAGCTGCGCAAGAAGGTGCGGGTGCGCGCGGTCAGTCCGAACACGTTGATCGTCGTCGGACCGCCCGCGCTCGCCGACGAGTTCGCGCCGGCGACCGCGACGTGGCTGATGCGCGAAACGGGATCGGGCACCAGGTCCACGCTGATGACGCTGCTGGACGAACTCGACGTCGTGCCACCGCAACTGGTGCTCGGGTCGCACGGTGCGGTGGTGTCCGCGGCAATGGCGGGCCTCGGCGTCACCTTGGTCTCGCGGCAGGCCGTGCAGCGGGAACTCGACACCGGCGCCCTGGTGGAGCTGCCGGTGCCGGGGACCCCGATCAACCGCCCCTGGCATGTGGTCAGCCAGACCACGCCGACGATGTCGACCGAGCTGCTCATCACGCATTTGGTGACGCAGCCCGATCTCGGTTGGCGCCAGGTCAGTTCGGTGCGCCGGGCATCATGACCTCCGGGCGGCCCGCAGCGCGGTAACGTGCTCGCGTGAACCCGGAGAGGACGGTTGCCCGGTGAGCCGTTTTGATGTCGTCGAGGCTGGGATACCGCAGCTGCGGCGCGCTCTCGAAGAGGGCGCCGTGACCAGCGAGGAGCTGGTCGAGAACTACCTGGCGCGCATCGATGCCTACGACCGCAACGGTCCCCGGCTCAATGCGATGGTAGTGATGAACCCCGATGCCGTTGCGGAGGCCAGGGCGTCGGACCTGCGACGGTCGCGCTCGCAGACCCTCGGCCCACTCGACGGTATCCCGTACACGGCCAAGGACAGCTACCTCGCCAAGGGGCTGACCGCGGCGGCCGGCTCGCATGCCTTCGAACACCTCGTGGCGCAGCGCGACGCGTTCGCGATCGAGCGGCTCCGGGCCGGCGGTGCGATCCTGATCGGCCTGACCAACATGCCGCCGATGGCCAACGGCGGGATGCAGCGCGGCGTGTACGGCCGTGCCGAGAGCCCCTACAACGGGGAATACCTCACCTCCGCGTTCGGCTCGGGTTCGTCGAACGGGTCGGGAACGGCGACCGCGGCGAGTTTCGCCGCCTTCGGGCTGGGCGAGGAGACGTGGTCGAGCGGACGCGCACCCGCCACCAACAACGCCCTGTGTGCCTACACACCGTCGCGTGGCGTGATCTCGGTGCGTGGTAACTGGCCCCTGGTGCCAACCATGGACGTGGTGGTCCCGCACACGCGCACCATGGCCGATCTTCTCGAGGTGCTCGACGTCGTGGTCGGTGACGACGGGGACACCCGCGGCGATTTCTGGCGCATGCAGACCTGGGTGGACATCCCGAAGGCATCGCAGGTCCGCCCCGCGGCCTATCCGGCCCTGGCCCCGGCCGACCTGGCTGCAGCGCGAACGACATTGGCAGGCAAGAGGTTCGGTGTTCCGAGGATGTATGTGAACGCCGATCCGGAGGCGGGCACCGGCGACTCGCCCGGGATCGGCGGCGCGACCGGGCAGCGTGTCGAGACCCGGGAGTCGGTGATGGAGTTGTTCCGGGCCGCCACAGCCGACCTGGAGGCCGCGGGCGCCGAGGTGGTGCTGGTCGACTTCCCGGTGGTCACCAATTACGAAGGGGATCGCCCGGGCGCCCCGACGATCCGGACCCGTGGCCTCATCAGTCGCGAGTTCCTCGATCGCGAGATCCTGGACCTGTCGGCGTGGTCGTGGGACGACTTCCTGCGCGCCAACGACGACCCGAAACTGAACCGGTTGGCCGATGTGGACGGATCCCTGATCTGGGTACATCCCGAGGGTGCCCTGCCGGACCGCGCCGAGGGATTCGGCGACGACATCACCTCCTACCCGGCCTTCATCCGCGAGCACCCCATCGAGAGCTTCGTGGAGATTCCGGGGGTCGAGGACGGTCTGCGCGGCCTCGAAGAGACGCGTCGCATCGACCTCGAGGACTGGATGGACGGGCTCGGGCTCGACGCGGTGATGTTTCCCACCGTGGCCGATGTCGGGCCGGCCGATATGGACGTGACGCCGGCGTCGGCGGACCTCGGCTGGCGCAACGGGGTGTGGGTGGCCAACGGAAATCTGGTGCCCCGACACCTGGGCATCCCGACGGTGACGGTGCCGATGGGCACCATGGCCGATATCGGCATGCCGGTGGGGCTCACCTTCGCCGGGCGTGCCTACGACGACACGGCGCTGCTGCAAGTGGCGGCCGCATTCGAAGCGACCGGCACCCGGCGCACCACGCCCGGGCGGACGCCGCCGCTGGCATGACCGACGCGGATGGCTTAGCGCCGCAAGGTGTCTGACGGCGCTTCACCCCAGCGTTTGCGGTACTCCACCGCGAAACTGCCCAAGTGGTGGAAGCCCCACCGCTCGGCCACCGCGGTCACCGTGACACCGTCGGAGGGGATTGCGTCGGTGAGTTCTTCGTGGACGCGTTCGAGTCGGCGCTCGCGGACGAAGGTCATCGGCGTCATGCCGAGTTCTTCACGGAAGCCCTGCTGGATGGACCGCACACTCATGTGCACGGCCTTGGCGATGCCGTCCATCGTGATGCGCTCGGCGAGGTGGTCGTCGATGTGGTTCATCGCGTTCTGGACCACGGCTCGGCGCTGATCCGGCTGGGGTGGCTGCAGGAATTCGTCGTGATAGTTCGACGGCTGCAGATGAAGCAGGCTGCTCATCACCAGTTCTTCGATGGCGCCGATACCCTGCCCGCGCTGGATCAGTGAACCGGTGTGGAAGACCTCGCTGTGGATCAACTGGACCGCGGTGTGCCAGCGCATCGCGGCCTCGGTCGCCAGATCGAACTCGGGGTCGAATTCCAGTGGCCGGTTCAGGCTGCGGCCCAGCAGTCGGGTGAGATGAGCGGCCATCGCCCGCTCTTCGATACGGATCAGCAGTTGTGGCGAGTCGTGGTCGAACCGGATCCGCAATGGTCCGCCCGGCGATGTGACGATGGCGCGCAGTGTGTTGGCCTCGAAGCTCCGGCGGCGGTGATCGACCAGCGCGCGACCGTTCATCGGCATGTGCACGGCGAAGTACTGACCCAGGGCCGGGATGTCGATCGTCGCCGCGACATGAAGGTCCAGATAGAGCATGCTGACGTTGCGAAGCCGGATCCCGTGCATGGTCGCAGCAAACCCCTTGGCCTCCTCCTGGCCGACGTGCAGGGTCATCGGTGCCAGCGCCTTGGCGATCAGCCGGGCCGCCTCAGGAGGGTTCTCGGTGTAGAAGATCTCGTTGCCGGCCAGCGCGGGCGGGACACCACGAGACCGGACTTTGCGCCGCACCGGGTTGCTGGTGCGCCGGACATCGATGTACCCGAGCCGGGTCAGCCGCGACACCGGCAACGCCCTACTTGCGCTGGTCGCAGCGGGTGCGAAGGTGAGGTTTTCACTAAATAATCCGTGGTAATCATGCAAGACTCCCGGCAGTCGCCCGCGCGCCAGCGCGCTCAAGTCTTCGCAATCCTGACAGGTCCTGCGTGAAAGCGATAGGCAGGCCCGTCGGCGCCCGCTAGTTTGTGATCGAGACCACACCGTCCCAGCCCCGGGCCAGCCCGCCCGAATTCGACACAGGAGGTCACATGGTGGCAAACGGTCAGCTTGTCGCTGCGTCGCCGGCCGATCAGTTGCGGGATCGACTCGAAGATCCCGCCGTCGCCGCGTCGCTGAACAGCCTGCTTGACCATGCCGACCTGCTGGCCATCCTGGTCACCGGCCTGGACGGCCTGGTCCGTCGCGGTGACGAGATCAGCGAGTCGCTGTCCTCGGCGGTCGGCGAACTGCGCGGGCCCGCGGCCTCGCTGTCGGCCGGCCTGCCCGGATTCGACCAGGTCAAAGCTGATCTGGGAGCGATCGATGTGCACGCGTTGGTCGCCAGCCTGACGTCGCTGACCTCCGCTCTGGTGGCCGCGACCCCGACGCTCGACAAGCTGCTGCACTCACCATTGGTGGACCCCCAAGCCGCCGACGTACTCGCCGAACTGGGGCAGGCCCTGGTCGAGGGTAAGACCGCCGCGGCGGCGGACCCCGGTGGTCCGAAGGGGCTGTTCGGACTGTGGCGGGTCAGCAAGGACACCGACATCAACCGTGGCCTCGGATTCCTCGTGCATGTGGCGCGCGCATTCGGCAGGCAACTTCCGAAATAGATTTCGCGAAATTCGATTCCAGCCCACCACCGATAAAAGCGGCTCACCCTTATCCAGCCCTGGGCCGCCATTTCCGAGAGGAGATCTGATGGCTTCTGTTCTTTGGTTTCAGGGCGGGGCGTGCAGTGGAAATACCATGTCATTTCTCAATGCCGAAGAGCCGAATGTCGTCGATTTGATCGTCGATTTCGGTCTCGACCTGTTATGGCATCCGTCCCTGGGCCTCGAATTGGGTCAGAATGCGCAGAAAGTGTTCTGGGACTGCGCCAACGGCGACCGGCCGCTGGACATCTTCGTCTTCGAGGGCTCGGTGATCGAAGCGCCGAACGGCACGGGACGGATGGACATCTTCGCCGACCGGCCCATGAAGGACTGGGTCACCGACCTCGCCGAAGCCGCGCAGATCGTCGTCGCGATCGGTGACTGCGCATGCTTCGGCGGTATCCCGGCGATGGAGCCCAACCCGTCGGCGTCGACCGGACTGCAGTTCCACAAGCGGGACAAGGGCGGGTTCCTCGGACCCGACTTCCGTTCCAAGATGGGCCTGCCGGTGATCAACATCCCCGGCTGCCCCGCCCACCCCGACTGGATCACCCAGATCCTCGTCGCGCTCGCGACGGGCCGGGCCGGCGACATCACGCTCGACGAACTGCACCGCCCCGAGACGTTCTTCAAGACCTTCACCCAGACGGGCTGCACCCGCGTGCAGTTCTTCGAGTACAAGCAGTCGACGATGTCATTCGGTGAAGGCACCCGAACCGGTTGCCTGTTCTACGAATTCGGTTGCCGTGGCCCGATGACGCATTCGCCGTGCAACCGGATCCTGTGGAACCGCCAGTCATCCAAGACGCGCGCCGGTATGCCATGCCTGGGGTGCACCGAACCGGAGTTCCCGCACTTCGACCTCAACCCCGGCACGGTGTTCAAGACCCAGAAGGTCAGCGGCATGATCCCCAAGGAAGTCCCCGAGGGCTCCGATCACCTCACCTACATGGCGCACGCCGCCGCCGCCCGCATCGCCGCACCGCAGTGGTCGAAGGAAGACATGTTCGTCGTCT
>CAMFLL010000350.1 GCA_945957405.1 uncultured Mycolicibacterium sp. | reverse complement strand
CGGCCTGGGAGTGCACCGGGCCGCCCTTGGCCAGGTCCGACACCGCCTTGGTGACGTCGAGGAATCGAGCGATCCGGCCCGTCGGCGGTGAATCCACGACGACCGCGTCGTACACCTGGTGCTTGGTCTTGTTGGAGCGGATCACCGACTCCTTGATCTTTCCGGTGAGCAGCACATCGCGCAGCCCCGGGGCGATGGTCGTGGCGAACTCCACCGCACCGATGCGCCGCATTGCGCGGCCCGCCAACCCCAGGTTGTAGAACATGTCCAAGTACTCCATGAACGCGGCCTCGATGTCGATGGCCAATGCGTTCACCTGACCGCCACGCTCGGCGGTGGCGATCTTGACTTCCTTGTAGGGTAGCGGCGGCACATCGAAGAGCTGCGCAATGCCTTGGCGCCCTTCGACTTCCACCAACAGCACCTTGCGGCCACCGGCCGCCAGCGTCAGCGCCAGGGCTGCCGCCACCGTCGATTTGCCAGTCCCACCCTTACCGGTCACGAAATGCAGGCGGGCTTTCGCCAACCGTGCGGGCCAGCCGACGGCGCTGCCGGCTGTTGCTGTGGTCGCCATGGGTGCATGCTAGCCAACCGGCTCGGGTCTAAGCTCAGGCCCATGAGCGAACCGACCACCTGGGAGTACGCCACTGTGCCACTGCTCACCCACGCCACCAAGCAGATTCTCGATCAATGGGGCGCTGACGGCTGGGAATTGGTGTCGGTGCTGCCCGGCCCCACCGGCGAGCAGCACGTCGCCTACCTGAAGCGGCCGAAGTGAGTACGACGGACCGGCTCGCCGAGCTGGGCCTGACCCTGCCCGACGTCGTCGCGCCGCTGGCGGCCTACGTGCCCGCCGTCCAGACCGGCAACCTGGTCTACACCTCCGGGCAGCTGCCCATGGTCAACGGCCAACTGCCGCAGGCCGGCAAGGTCGGTGCCGCGGTGGCGCCGGAGCAGGCCAAGGAACTGGCGCGCATCTGCGCGCTGAACGCCTTGGCCGCGGTCAACTCGCTGGTCGGAATCGACTCGGTGACACGTGTGGTCAAGGTGGTGGGTTTCGTCGCGTCCGCACCGGGATTCACCGGCCAGCCCGGCGTCGTCAACGGGGCGTCGGAGCTGTTCGGCGAGGTGTTCGGCGACGCCGGCTCCCATGCCCGCTCGGCCGTCGGCGTCGCGGAACTGCCGCTGGACGCACCGGTGGAAGTCGAGCTCATCGTCGAGGTCGGCTGACGGGAGGGGGAGTCCCACCGTGGCACCTGTGACCTCGCTCGAACATCCCGCCTACGGCCGGCTGCGGCCGGTGACCGATACGGCATCGGTGCTGTTGTGCGACAACCCCGGCATCATGACCCTCGAGGGCACCAACACCTGGGTCCTGCAGGGGCCGGGCAGTGACGAACTGGTTGTGATCGATCCCGGTCCTGACGACGATGAACACCTGGAGCGGCTGGCGGCGCTGGGCAAGATCACGCTGGTGCTGATCAGCCATCGCCACGCCGACCACACCGACGGGATCGACAAGATCGTCGACTGGACCGGCGCTGTGGTGCGCTCGGTGGGCAGCGGATTCCTGCGCGGGCTCGGCGGACCGCTGACCGACGGTGAGGTGATCGATGCCGCCGGGTTGCGGATCACAGTCCTGGCCACCCCCGGGCACACGGCCGATTCACTGTCCTTCCTGCTCGACGATGCCGTGTTGACCGCCGACACCGTATTGGGCCGCGGCACAACGGTCATCGACAAAGAGGATGGCAGCCTGCGGGATTATCTGGAGTCACTGCGTCGGCTGCACGGCCTGGGCCGGCGCACTGTGCTGCCCGGCCATGGACCGGACCTCGGCGACATCGAAGAGGTCACCGCCATGTACCTGGCGCATCGGCACGACCGTCTCGACCAGGTGCGCGGAGCACTCGGTGAACTCGGGGAGGAGGCCTCGGCCCGCCAGATCGTGGAGCACGTCTACACCGACGTCGACGAGAAGCTGTGGGAGGCCGCCGAATGGTCGGTCCAAGCGCAGCTGGATTATCTGCGCGCCTGATATTCGCTGAAAATGCACTCAGGGTCACCGATCACGAAGATCCACGACCCTGAGTGCACGTTCGAGCAATCGCTAGCGGGCGCGCCTGGCCAGCCGCTCGCTGTCGCTGATGAGCACACTCTTGCCCTCCAGGCGGATCCAGCCGCGGTGCGCGAAGTCGGCCAGCGCCTTGTTGACCGTCTCACGGGAAGCGCCGACGAGCTGGGCGATCTCCTCCTGCGTGAGGTCGTGCGTGACGCGCAGCGCGCCACCCTCCTGGGTGCCGAACCGCTGGGCCAGCTGCAGCAGCTGCTTGGCGACCCGCCCGGGCACGTCGGTGAAGATCAGGTCGGCGAGGTTGTTGTTGGTGCGACGCAGGCGACGGGCCAGCACCCGCAGCAGCTGCTCGGCGATCTCGGGGCGGTCGGCGATCCAGGCCCGCAGCGCCTCCCGGTCCATCGAGACGGCGCGTACCTCGGTGATGGTGGTGGCGCTCGACGTCCGGGGACCCGGGTCGAAGATCGACAGCTCGCCGAACATGTCCGACGGGCCCATGATGGTCAGCAGATTCTCGCGACCGTCCGGTGATCGGCGGCCGATCTTCACCTTGCCGGAGATGATGATGTACAGCCGATCGCCGGGCTCACCTTCGGCGAACACGGTGTGTCCACGCGGGAAATCCACGGGCTGCAACTGCTTGGTCAGCGCCGAAACCGCGCTGGGTTCGACTCCTTGGAAGATTCCGGCCCTCGCCAGGATCTCGTCCACGTTGCCCCTCTTACCTCTTGAATGGTCTGATGCGCGCCGACCAGCCTCTACACGGTTAGCGTCACAAGTCTAGAGGTAAGGCACTGCGCGACTAGCCAACGCTACACACGATTGGCATGGCGAGTCGGCTGAAACTGCGGATTCGCCATCGCCTGCTGGCAAAGCCGCGTGGGTAAGCCGGGCTCGTCGTCGAGGCTGACGGAGCCCACCCGGGCGACCCGGATGGGCTCGGTCCGTGGCGCGGGCACGGCCCGCTCGATCAACTCGGCTACCTCGTCATCGGTGTTGTCCTCGACGATCGCGGACTCGAGCTTCTCCAGTCCGAAGGTTGCCAACATGAGCAACCCAGGGATGGACGCTGCGAGCAACCAGGACACACGACGAAGTAAACACGGGCAAGGTCTCAGCGGGATCACGAATTGCCATCCGCTGCGCCGCTACCCTGTCAGGGTGACGGCGGTGAAAAGGACCGGTGCTCCGAAGCAGGGAGCCAGCCCCGGACAGAAGTGGGACAGCGAGACCCATCTCGGGCTTGTTCGACGTGCCCGCCGGATGAATCGCACACTGGCGCAGGCGTTCCCACATGTCTATTGCGAACTCGATTTCACCGATCCGCTGGAATTGGCGGTCGCCACCATTCTGTCGGCCCAGAGCACGGACAAACGGGTCAACCTGACCACACCCGCCCTGTTCGCGCGATACCGTACGGCCGCCGACTACGCGGGTGCGGATCGGACCGAACTCGAAGAACTCATCCGCCCCACGGGTTTCTACCGCAACAAGGCTTCGTCACTGATCGGCCTCGGTCAGGCTCTGGTGGAACGATTCGACGGCGAGGTACCGGCCAACATGGCCGACCTGGTGACACTGCCCGGCGTGGGGCGCAAGACCGCCAACGTCATCCTCGGCAATGCCTTCGACATCCCCGGCATCACGGTCGACACCCACTTCGGTCGACTCGTCCGCCGCTGGCGGTGGACCGACGAAGAGGACCCGGTCAAGGTCGAGCGGATCGTCGGCGAGCTGATCGAGCGCCGCGAGTGGACGCTGCTCAGCCACCGTGTCATCTTCCACGGCAGGCGGGTGTGCCATGCGCGTAAACCCGCCTGCGGCATCTGCGCACTGGCCAAGGACTGCCCGTCGTTCGGCGCCGGTCCGACCGACCCGTTGTTGGCGGCGCCGCTGGTCAAGGGCCCCGAAACCGAACATCTGCTGGCGTTGGCGGGGCTGTAGGACGCATTGAGTAGGTCGGCCCTGTGGACGTTGGGGGTCATCGCGGTCATCGCGGTGATCGTGGCGGCGTTCGCTGCCCAGCTCGACGGCTCGCCGGGGCCGCAGGCGCAGCCGACCGCCGCTAGTCCCGCCGATGACTCCGTGGGCCGCCAGCACCGCGACGCCGACACCCCAGAAGCGCTGGCTGGGCCCCGCCGACGTGCCGGCCTCGAGCCCTGTCCGCTCGCCGCCGACAACCCGGGCCCGGCCGCGCTGCGTGGCGTGGTCGCCGAATGTGCCGCTGACGGCGCCGCGGTGGACGTGGCCCGCGCCGTCGCGGGCCGGCCTGTTGTGCTGAACCTGTGGGCGTACTGGTGCGGGCCGTGCGCCGAGGAACTGCCCGCGATGGCCGAGTACCAGCAGCGGGTGGGCCCCGGCGTGCTGGTGCTGACCGCGCACCAGGACGAGAACGAGGAGGCCGGGCTGCTGCGCTTGGCTGAACTGGGGGTACACCTGCCGACCTTGCAGGACGGCCAGCGTCGCATCGCCGCAGCGTTGCGCGTGCCCAACGTGATGCCAGCGACGGTACTGCTGCGCTCGGACGGTAGCGTTGCCCAGATCCTGCCGCGCGCATTCGCCAGCGCCGACGAAATCGCGGATGCGGTCGGGGATGATCTGCGATGAGAGGGGTGCGGCCGTGAGCGCAGCCGTACCGCTCGCGCCCGATCTCGGCCCGGACTGGCTGCGTCCGCTGGTCGACAACGTCGACAACGTGCGCCGGGCCTACCGCCGCCGCGTCCCCGCCGAGGTGTTGGCCATGATCACCGCCGCGAACGCGACGGCGTCGATCACGGGGGCCAAACGGGACGCCGCGGTGTTGGTGTTGTTCTCCGGCCCCGAGCAGGGCCCCGCAGACGGCAGCCTGCCCGCCGACGCCGACCTTCTGGTCACAGTCCGCGCCTCGTCGCTGCGGCATCATGCCGGCCAGGCGGCCTTTCCCGGGGGTGCGGCCGATCCCGGCGACGACGGTCCGGTGGGCACCGCGCTACGCGAAGCCACCGAGGAAACCGGCATCGACGTCACACGGTTGCACCCGCTGGCGACCCTGGAACGGATGTTCATCCCGCCGTCGGGATTCCATGTCGTCCCGGTGCTGGCCTACTCGCCCGACCCGGGACCGGTCGCCGTGGTCGACGAACGCGAGACGGCGATCGTGGCGCGGGTTCCGGTACGCGCATTCATCAATCCCGAGAACAGATTGATGGTGTATCGCAAGGCGAACACCAGGAAGTACGCCGGACCGGCGTTCCTGCTGAACCAAATGCTGGTGTGGGGATTCACCGGACAGGTGATCTCGGCGATCCTCGATGTCGCCGGGTGGGCACAGGACTGGGATGCCAGTAACGTGCTCGAACTGGAGGATGCGATGGCGCTGGTCGGTGCTGCCCATGAAGAAGGAGAAGGGGCGCATACATGACGCCGTCGCAATGGCTTGATATCGCGGTGGTGGCGATCGCCTTCGTCGCAGCGGTTTCCGGGTGGCGTTCGGGCGCATTGGGGTCGGCGCTGTCGTTCGTCGGTGTCGTCCTGGGCGCCGTGGCCGGCGTTCTGCTGGCGCCGCACCTGGTGGAGCGCTTCGACGACGATCGCGTGCGGTTGTTCGCAACGTTGTTCCTGATCCTGATTCTGGTGGTGGTCGGTGAGATCGCCGGTGTTGTGCTCGGCCGCGCGGTGCGTGGCGCGATCCGCGGTTCGGGCACCCGGGTGATCGACTCGCTCATCGGTGTCGCCGTGCAACTGTTCGTCGTCCTCGTCGCGGCGTGGATGCTGGGTACCCTGGTCACGTCGTCGGGACAGCCCAACCTCGCTGCGGCCGTTCGTGGTTCGAAGGTGCTGACCCAGGTCGACGAGGTGGCCCCGGACTGGTTGCGGGCCGTCCCCGAGCGGGTGTCCGCGCTGTGGGATACCGCCGGGCTGCCCGATATCCGCCCCCAACTCGGCGGCCCGCCGAAATCGGTGGAACCGCCCGACGCCGGTCTGGCCGATTCTGCCGTGGTGGCCTCGGTGCGCCCGAGTGTGGTCAAGGTGCGCGGTACGGCGCCGGGCTGCCAGAAGATCCTGGAGGGAACGGGTTTCGTCGTCGCCGCCAACCGGGTGATGTCCAATGCCCACGTGGTCGCCGGGTCCGACAGCGTGACGGTGGAATCCGATGGACAGACCTATGACGCGACCGTCGTCTCCTACGACCCGAATGAGGACATCTCGATCCTCGAAGTGCCGAATCTTCCTGCCGCCCCGTTGCCGTTCGCCCCGGCGCCCGCGGTCACGGGCACCGATGTGCTGGTGCTCGGCTACCCGGGCGGCGGTGATTTTGCCGCGACGCCCGCGCGCATCCGGGAGGTCATCGAACTCAAGGGCCCGGACATCTATCGCACCACGACCGTCAACCGCGAGGTGTACACCATCAGAGGCACAGTGCGGCAGGGTAATTCGGGGGGTCCCCTGATCAACCGGCAGGGCCAGGTGCTCGGCGTCGTGTTCGGTGCGGCCGTCGACGACAATGACACCGGATTCGTGCTGACCGCCAATGAGGTGTCCCATCACCTCGATCAGGTGAACAACACCGAGCGCGCACCTACCGGGTCCTGCGTCATCTAGTTTGTGCCGGCGCGATGTCGCGGCCGGCCAGCGGCGTCGAATAGACGACGCTGGTGGTGATCGACCCCAGCGCGGCGATGCGTCCGGTGAGCCGTTCCAGGTCGGCCATCGACCGGGCGATGACCTTCAGGATGAAACAGTCGTCCCCGGTCACGTGGTGGGCTTCGATGATCTCGGGCGTGGTCGCCACGACGTTGTCGAAGGCCCGGTAGTTTCCGGACGGGTATTTCAGGCGCACGAACGCGCCGATGGGGTAGCCCAGCGCCGCCGGGTCGACGACGGCGCGGTACCCGGTGATCGCACCCGACTCGATGAGCCGCCGCACGCGTTCGGCGGTCGAACTGGGCGCCAGGTGGACGGCGCGCGCCAGCTCCGCGGTGGACATCCGACCGTCGACCTGCAGGGCGGCGAGGATCTCGGCATCGGTGGTATCCATGATCGACTGTGAATCCGGCGGCATATCGACAAGAATGCCATCGGTTCAATGGTTCTGAAGCCCTAAGACCGCTGATTGCCGGTTTCTGTGGCACCGGTCGATCGGCAGGATCATCAGGGTGAACTCCGGAATCGAATTCTTCGAAGCACGATTGCGCTGGCAGATGGATCCGTCCGATCTCGCGGCCGAACGGTCGGCGGGGAACCGCTCACGCCTGGTGGTCGATGTCCGCGACGAGCTGTCGTGGCGGCAGGGGCACATCCCGGGCGCCCTTCATGTGCCTCGTGCGCAGTTGACGGACCGCCTGCCAGAACATGTCGACCGAGATACTCCGGTGGTCGTCTACTGCTGGGGGCCGGGCTGCAACGGCAGCACGAAGGCCGCGCTGGAACTGCTGCGGCTCGGCTACCTGGACGTGCGCGAGTTGATCGGCGGGTTCGAGTACTGGGCCCGCGAAGGGCTGGCCATCGAGTCGGAGGCGGGGCGGAGCAGGCGTGACGTAGATGAGCTGACCGCGGTACGACGAAGTCCGCGAGGGACGAGGGGATGAGGAGTGCCGCAATTTGGCACCGCGGTACGACGAAGTCCGCGAGGGACGAGGGGATGAGGAGTGCCGCAATTTGGCACCGCGGTACGACGAAGTCCGCGAGGGACGAGGGGATGAGGAGTGCCGCAATTTG
>CAMFLL010000349.1 GCA_945957405.1 uncultured Mycolicibacterium sp. | reverse complement strand
TCTGACCACGGCGGGAGTTCAGGTCGCCGATCACGTCGCCCATGTAATCCTCGGGCGTGGTGACCTCGACAGCCATGATGGGCTCGAGGATGACCGGCTGAGCCGCCGCAGCGGCCTTCTTGAGGGCCTGAGAGCCGGCGATCTTGAACGCCATCTCCGAGGAGTCGACGTCGTGGTAGGCGCCGTCGGTGAGGGTGACCTTCAGGTTCACCAGCGGGTAGCCGGCCAGCACGCCGTACTGCATCGCGTCCTGCGCACCGGCATCGACCGACGGGATGTACTCGCGCGGGATGCGGCCACCGGTGACCTTGTTCTCGAACTCGTAGGTTGCACCGTCCTCGCCGGTGAACGGCTCGAGGGTGATGATGACCTTCGCGAACTGGCCCGACCCACCGGTCTGCTTCTTGTGGGTGAACTCGACGTTCTGAACGGCGCGCTTGATGGTTTCCTTGTAGGCCACCTGCGGCTTGCCGACGTTCGCCTCGACCTTGAACTCGCGACGCATGCGGTCCACCAGGATGTCCAGGTGGAGCTCGCCCATACCGCCGATGACGGTCTGACCGGTCTCGTGATCGAGGTGCACCTTGAAGGTGGGGTCCTCTTCGGCGAGCTTCTGGATCGAGAGGCTCAGCTTCTCCTGGTCACTCTTGGTCTTGGGCTCGATGGCGACCTCGATGACCGGATCCGGGAAGGTCATCGACTCCAGCACGACCTGGTGGTTCGGGTCGCTCAGGGTGTCACCGGTGGTGGTGTCCTTCAGGCCGATCACCGCGTAGATGTGACCCGCCGCGGCGGTCTCCACCGGGTTCTCCTTGTTGGAGTGCATCTGGAACAGCTTGCCCAGCCGCTCCTTCTTGCCCTTGGTGGCGTTGATGACCTGCGCGCCGGAGTCGACCTTGCCCGAGTACACCCGGACGTAGGTCAGCTTGCCGAAGAACGGGTGCGTGGCGACCTTGAACGCCAGCGCCGAGAACGGCTCGTCGGTGGACGGCTTGCGGGTGATCTCCTCGTCCTCCTTGTTCGGCGCGTGGCCGACGGCAGGTGGGACGTCCAGCGGCGAGGGCAGGTAGTCGATGACCGCGTCGAGCATGGGCTGCACGCCCTTGTTCTTGAACGCGCTACCGCACAGCACCAGGTAGGCCTCGGAGTTGATGGTCAGCTTGCGCAGCGCACCCTTGACCTCGTCGATCGAGAGCTCTTCGCCGCCGAAGTACTTCTCGAGCAGCGCCTCATCGGTCTCGGCGACGGCTTCGAGCAGCTTGGTGCGGTACTCGTCGGCCTTCTCCTGCAGTTCCGCGGGGATGTCGATGGTCTCGTAGGTCTCACCGAGCTTGGTCTCGCCGCGCCAGACCTTGGCCTTCATCTCGACCAGGTCGACGATGCCCTCGAACTCGCTCTCGGAGCCGATCGGAAGCTGGATGGGGATCACGTTGGCGCCGAGGCGATCCTCCATGGTCTTCACCGAGAAGTAGAAGTCCGCGCCGATCTTGTCCATCTTGTTGACGAAGCAGATGCGGGGGACGTCGTACTTGTCGGCCTGCCGCCAGACCTGCTCGGACTGCGGCTCGACACCTTCCTTGCCGTCGAAGACGGCCACGGCACCGTCGAGCACGCGCAGGCTGCGCTCCACCTCGACGGTGAAGTCGACGTGGCCGGGGGTGTCGATGATGTTGATCTGGTTGCCGTTCCAGAAGCAGGT
Source organism: uncultured Mycolicibacterium sp. (assembly GCA_945957405.1). Taxonomy (GTDB): domain Bacteria; phylum Actinomycetota; class Actinomycetes; order Mycobacteriales; family Mycobacteriaceae; genus Mycobacterium. The sequence continues at coordinate 6,075 of CAMFLL010000349.1, read as the reverse complement.
GGTGGCGGCCGAGGTGATGGTGATACCCCGCTCCTGCTCCTGCTCCATCCAGTCCATCGTGGCGGCGCCGTCGTGCACCTCACCGATCTTGTAGCTGATACCGGTGTAGTAGAGGATGCGTTCGGTCGTCGTCGTCTTGCCGGCATCGATGTGCGCCATGATGCCGATGTTGCGGACCTTGGTGAGGTCGGTGAGCACGTCCTGTGCCACGGCTAGATTCCCAACTTTCGCTTGCTCGATGAGGTGTGTTCGGTGCGCCTGGCGGCCAGCTGACTTCGATGTCGTTGACTAGTCGGCACCGCTACCGCAGGCGGACTGTCACCAGCGGTAGTGCGCGAAGGCCCGGTTCGCCTCGGCCATCTTGTGGGTGTCCTCGCGTCGCTTGACGGCGGCACCCAGGCCGTTGCTGGCGTCGAGGATCTCGTTCGCCAGGCGCTCGACCATGGTCTTCTCGCGGCGGGCCTTGGAGAAGCTGACCAGCCAACGCAGAGCCAGCGTGGTCGACCGTTCGGGACGCACCTCGACCGGCACCTGGTAGGTGGCACCACCGACGCGGCGGCTACGAACCTCCAGCGAGGGCTTCACATTGTCGAGAGCGCGCTTCAGAGTCACCACCGGATCGGTGCCGGTCTTGTCGCGGGCCTGTTCGAGCGCACCATAAACAATGCGTTCAGCCAGGGATTTCTTCCCGTCCAGCAGAACTTTGTTCACCAGCTGGGTGACCAGCTGCGAACCGTAGACCGGGTCGTTGACCAGCGGACGCTTCGGCGCGGGGCCCTTGCGCGGCATTAGCTCTTCTCCTTCTTGGCGCCGTAGCGGCTACGGGCCTGCTTGCGGTTCTTGACACCCTGGGTGTCCAGCGAGCCGCGGATGATCTTGTAGCGCACACCCGGCAGGTCCTTCACACGACCGCCGCGCACCAGCACCATCGAGTGCTCCTGCAGGTTGTGGCCCTCGCCCGGGATGTAGGCGGTGACCTCGACCTGGCTCGTCAGCTTGACGCGCGCGACCTTCCGAAGCGCCGAGTTCGGCTTCTTCGGGGTGGTGGTGTACACGCGGGTGCACACACCACGGCGCTGCGGGCTGCCCTTGAGGGCCGCGGTCTTCACCTTGGCGATCTTGTCGCGGCGACCCTTGCGGACCAGCTGCTGAATGGTTGGCATTTACCGGCTTTCTGTGTTCTTTTCGGTGCTTCGTGCTCGGGTACTTCGTGTACTTCTAAGGTCTCTGTACTGCGGTTTTGCCCGGGACATTTACCCCGCGTCCGGGCGTGTCGCACGCGTCCGCACCGAGTGAACGATGCATTTCTTCACATGCGAATTGGCCCGGCGCGCGCTCCACGTCACCGCGAGCGCCGTTTCCGGCCAGGCACGAGCTACCACAATACCAGGGCAGCGGGACCCGACAAAACCCGCTGACCTGCGCTTCTCGCCCGACCGACAGAGTCAGCGGTTCGCCTGGACCGGGTTGCGTTGAGCCACCTTAACCGTAAGAGAACGACGAAGCGTGCCGCAAAACGCGGCCAGACCACGACCAGACGACGACTCAGCGGCGTTCGAGGCCGGTGGTCAGCCGCAACACCATGTCGGAGAACACCGCGTCGGTGTCGACGTCGTCCATCACACCGGTCATCTCCAGGAGTACGAAGCCGTGCATGGCCGACCAGAACTCCAGCGCGGCGTAGAACGCGTCCTCTCCTTGCAGGCCATAGGACTCGAGTACCGCGATCACGGGGCCGGCCGCGTCCTTGGTGGCCGCGGAGTACTCCGGATCGTCATCACCGAAGGGCATCCGGGTGAACGCCGAGTACCGGCCCGGGTGGTGATGGGCGTAGCTGCGGTAGGCGCCCGCCATCACCAGCACCGCGTCATCGCGGGTCCGGCCCTCGCCCACGGTGTTGAGCATCTCGATGATGTCGCCGATCACGCGCATCCGGACGGTGCGCCGCAGGTCGTCGAGGCTGTCGACGTGGTTGTAGAGGGACGGGCCCTTGGTGCCCAGATGATTGGCCAGGGCGTTGATGGTCAGCGCGTCCCAGCCTTCCCGGTCGAGGAAGCTCAAGGCGGCGTTGACGATGACATCGCGGCTCAGTTTCGTGGCCCGAGTGCCCGAACGGCCGCCGGCGCGTGCCCGACTGCCCGTCGAAGACGGGTCGGGTCTGCTCGCCATGACTGCACTCCTCAGGTATTCGCCGCTCCGCGGAGAACTCTAGTTGACCCGGTCCTGCGACAGCTGCGCCAGTTGCTGCGCGATGGTGCACAGATCGGGCAGCGACGCCGGGTTGAGCGTCTGGATGGACCAGGTGATGACGTCGCCACCCCGGGCTACATAGATACTGCAGGCATTGGCGTCGAACGCTTTGAAGCCCTTGTTACCCGACAACTCCATTTCGGTGATCGTGCGACCCGCCCGCTGTTCGAGCATGCGCTCGGTATCCATGTCGCTGCCGCGATACCACCACGTCGAGATGCCCATGCCGGCCCCGACGGAACCGAACATGCTGTCCTCCTGCCAGAAACAGCCGGCGTCACCGTCGACCACCTTGGTGAACGGCGGCGCCATCGCGCCACCGGCCCCCACGGCGGCCTTGACCTCGTCGTCGGTCACCTTGTTGCACTCACCGCTACGAAAACCCGCGCCCACCACTGGTGCCGCGGTTTTGGTCGGCGCCTGCGGCGAGCTCGTGCCGCAACCCGCCGTCAGGACCGCCAGGGCCACGGCCGCCGCGACGCGCCGGGTCCGCACCTCACATCTCCGAGGACAGCGTGGCGGCCAGCAGCTTCTTGGCGTCGGCGCACGGATCGGAGCCCGGCTCACCGGGTTGCGCACGGATCTGCACCCACCAGCTGAGCACCCCGCCGCCGCCGTCGGGTTCGGCCGTGGTGGTCGCCGCGCACCCGGCGCCGGTGATCGACTGCCGGGACAACAGCGTCGGGCGCCGTTCGACGACGGTGTCGGACACCTGCGCGCCGCGGGCCGTCGCGAGTGCACGTTCCCGTTCGATGCTGCCCGTGTCGAACCACGAGAAGGTCGCGTCGACGACCGACGACCTGCGGTCGAGGATGTACTGGCACACCGCGCCGCTGTAGGGCCGGACCACGTCGCGGGCGCCGAGTGTGTCCTGCACGGTGGCGTCGGCGAGCATGCCGCAGCGATCGTCGACGTAGCCGAAGCTGCGGCCCGGCTCGGGGACCGCCGGGCGAGACCGCTCGGCGCTACCGTTCACGGTCTGCGAACACCCGCCGACCGCGACCACCAGGACAGCACCGGCTGCCGCAACTCGCCTGTTCACCGAGGCTCACGGTACCCACTGAAGGGAACCGCGGCACTGTGGTCGCATCGCCCGTTAGGCTCAGTGCCGTGACGAGGCTGAGATGGACGACCCGCGGCGCGCTCGCCGCCTGCGCCGCGCTGGCCTTGACGGGGGCACTGCTGCCCGCGGCGCCCCTGGCTCTGGCCAAGAACGGCGACACCCACATCACGTCCGTCGGCCTGGTGCAGACCGTCGACTGCAACGAGTCGACGCTGTTCGTCAACGGGTCGGAGAACGTGATCACCGCGCTCGGCACCTGCTGGGCCGTGACCCTGCAGGGCTCCAACAACACGGTGATCGCCGACAACGTCGTCAACGACATCACGGTCTACGGCTTCAACCAGACGGCGCTGTTCAAGAACGGTTCGCCGGCGCTGATCGACCGCGGCCGCGAACTCGGCATGGTCAACCGACTCGACCGCGTGCCGGCATGAGAGTTGCCATCGGATTCGTCGCTGTCGCGGCGGTTCTCGGCCTGAGCGGCTGCGGTTCGGAGAGCGCCGACAAGAGTGCCCCGACGGCCACCGTCGGCACCTCCGGCGCCCAGGTCGAGATCGGCAACACCATCAACTACGGCTCGTTCGGCACCACGGCCGAAATCGACTGCGCCGACGGAAAATCGCTCAATGTGGGCGGGTCCAACAACACCCTGACCGTGACGGGCACCTGCGCGGCGGTCATCATCACCGGCGCCGACAACAAGATGAAGTTCGACAAGATCGACAAGAATCTACGTGTCGTCGGCCTCAACAACACCGTCAACTACTCCGACGGCGATCCCCAGGTCGACAACGTCGGCTCGGGTAACACCATCGGGAAGAGCTGATCCTCCACCGGATCGACGCGCTCACCGACTGCCCTTAGGCGTGCGGCTCCGTCGACGGATATCGCCTACCCGTCGACGTGTTCGGTGGCGGACCTATTTCTTCTTGTTGCTCCCCGGCGTGGCGTTCGGCGCGGGCTTGGCCTTGGTTTGCGGCTCGGCCTTGTTGGGTCCGCGAGGGTCGTTCTTCTTCTCATCAGCCATGGCTCAATGGTAGGCGGCGCCACGGCATTCTGACATACGTTCGGCGTCGGCTCCCGGGTTCATGCCTTGGCGCCGTGCCGGCCCGCCCCGTCGGCGAATCGCTGTGCGCCGGCCAGGGATTCGGCGGCCACGCGGGACAGGCTGGCGAACTCGACATCGATGGCCTCGGCCTCGGCCATGCCCCACTGCGTCAGCGCCGACAACCGGTCCGCCCGCAGGCACAACTGCGGCAGCGCCGCGAGTTCGGCAGCGAGCTCCTCCGCGCGCTCCCGCGCCTCGCCCTTACCGACGACACGGTTGGCCAGCCCGATGGCGTGGGCTTCCCGGGCGTCGACGGCTCGGCCCGTGAGGATGAGGTCCATCGCCCTGCTGTGCCCGATCAGCCGCGGCAACCGCACCGTGCCGCCGTCGATCAACGGCACCCCCCAGCGACGGCAGAACACGCCGAACACCGCATCCTCCTCGACCACCCGCAGGTCACACCACAGGGCGAGTTCCAGGCCGCCGGCCACCGCGTAGCCACTCACAGCGGCGATCACGGGTTTGGACAGCACCATGCGCGTCGGTCCCATCGGCCCGGGCCCGGTGCGGTGCGGCTGATTGGCCTCCGGGGTGCCGAATGCCTTGAGATCGGCCCCGGCGCAGAATGTTCCGTTGTCACCCCACAACACCGCCACCGCCGCGGTGTCGTCGGCGTCGAACTCGGCGAAGGCCTCGTAGAGTTCGGCGGCCGCCGGACCGTTGACCGCGTTGCGCGCGTGCGGCCTGTTTATGATCACGGTCGTCACCGGACCGCTGCGCTCGACGCGCACTCCCCCGCTCATTTCTTCGCCACCTCCGCGTGGTCGGTCTCGTCTCGCCGGGCGGTCAACTCCGCCGCGAACTCCGCATAAGCATCCCGCAGTTCGTCGCCAGGCCACCGACGGGGCAACAATTCGTCGGGCAGTACCGGATCGGCGAGCAGGTGCCGCACCATACCTGCGGCGGCGACAAACCTGCCGGGCACGTCACCCGCGGCGGCCATCTCCGCCAGCAGTGCACGGGCGTGCCCGGCCCACGAGGGCAGGTCCCACAGTTGGCCGGCCAACTCCGACGCGGCGTCATCGCGGCTGTGCAACACCCGCACCCGCGCGGCGACCTCGTCGGGCAGCTCGGCGCGCAGGTTGGCCGGGCGTAACCAGATCCCTTCGCGGAGCTCACCGAAGCGACTGTCCTGCAACAGCTTCCGCAGCGTCGCCCGCGATCGCGGGTCCTCGCCCACACTGGTGATCACCAGGGTGGTCCAGATACCGTCCCACACCGTCAGTCGCGGGTGCACTGCGTCGTCCTGGCGCCGTTGTCGCATCAGCAGCCGGTCCGACAGTCGGTAGCCGTCGGCCGAGCGCACCAGGTCGCCGGCCCCCACCATGCGCGTCAGGGCGACCCGTAGCGTCGGTTCACGGATGTCGAAATCGGAAGTGAGCCTGATCAATTCGGCGGCGCTGGCCCACGCCGGATGCGCCCCGAGCAGCACCGACAGGACCACCGAACGCGCGGTCATCCTGGTCAGCGTCGGCACGGTCAGACCCCGGATGTGCGGCGGCCCGCGTCGCCGAAGGGATCGTCGCGATGCCGCACCGCCTCGCGGAAACCGTGCCCCGTCGCGTCGGCGACGAAGCCGTGACCCTCAGGGGTGTGTCGAGCGATACCGTCGAACACCGTGCTGACCATCTGGCTGGTAGCCACACCCTGACTG
>CAMFLL010000348.1 GCA_945957405.1 uncultured Mycolicibacterium sp. | reverse complement strand
GCTCTAACACGTGCAAACTCCTGATCGAATACTGTTCTCGAGGAAGTGAATCGTCATCGTCCGCTCCCGGTGCGGGTGTGGCGATGGCCGAGGACCTCCGAGATATCCCGGACGTCGGCTACTTTTTCCAAATCACGACAAAGGTCTATGACGCGCTCCTGCTCAGACTCGGATAACTGTTCCGCCGTACTTCGGCGGAACTTGGCGATGACACGTTCTTCGGCATTCGGGTCTTCCCCAAAGCTCAACAGATAGCGGTTTTCTCGATGGCGCAGCTCGGTTCCGTCACGCAGCGTGACGACCATGACGGTATCGCGCGGTTTGGGTACTGTGGCGTTCTCCTCGAGGGCCGGGTCGTACCGCACCGTGATGCGGGACACCAGATCCAGCAACGCCGGTTCCGCGAGCCGCTCCGGGGCGAACTGCTCCACGAACACCTCACCGTCGAGCAGCATCATCGCCAGGCAGTACTGCAGATTCATCTGCGCCGACGTCGGCGTGGTGGGGTGATACTGGAAGCCGACGGCCTTGTACGAGGCGTCGGCCAGCGCGATGTCGATGTGCGCGATATCGTCGGCGGTGAAATCGCGTTGCAGCCGCAGCAACCGGATCGACTCCAAGGCGGGGTGGATCGGACCGCGGGCTGCCCAGAACTTGAATTTCGTGAGGTACGAACGGAATTCGGTGCCCAGCCCTGCGGTCAGCTTCTCGAGGTGAACGGTCTGTGCCTGTCCACCGCTGAAGGCGGTCGGGAAGCTGCCGTAGCCGCATTCGAAGATGTTGTCGACGTTGGTGAAACCCCGGCCGGCCAGTTGCGCGGCCAGTACGCCGGAGTGCGCGGCCTTGCCTGCGAGCAACCGCTTGCCCATGCCGCCGTGGTGGACGCCCATCAGACCGCCGGTGAACTGCGCGACATTGCTGATGGTGCTGACACATTCGTCGGGTCCGAGTCCGAGGCAGTACGCCGCGGTGGCCGCCGCGCCGAAGGCGCCGAACAAGCCCGGCCCGTGGAATCCGCAGACCACGTGGGGCACCTTGCCGACGCAGTCGGACACCCGGGCGCCGACCTCGACCCCGGCGATGACCGACCGCAGCAAATCCCGGCCCGACACCGGCACACCATCGTCGGCCAGCGCCAGCGCCACCGGCACGGTCACCGAGCCGAAATGGCTGCCGGGACCCACATCGTCGAGCTCGAAACCCTGGATCGCCGACCCGTTGACCATCGCGGCATGCGCCGCCGACACACGTTCGTCGCTCCCCCACATCGACGAGCGGCCGGTGCCTTCCGTGGCGAGCAGGGTCTCCTTGATGCGCCGCGTCCACTCGAGCTCGGAACCGAGCACGCCGCAGCCCAGCGCATCGAGGGTGATCAGCTTCATCCAGTCGAGCAGTTCGGCGGGAATGGAGAGATCACGCACGGCCGGGATGAACGCACCTAGCGCGCGTGTGTACACACCATCGGGCTCGTGCGTTGCGGTGTCGACAGTGGCCGCCTCAGACATGGCGCACGTCCTGCGCACAGTGAGGGTGGTGGGGCCTGCGCATCGAATCGGCAACCTTTCTGATGGAATCACAGCGGACACACAGTTGTGACCTGCATTACCGCCATTTGTATACGACGGTACTGGGTTGTACTCAACGTGTCCAGAGTCTCGGTTCACAGGTTTCTCGAGAGTCGGCTCCGCATGCGAGGCGCGCCGAAGACCGCAGAATTGCCGCATACCAAGATGACCACTGCTGGACCCGGTCCACAGTGGTTTTGCCGAAAAGGCCCCGCCCACTACACGCCAAATGATCTAGGCGGAGGCGAGAGCGTCCTGGAGGGCGGCGACGTCGGTGACGGCGTCCAGCGCGAGCACCAGCTGTTTGACCTCGGCGGCGCTACCGTCGCGCCCGGCGACCAGCTTGTCGTATTTGTCCACGATGCCGTCGTTGGACAGCGGCCGCGACGGTGACCCGAGGGCGAAGTCCATCTCTTCGGAGGTCACCGTGCCGTCCTTGAGCTCGACCTCGACGTTGACGTGATGACGCCTGGTCTCACCGAGCGCATCGAACGACTCATCATGCTCGACGACGACCTTGCGGGTCAGCTCGAGGACCTCGGGGCTGGTGAGCAGCTCCGGCCGGTACTGCTCGACGAAAGCGTCACCCTCGAGCAGCAGGACCGCGAACCCGTAACTGAGGTTCATCTGCGCCTCGGTTGCGCTACCGGTGCCCTCGTACGTCCAGCCGACCTTGGTCTTCGTGGACCCGGTACAGGCCACCCGGATCTCGGCGAGTTCGTCGAGGTCGAACGGGCGCTTCTCGCGGATGGCGCGCAGGGCGTCGAGCGGGATGTGCACCTTGGCGCACGACGCGTACGGCTTGATGCACGTCTCGAGCGTGCGGTATTCGGTGCCGAGGCCATCGACCAGCGCGTCCAGGTTGAACCGGTCGGCGCTCCCGGTGAAGGTGGTGCAGTAGCCCGCATAGGGCTGTTCGAACACCGCCTCGATACCGGTGTATCCACGGCCCGCCATGGCGGCGGCGTACAGACCGCTCTGGGCCGCCCTGCCGTGATGCATGCGCTTGACCATCGATCCGAACCCGGCCGACATCAGGCCGCCGGCCTGGGTGGCCGCGATCCCGAAAGCGTTCTCCATCTGCCCGGCGTCGAGCCCGAGCAGGTTACCGGCGGCGGCAGCGGCGGCCATCGGGCCGATCACGGCACCGGTGTGCCAGCCCTGCTTGGTCAGCTGGGTCGGGCCCAGGCAGCGCCCGACGCGGTTCCCGACCTCGAATCCGGCGACGGTCGCGGCGATCAGTTCGGTACCGGTGACTCCGCCGCGCATGGTCGCCGCGCCGAGCACCGCGGGCAGCACCAGCGAGCATGCGTGCAGGGCGCCGTGACGCGAATAGTCGTCGATCTCGTAGCCCTGTACATAAGACCCGTTAAGCAACGCCGCGTGATCGGCCGACACTTTCTTGCCGACACCCCACAGGCTCGCCTCACCCGAGGACCCCAGCGCCAGTACCGCGTCGGTCATCAACGTCGACCACTCCAGGGCGCTGCCGAAGATGCCGCACCCGAACCCGTCGAGCATCAGATAGGGAATCCGGTCGGTGACGGCGGCGGGCAGATCACTGTGGCGCACCGAACTCGCGTAAGCGGCCAGCGCGCGGGTGTAGGTCTGCCCCTGTTCCGTCGGGTCGGTTTCTTGTTCCGTGGAAGCCACACCAAGCGTCTGCAAGACCGCTCCGTTCTCGTGTTCGGGAATCCCCGGACTGTTTGGTCTACGATTGAATACGAAAGTAGACGCTGCCGATGTCACGGTCAATCCCGGCACCCCGAATACATCCCGAATACATAAGGAGAAACCCTGTGGCGATCACCCGAGAGCTCGCGGATTTCCTGGCCGAAACGCCGTACGAGGCAATCCCCGGGCATGTGATCGACCGGGTGAAAGTCCACACGCTCGACGCGCTCGCCTCGGGTTTCGTCGGCGCCCACACCCCCTGGGCCGAGATGGTCGTTGCCATGGCCACCGATCTCGGTGGCAACAGCCAGGTTTCGGTGTTCGGCCAGCCCGCCGGTTTCAACGTGTCGCATGCGGCGCTGCTCAACGGCGTGATGATCAGCGGTTTCGAGGCCGACCACAGCGGTCACCACTCGCACACCGGGGCCACCGTGACCCCGGCCACGTTGGCCATCGCCGAACGAGACCGGGTCTCCGGACGCGATCTGCTCGCCGCGCTGACCCTGGCCTCCGAGGTCGGCTGCCGCATCGGGGTCGCCCAGACCAGGGCCGTCGAGGACGAGCGTGGTTTCCACAACCCCGGCGTGAACGGGCCCTACTCGGCGTCGGCGGCGGCCGGCCGACTGCTCGGCCTCGACGGCGACACCCAGGCCAAGGCTTTCGGCATCGCGGGATCGCATTCGGCGGGCCTGATCGAGTTCGCGTGGACCGGCGCCATGACCAAACGGCTGCACCTGGGTCGCGCGTCGCAGTACGGCTTGGAGAGCGCACTGCTGGCGGCCAGGGGATTCACCGGTCCGCCCACGGCAATCGAGGGGAAATACGGTCTGCTGCACGCGTTCTCGCCCGCCCCAAAACCCGAGCGGGCGCTCGCCGAGCTGGGGCAGAAGTGGTTGCTGACCGAGACGCTGATCAAACCCTATGCGGCACACGGTGTGACGCAGGCGGTCATCACCGCCTCGGTCGATCTCAAGCGTGACAACGATATCGACCCGGCCGCCATCGACAAGGTCATGGTGACCTCGACCGATCACCGGGTGGTCCTGCCCCGCTTCCTCGACGCGGCGCCCACCAATCATCTCGGGGCGCAGTGTTCGCTGCCGTTCACCACAGCGGTGGCGTTGTACCGCGACCTGTCCGATCCGCTGCAATACGACGCTTCGGTCCTCGACGATCAGCGCATTCGTGATCTGGCGCAGCGGATCACGTTCGATCACCGGGCCCCCTCCGACGGTCCCATGGTCGAGGGCACCGGTGGTCAGCTCGAACTCAACGTCGTGGTGGGTGGGCGCACCGTGACGGCCACCACCGGTCCGCACATCGGGTCGATTCCCAACCCGGCGTCGTTCGACGATGTGGTGGACAAGTTCCACCGGTTCAGCCGTCACCTGCTCGATGAGGACGCACGCGCGGCGGTGGTGGACAAGGTCGCGAACCTGGAGAACCTCGTCGACGTAAGCGAGTTGATCGGCGCCATCCGGGGCTGAAACGCCCCGGCGCCTCAGTTGCGGATGTTCTCCAGCAGCCATTCGGTGGGCAGGTTCCGGCCGCGGTCGGCTTCTTCGCAGCGCCGCAGCGCGAGTCCGCCGACTGCCGAGAACTGCACCCCCTGGGTGCCGATCGGCAGGAACAGCGTGACCTCGTCCGCTGTGCGCTGCGCCATCTCGCCCGAGGCCATGATGTTGGCCAGGGTGGGGATGTGCTGCGCGCTCGCGTCGCCGCCACGGGGGATGCGGGACTGCTGCTCCGGGCTGCCCGCGATGTAGGCCGACAACCCGCCCTTGACCCGTTGCAACCCGGGGATCCCCGCGTCACGGGGCATCGAGGAGTGACCGAGTTGTGCTATCCGCGTAGCTTTCTCGTAGATGCCGGGCACCAGTTCGCGGCGCTGTACGCAGGTGATGTGCGCGCCGGGGGCGATCCACTCGGGCTGCACCGTCGGCTGCACCGAATTGGTGGCGCTCACCACGATGTCGGATCCGGTCACGGCTTCCTCGGCCGAATCGACCGGGCGCACGTCGAGACCGAGCCGTTCGCTCATCTCGGTGCAGTAGGCGAGCAGGTTGGCCCTGGTCGGACTGTAGGCCTTCACCTCGGTCAGGGTGCGGACATGGGCGATGGCCTCCAGGAAGGTGTGTGCCATTCCGCCGGAACCCAGCATGCCGAGCGAGGTGGCATCGGGCCTGGCCATGATGTCGACACCGATGGCGCCGGCGGCACCGACCCGCATGTGTTGGATGATGCCGTCCTGCAGGATCGCCAGCGGTGTCGCATCGACTGTCGACAACAGCAGGATCAGACCGCAGAACGTGCCCGGCTCGCCCGCATACTTCTGCTCCTTCGAGCCACCCGGCCACGAGACGATATCGGATTTGATCCGGATCGCCGCCACGCCGTGGCGCGCCGAATTGCCGATCACCGCACTGCACCGGAAGTAGTCATCGTCGCGTGGGGTCGGCGCCCACATCCCGATCAGCGGCACGTACGCCAATTGGCCCTGCGACAGGTCGAGATAGGCGTCACGCAACGCGTCGACGACATCCGACATCGGCAACAGACCCTCGAGGTCGTCGTTACTGATGATCCTCATGAGACAAACTCCTAGGGCAGGAATGCGGCGAGCAGGGCGTCGATCGAGGGTGCGGACCTGATATCCCATGCGGCGGCCAACGCCGCCTCGGTGCGCGCACCGAGTACCGGCTCGATCAGCGTGCGCGCCTTGGTGTTGATCTGGTCGCGCGTCATCGGATTTCGGTGATGCCCGATGGGGTCGTCGACATTGACCGTGTGCTGCTCGCCGGCCTTGGTCGTCAACACCGCGCGGGTGCCGACGATGTCCGAGATCTTGGGCCCGCGGTCCCAGTCGGGCTCGACCGTCACGCGCGTCATGAAGGCCAGGGTGGCCGGATTACGAAACGCGCTGGGCACGAAGGCATCCCCATCGACGGTGCCCGTCTCGTACGCACGCGCAAAGGCGTACGGCATGCTGTGGTCCGCGGACTCGCGGGTGGTCGGGTCCCAGCGTTCCTGCTCGTGACCGGACTCATGCCAACCGAACGGCGCGGCGTGGAGGACGACACTCTCGACCTCGTCGAGGGGCACCACGTCGCGCAGTTCGATCGCCGTCCAGATGGCCGGCTGGATGCCGTAGGCCACCGGCCAGTACTTGTTACAGGTCTCGAGCACCTTCCACTCGGTGCCGAACGGGTCGAGCTCGATCGGCCCCGGCTCGCCCTCGAATAGCTCCCGCGCGCCGTGCCTGCCTTCGAACGGCGCCTCGGGTCCGGTCAGGCCGGCCTCGCCCAAGAGGGCATAGAACACAGCGGATTTCGCGCTCACCGATGACGCGGTGGCCTTGAAGTCCGACAACGCGCCAGACCGGGAGGCGCGTAACGACACCGATGCCGTCGTGACCATGGCCAGGGCATTACGCGTCGCGTCGGCCGACAGGCCCAGCAGATTGCAGACTCCGGCCGTGGCGCCGATCGCGATGGACCAGGTGCGGTCCAGCGACTGGTTCATCCACTGGATGCGCACCACCCTGGCGTGGACTTCGTAGGCCACGACCAGAGCGGTGAGCAGGTCGGTTCCCGTCGCGGGTCGCCCCGGGCGCTTGGCCACTGCGAGCAGGGCGCCGATCATGTCGCTGGCATGCCCCGCGATCAGGTGATCGTTGAAGTCCAGGCACCGGATCATGGTGGTGTTCAGGAACGCCGCCAGTTCCGGCGGGTAGGTCCCGGCCATTCCGACGACGACGCCCCATTCGAGGGCCCGCACGTCATCGGAGGTCAACGCCGTGGCCTTGCTGACAGCCAGATAGTCGCGCCCACCGGTCAGGCACCCCAGTGTGTCGACCAGGATGCCCGACGCCCGTTCCACGATGTCGTCGGGGAGATCGGAGAACGTTGTGGTGGTGACGAAATCGGTCAGTGCTGCCAGCGTCCCGTCCATAGTCCTGTGCAACCTTTCGTCGTTGATTGGCGCCCGATGGGCTTCTACTGCCAGAGCTTGGCGTACTGCTCGCGAAGCCCCTCGATGTAATCCTTGTTGTCCTCGTACTGCCCGACCGAGGTGTCGTACGCCTTCTGGGCGTCCGCACCTGAGAGCGGTGTGACCTTGTAGTCGTATGGCGAATCTCCGCCCGCCATCAGCTTGTTGAGCTGATCGACGTTGCCCGAATCCCCGACCACCTTGGCGTAGGCGTCCCCGAGTGTCTTGACCACATCGGCGGGAAGCCCTGGGCCGGCCCACATCATGTTGCCGAGCAAGCCCGTCGAGATGATGGGGATGATCTTCTGGTAGTCGTCTTTGAGGTCGGCGGGGAGGATGGTCGAGATGTCGGGGGCGGTGATGCCGTCCGGCAGAGCGGGTGGCGCGTCATCGGTGGGCGCGTACTGCATGAGGAACTTCGCCTTACCGTCCTGCAGGTCCTTGAGGTAGCTGCGCATGAACGTGATCATGGTGCCGCCCTGCATGTTCACCTCGCCACGCTGCACCATGAGGTTCGTATCGGAGCTGCTGTCGTCGGCGACGTTGATGTACTCG
>CAMFLL010000347.1 GCA_945957405.1 uncultured Mycolicibacterium sp. | reverse complement strand
CGGAACGCGCAGCAGTGGCTCGTCGATCCGCACCAGCCGGTGGTCGAGGCGGCCGCGCTTGTCCCGCAGCGAGATTCGGCCGCTGAGCCCCAGGTCGCGATCCAGCCACGAGTTCAGCCACGCCCCGCCGTAGGGCTGCAACGCCACCACCCGCCAACCGGCCACCACGCGGTCGGGATGCTGTTTGACGCGCAGATTCGGGCTGTCGGTGTGGCCACCGACCACCCGCCACGGACGGTCGTCACCCGCGCTGTCATCCCAGGCAACCAGGGATCCGGCGCGCACCACGAAGTGCCTGCCGCCGGCCGGCCAGGCATCGCGCTCGGCCAGTTCGGTGTACCCGGCGGCGCTCAGCCGAGCCGCCGCGGTGGCGCACACGTGAAACGGCGACGGCGACGCGTCGATGAACTCGCAGAGACCTTGCGCGGTTGCGGACATGCCCACCATTGTGTCCGCCCTGCAGGCGGGGACGTTCGTCGGTCTCCTGCAGGACCTTCGACCCGCTTTGCCCGACTCGTCCCTCACGTGTCCGATCTTGACGCTAGACCCGATTGCGTCACTCCTTACCCGACTCGTACCTCGCCGGGCTCGTCGTGACGCTAGTGTCATTCCTCGTGGCCGCCAGACCCCAGCCCATCCTCACGCCACTGACGCCTGCGGCGATCTTTCTCGTCGCCACCCTTGACGACGGCGGCGAGCAACAGGTACACGACGCGCTCGCCGATATCTCGGGCCTGGTGCGCGCGGTCGGTTTTCGGGTGCCGTCATCCAACCTGAACGTCGTCGTCGGCATCGGGTCCGACGCCTGGGACCGGCTGTTCTCCGGTCCCCGTCCGGCCGACCTGCATCCCTTCCAGCCGCTCGACGGCGGTCACCACAAGGCGCCGGCCACACCGGGGGATCTGTTGCTGCACATCCGCGGTCAGTCGATGGATGTGTGTTTCGAATTGGGCAACCGTATCCTCACCGCACTGGGCGATGCCGTCACCGTCGTCGACGAGGTCCACGGTTTCAAGTTCTTCGAGCAGCGTGATCTGCTCGGTTTCGTCGACGGCACCGAGAACCCCGACGGACCGGACGCGGTGACCGCGGTGCAGATCGATGATGCCGACTTCGCCGGCGCCTCGTACGTCCACGTCCAGAAGTACACCCATGACATGACCGCGTGGAACGCGTTGAGCGTCACCGAACAGGAGCTGGTGATCGGGCGCACCAAGCTCGAAGACATCGAACTCGACGATGCCGTCAAGCCCGCGAACTCCCATGTGGCACTGAACACTTTGACCGATGACGACGGTAATGAACTGCAGATCGTCCGGGCCAACATGCCGTTCGGTGAGTTGGGCAGCGGTGAGTGCGGCACCTATTACATCGCCTACGCGGCCGACCCCGGCGTCACCGAGAAGATGTTGCGCAACATGTTCATCGGCGATCCGCCGGGTAACACCGACCGCATCCTGGATTTCTCGACGGCCATCACCGGCGGCATGTTCTTCGTGCCCACCGCCGACTTCCTCGACGACCCGCCGCCGCTGCCCGATGCCGTCGGCGCGCCCCCGGTCGAGGACACCGCAACGTCTGAACCCTTGCCCTCCTACCACGGATCGTTGGCCATCGGCAGTCTGAAAGGACAACCTCAATGAACAACCTCTACCGCGAGCTGGCGCCCGTCACCGAGGAGGCGTGGGCCGAGATCGAAGAGGAAGCCACTCGCACGTTCAAGAGGCATATCGCGGGACGTCGTGTGGTCGACGTGAGTGAGCCGGGCGGACCCGTCACCGCTGCCGTGAGCACCGGGCATCTGCTGGACGTGGCCTCGCCCGGCGACGGCGTGGTGGCCCACCTTCGTGAGGCGCGTCCGTTGGTGCGGCTGCGGGTCCCGTTCACCGTCAACCGAATCGACATCGACGACGTCGAGCGCGGCTCGCAGGACTCGGACTGGGATGCGGTCAAGGAGGCCGCCCGCAAGCTCGCGTTCGTCGAGGACCGGGCCATCTTCGAGGGCTACGAAGCCGCGTCCATCGAGGGCATTCGCAAGAGCAGCTCCAACCCGGCGCTGGCCCTGCCGGAAGATCCCCGCGAGATCCCCGATGTCATCTCGCAGGCCCTGTCGGAACTGCGGTTGGCCGGCGTCGACGGCCCGTATTCGGTGTTGCTGTCGGCCGATGTGTACACCCAGGTCAGTGAGACCACGGCCCACGGCTACCCCATCCGCGAGCACATCAACCGGCTCGTCGACGGTGACATCATCTGGGCGCCTGCGATCGACGGGGCGTTCGTACTGTCCACTCGTGGTGGGGATTTCGACCTGCAGCTCGGCAGTGACGTGTGCATCGGATACCTGTCGCACGACGCCGACACCGTCCAGCTGTACCTGCAGGAGACCATGACATTTCTGTCGTACACCGCCGAGGCGTCGGTGGCATTGGGCGCGGGCCAGTAGGTTTCGCGCCTCAGCTCTTGTAGTAGACGATCTGGTGGGTGCTGGCCAGTAGAGCGCCGCCGCGGCCCCAGAGCTGTGCCGACTGGTCGAAGTAGCCGCGCGAGAAGCGGTTCGCCACCGCGCTGGCCAGCACGAAGTCATCCCCCTGGGTGGCGAGCTGTTCGCCGTCGGCGTGGAAGTACACCGTCATCGAGATCGTTCCGGCGGGCACGAAATGCCCGCGCCGCAGGAAGACACGCGGATAGAACACATCGCACAACGCCGTGAGCGCGGTGAAATCGATTGCGCGCAAGGGGTTGTCGCGAATCCACAGGGTGGTTCTGGAGGACGGCGCGGGCCCGGCGTCGGCGGCAGGCATACCGCCCGCGACGAAGCGCATGTCGTAGTTCTTCGTCCACACGACGACGTCGTGCATGTCGCCGGACGCGACGTCGCCGGGCTCGGGGACGACGGGGCGTTCGGTCTCGGTATCCGACCACGCGTCACGGCGCACGGCGAACACCGCGGACGCCGTGGTCTTCACCTCACCGCCCTGGGCCAGCTCGACCAGCCAGTGCTGATTGGTGCGATTGGTGCGCACGATGCGCAGCGAGATGTCGAACCCGCCGTCGGCGATGGGCGCCAGATAGTTGACCGTCAGGGTCAGCGGCTCACCCTGCCGTTTCGGGTGCTGCTCGACGGCCCGCAGCAGGACTGCCGCCGTGATACCCCCGAACGGTCCGACCATGTTCGCCCAGTCGGCAGAGGTGCGGCCGCGGACAGCGTCGTCGCCGACGGCTTCCAGACGCAGCGCGGCGTCGAGGGGATGCATGGGTGGCCGCTAGGCCGCCAGCACCGCGTCCAGCGCGGAGTAGAAGATACCCAGGCCGTCATCCGACGGGCCCGTCAGCGCCTCGGTGGCGTGTTCGGGATGCGGCATCAGGCCGACCACCCGACCGTTCGCCGAGCTGATGCCGGCGATATCCCGCATCGACCCGTTGGGGTTGTCGACATACCGGAACACCACCCGTCCCTCGCCCTCGAGTTCATCGAGCACAGTTTCGCCGGCCACGTAGCGACCTTCCCCGGATTTCAGCGGCACCAGGATCTCCGCGCCCTCGTCATAACGCGTGCTCCACGCGGTGTCCGCCGAGTCGACGCGAAGCCACAGGTCGCGACAGACGAAGTGCAGACCGGCATTTCGCGTCAACGCGCCCGGCAGGAGGCCAGCCTCGCAGAGCACTTGGAAGCCGTTGCAGATTCCCAATACGGGTAGGCCGCGTCCGGCCGCGGCGATCACCTCACCCATCACGGGCGCAAAGCGGGCGATGGCACCGGCGCGCAGGTAGTCACCGTACGAGAAACCGCCGGGCACGATGACGGCATCCACATTCTTCAGGTCGGCATCGGCGTGCCACAGCGCGACGGACTCGGCGCCGGCCAGGCGCGCGGCGCGCGACGCGTCGATATCGTCCAGGGTGCCGGGGAAAGTGATGACGCCGACCCGCGGGCTCACGACGGTTCCCTGGTGACGGTCCAATCCTCGATGACCGTGTTGGCCAGCAGCGACTGCGCGATCTCCGACAGCGTCTCATCATCGACGGAGTCGTCGACCTCGAGCTCGAACCGCTTGCCCTGCCTGACATCCGAGACCCCGCCGTGGCCGAGCCGACCCAACGCACCGACGATGGCCTGCCCCTGCGGGTCGAGGATCTCGGCCTTGGGCATCACGTGTACAACCACCCGGGCCACACGGACTCCTTGCTGCTGTGAGTGTTCACCGACCCGCCAACTCTACCCACAGGACCCCAGGTAGGCCCCACACAGTGGGGTCGCGAGGGCGTCGAGCACCTTGGCGTCCGATACCGCGGCCCACGGCACCGCAGGCAGTCCGTTCGCGCCCGGCGTCGCCCACAAGGCCAACTCGCTCACGGTGCTGTTGTTGGGGTCGACCAGCAGATACTGGTGCACGATCTGCGGGCCGCTGAGCACCGCGGCGACGCGGTTCGGCTCGGCGGTGGTCAGCGACGGCGAGAACTGCGGGGCCGTGGCCTGACAGGACCGCAGTGCGCGGACGGCATCGTCGAACACCATTGTGGCGAGTTGGCCGCCGCGCCAGGTGTCACCACGCCAGTGCAGGATCTGCGCCTGTAGCTGCCACTGCGCATCCGGCGCGGTGACCACGGCTTTGGCGGCGACGGCGTAGTCGCGGGGGTCGCCCAGCGCGCGCGGTGTCGCACACAGCTCCTCCGACTTGAACCGTGCGCCCGGGGCGGGAACGGCCAGCGCCGCCAGGTCCGGCCAGTGGTAGACACCGTTCAACGGCAGCGACCAGCCCGCCGGCCACGCGGTGTTCGGAATCTGGTCACACGTCGGCGGACACGTCTGCGGATCGGCGCCCGCAGCGGGCACAACCACCAGACCCAACCCGATCAGCAATCCCGCCAGGATCACTCGCACTTGCCCTCCCCAGAGTCTCCTGCGAGCACAATCGTAAGCATGGAACTGACGCATTTCGGCCATTCATGCCTCCTGGCCAGCTTTCCTGACACGACGATCCTGTTCGACCCCGGTAATTTCTCCCACGGCTTCGAGGGCATCACCGGGCTGACCGCCATCCTGATCACCCATCAGCACCCCGACCACGCCGACCCACAGCGGCTACCGGCACTGGTCGAGGCAAACCCGCAGGCAGCGCTGTATGCCGACCCGCAGACCGCGGCGCAACTCGGCGACCCGTGGACGGCTGTGCACGTTGGTGACGAGTTGTCGGTCGGGACCCTGACCGTGCGCGGGGTCGGGGGCCGCCACGCGGTCATCCACCCCGAGATCCCGGTGATCGACAACATCTCCTATCTGGTCGGTGACGGCGAGCATCCCGCACGCCTGATGCATCCGGGTGACGCGTTGTTCGTGCCGGGTGAACCGGTCGATGTGCTGGCCACGCCTGCGGCGGCACCGTGGATGAGGATCTCCGAGGCGGTCGATTACCTGCGTGCCGTGGCGCCGACCCACGCCGTGCCGATCCACCAGGGCGTGGTGGCGCCGGAAGCCAGGGGGATCTACTACGGCCGGTTGACCGAGATGACCGACACCGATTTCCGGGTGCTGGCCGAGGAGAGCGCAACTGCCCTCTAGAGCCCTCTAGAGCCCCCTAGAGCCCTCTAGAGCCACCAGCGCCCAACCTCTCCCCGCGAGCAGACGCGAACTCGCACATAATTGCCTCTGAACGTGCGAGTCCGCGTCTGCTCGCGGGGGAAAATTCAGGCGATATCGCGGGCGGCACCTCGGCCGGCGGCCCGTCCCGAGAAAATGCACCCACCCAGGAAGGTGCCCTCCAGCGCCCGGTAGCCGTGCACGCCTCCGCCGCCGAATCCGGCCACCTCACCGGCCGCATACAACCCGGGCAGTGATGACCCACCACCGGTGAGCACCCGCGCATCGAGGTCGGTCTCCAACCCGCCCAACGTCTTCCGCGTCAGGATGTGCAATTTGACGGCGATCATCGGGCCCGCCTTGGGGTCGGTCAGGCGGTGGGGCGCCACCACCCGCGACAGTCGGTCCGGCAGATAGGCGCGCGCGCCGCGGATCGCGGTGATCTGACCGTCCTTGCTGTAGCCGTTGGCCACTTCGCGGTCGCGCGCGGTCACCTCGGCCTCCACACCGGCGAAGTCCAACGGCTCGACACCGTCGATGCCGTTCATCCGGGATACCAACTCACGCAACGAGTCCGCCTTGACGAAATCCACGCCGCGGTCGAGGAACGCCTGCACGGGCGGCGGCGGGCCCGGCCGAACCCGATTGAGCACCTGCCGAACGCTGCGCTGGGTGAGATCGGGATTCTGCTCCTGACCGGACAGTGAGAATTCCTTCTCGATTATCCTGGCGTTCAAGATGAACCACGTGTAGTCATGACCGGACTTGGCGATGTGTTGCAGCGTGCCCAGCGTGTCGAAACCCGGGTACAGCGGCGGAGGTAGTCGCCTTCCGGTCGCGTCGAGCCACAGTGAGGACGGCCCGGGAATGATGCGGATGCCGTGGTCGGGCCAGATCGGATCGTAATTCGTGATGCCCTCGGTGTAGTGCCACATCCGGTCGCGGTTGATCACCCGCGCACCCGCGGCCTCGGTGATCCCGATCATCCGCCCGTCGACGTGCGCAGGCACGCCCGCCAGGAGTTGACCCGGCACCCGTCCCATCGATGCGGGCCAGTTCTTGCGCACCAGGTCGGGGTTGCCCCCGATACCGCCGCTGGTGACGATCACAGCCGATGCGCGAAACTCGAAGTCGCCGACCACTTCTCGTGACGACGCCACGCCTCGCAAGGCGTTCGACGGCGTCAGGACAGACCCGCGCACGCCGACGACGGCGTTGTCTTCGACGATGAGTTCGTCGACCTGATGCCGGTGTGCCGTCGTCACCAGGGCATTGCCGGTCACCCGCTGCGCGAAGATCTCGACCAGACCAGGCCCGGTGCCCCAGGTGATATGAAATCGCGGTACCGAGTTTCCGTGCCCTCTGGCGTCGTAGCCGCCGCGTTCGGCCCAGCCGACCAATGGGAAGAGTTTCAGGCCGCGATCGCGCAGCCAGGCCCGTTTCTCCCCGGCGGCGAAGTCGACGTAGGCATGCGCCCACTGTCGCGGCCAGTAGTCTTCGGCGCGGTCAAAGGCGGCCGTCCCCAGCCAGTCCTGCAGGGCCAGTTCATGGCTGTCATGGATACCCATCCGGCGCTGCTCGGGGCTGTCGACGAAGAAGAGGCCACCGAACGACCAGAAGGCCTGACCGCCGAGGTTCGCGCTGTTCTCCTGATCCACCAGGAGGACTTTCTTACCGCGCTCGATCAGCTCGCACGTGGCGACCAGACCCGCCAGACCGGCCCCGACCACGATGACGTCAGCGTCCATCCGGTCAACGCTATCTCACCGCTCACCGGCACGAACGGGCGTCGAACCTCGACACGGGGCGCCGACCGATTTGCTCGATCCTGCATGACATCGGGTTCCAGTGGGTAATTCGCAGATGCAGTCGTTGCGAACGAACAGGAGTCGAGCATGAACACGAACCAGAGCAGGGTCCACCGCCGATTCTCGACCGCGGCGGGGATAGCTGCCGTGATCGCGTTGAGCACGCTCACCGCGGCGTGCGGCGGTAGCGACAGCAGCAGCGATTCCTCGGAGACGTCCTCGACGACCTCGTCGACCTCTGCCCCAGTGACCACCACCGAGAGCACGACAGCACCCGCGACCGAGACCTCGGGGGCCGGCGCTGGTGCCGGTGAAGGGGGCGCCACCGCGACGGTTCCGGGCGCGGGTGCGGGCGCCCTGTCTCTTATACACATCTCCGAGCCCACGAGACTAAGGCGAATCTCG
>CAMFLL010000346.1 GCA_945957405.1 uncultured Mycolicibacterium sp. | reverse complement strand
CTCGAACATCTCCTCGCAGTGCGGGCTGGGCGTGTGGTGCACGATGAGCAGGGTTGTCACGAACCCTCCTGTAGCTCAACGGCTTTCTTCATGGCTTCGCGGGCGCGGCTGCGGTCCCCCGCGTAGTCGTAGGCACGTGCCACCCGGTACCAGCGCACCCAGTTGCCGGAGTCCGCGTCGAGTTCGGCCCGGACCTGTTCGAACATCCGGTCGGCGGCGTCGCGTTCGATGCGGCCCGACGCGCGCCGCGGCAGATCGCTCACATCGAGTTCCATCCCCTGCTCGGCCGCCAGCCTGGCCAGCCGTTGGTGCGCGAAACCTGCCCGCAGCGTGGCGACCATGGCCCACAGCCCGATGAGCGGCAGGATCAGCAGGGCGATGCCCATCCCGACGGGCGCCCACCGGCCATCGGCGATCATCGCGATCGCGATCCGCCCGATGAGCACGAAGTACACGACCAGGGCCACACAGAGGAACCCGATCAGCACCTGCGTGCGCAGCGACTTCATTTCAGGTTGAGCAGCGCTTCGATGCCGATGGTCAACCCGGGGTGTTCGGCGACACGGCGCACGCCCAGGAGCACACCGGGCACGAAGGACGTCCGGTCCAGGCTGTCGTGGCGGATGGTCAGGGTCTCCCCGAGCGTGCCGAACAGCACCTCCTGATGGGCGACCAGCCCGGTGAGCCGCACCGAGTGGACCGGGACGCCGTCGACGTCGGCCCCACGCGCCCCGGGCAGCCCGGTGCTGGTGGCATCGGGGTTGGGCGGCAGATCTTTTCGCGCCTCGGCGACCAACTGGGCGGTGCGGGCCGCCGTGCCCGACGGGGCGTCGGCCTTGTGCGGGTGATGCAACTCGATGATCTCCACCGACTCGAAGTACGGTGCGGCCTGCTGGGCGAAGTACATGGTGAGCACGGCGCCGATGGCGAAGTTCGGCGCGATCAACACAGACGAACCGGGCTTGGCGGCGAGCCAGTCCCGGACCTGGTCCAGCCGCTCCTCGGTGAAACCCGTTGTCCCCACCACGGCGTGAATACCGTTGTCGATCAGAAACTTCAGGTTGTCCATCACGACGCTGGGGTGGGTGAAGTCGATCACCACCTCGGTATCGCTGTCGGTCAGCAGGCTCAGTGAATCACCCGCATCGACCCCCGCGGTGAAGGTCAGGTCAGCGGCGGCTTCGACCGCCTCGACCATCGTCGCTCCGACCTTGCCCTTGGCGCCCAGCACTCCGACTCGCATGGGTGAAGACTAGTCGGCGCCGCCCTCGAGACCGCATCGACAGTGAACCGACGCGGACCCGCACTCGCACTTTGTCTGCGTCAGTTCAGTCTCGATGTGCTGGCTTGCCCCGAACACAGAACGAGGGGCAACCGCAGTGCGGTTGCCCCTCGCGAAGTGTCTGCTCAGCGGCTCTGGTGTACGCCGGTGTCGACCTG
Source organism: uncultured Mycolicibacterium sp. (assembly GCA_945957405.1). GTDB lineage: Bacteria > Actinomycetota > Actinomycetes > Mycobacteriales > Mycobacteriaceae > Mycobacterium. The sequence continues at coordinate 6,354 of CAMFLL010000346.1, read as the reverse complement.
CGGGATGCTCACGGTGGGCGCGATCTGGTCGAGGAACTCGTGGTGGTCGACGTCGGCCAACGCGGGGCCGGCCAACCCGATGACCGCTGCGGCCATACCGCTGGCGATGACTGTGGCAAATCCGAACTTCTTCATGATCCTGCTCTTTTCTTTCCGTTTCCGGTTTCTTCGAGCCGTGGCGTCGGTGTCGCGGTTCTGGTTTCTTGCTCGTATGCATGTACAAACCGCGAGGTCAGCGATTTAATTCCGCTGGCAGGATCTTTGCGGCGGGTGGCAGGATCTTGACCGCGGCGGGGTCACAGCGGGGAAGCGCCTCGCAGGTGCTCGAATATCAGCGAAGTCTGCGTACCGGCTACGTCCGCGTCGGCGTTGAGGTTCTCGACGACGAACGAGCGCAGATCGTCGGTGTCCCTGGCCGCCACGTGCAGGATGAAATCGTCGGCGCCGGCCAAGAAGTAGACGTCCATGACCTGAGGCTTGTTTCGGATCTGCTGGATGAAATTGCGGATCTTGCCGCGGGCGCCCGCCTGCAGGCTGACCGAGATCATCGCCTGCAGGGACAGGCCGATCGCGCTGGGATCGATATCGGTGTAAAACCCCCGGATGACGCCGAGATCCTGCAGGCGTCGGACCCGGCCGTGACACGTCGACGCGGCGATCCCGACCATGTCGGCCAGTGCGCTGTTGGAGATGCGCGCATCGGCATGAAGCGCGGTGAGAATGCGGCGGTCCACGTCGTCCAGGTCAGCGGGCCGAACATCCTTCGGCGGCACTGGCAGGCGCGCCATCATTCCCGTCGATTCTTCATTCACAACTGTATTTTAGCGAATCATCATCGAGATGATTGCGCTTCCACCGAACCTTCTTCACACTTTGACGTAACCAATCCACGTACGCAGCCAATCCAGATTCAGATCCATAGGAGCGATCATGCGTGTCGGCATTCCGACCGAGATCAAGAACAACGAATACCGGGTGGCCATCACCCCCGCAGGCGCTGCAGAGCTGACGCGCCGCGGTCACGATGTCATCATCCAGGCCGGCGCCGGCGAGGGCTCCGCCATCTCCGACAGCGACTACAAGGCCGCCGGCGCGCAGATCGTCAACACCGCCGACGATGTGTGGTCCGACGCCGAACTGCTCCTCAAGGTCAAAGAGCCCATCGAGCCCGAGTACGCCCGGATGCGTAAGGGCCAGACGCTCTTCACCTACCTGCACCTGGCCGCCTCGCGGCCGTGCACCGACGCCCTGATGGCCTCGGGCACGACGTCGATCGCGTACGAGACGGTCCAGACCGCTGACGGTGCGCTGCCGCTGCTGGCTCCGATGAGCGAGGTCGCCGGCCGCCTCTCGGCTCAGGTCGGCGCGTACCACCTGATGCGCAGCCACGGTGGCCGCGGCGTCCTGATGGGCGGCGTGCCCGGTGTCGCCCCCGCTGAGGTCGTCGTCATCGGCGGCGGCGTCGCGGGTTACAACGCCGCACGCATCGCCAAGGGCATGGGCGCCCACGTCAACGTCTTCGACGTCAACCTCAACACGCTGCGCAAGATCGACAACGAGAGCAGTGGCGCCATCGAGACGCGTTACTCGTCGATGCTCGACCTCGAAGAGGCCATCAAGGGTGCTGACCTGGTGATCGGTGCCGTGCTGGTGCCCGGCGCGAAGGCGCCCAAGCTGGTCACGAATTCCACTGTCGCACACATGAAGTCGGGCGCGGTCCTGGTGGACATCGCGATCGACCAGGGTGGCTGCTTCGAGGATTCGCATCCCACCACGCACGACGACCCGACCTTCGCCGTCCACGACACGTTGTTCTACTGCGTGGCCAACATGCCGGGCGCGGTGCCGCGGACGTCGACCTACGCGCTGACCAACTCGACCATGCCGTATGTGGTCAAGTTGGCCGACAAGGGCTGGAAGGCGGCGTGCAAGGCCGACGCCGCGCTGGCCAAGGGCCTCTCGACGCACGAAGGCGCGATGCTTTCGGAGCAGGTCGCCCTCGACCTGGACCTGCCGTTCACCGACCCGGCGGCCCTGCTCGTCTAGTACTCGAATCCCATCGCCCGGCCAGCGGAACCTCCCGCAGGCCGGGCGATGATTCTTTGTTGAGTTGACACCTGTCAAGTACGCTGCCGGTATGGATCTACGCGCGTTGCTGCCCGAGATACCGACCACCACCGCCGGGGCCATCGACGTCTTCGATACCGCACCGGCGGTAGAACCCGACTTCATGATCGGCACCTGGCGGGGTGCCGAGCTGCCGACCGGACACCCCTTGGACGGGCTGCTGGCCGTGAGCGGTTGGTGGGGTAAGCAATTCGTCGATGCCGAGACCGTGCATCCGCTGCTGTTCCCCACCCGCGACGGCCGGGCACTGTGGGCACTCAACCCCGTCCTGGCATTTGGTGGGATGGGCGCGGCCAACGCGATCCCGGTGCTGCGGAACCTGAAGTTCGCCGGTCCGATCGCGACCATGCGCCCTGCCCTGCAGACTCACAAACCCAAGGCACGGCTGCGCACCACGCGTTACCGCGGCGTCGACACCGCCACCATGATGTACGACCAGCTCCCGATCAACGACGTCTTCCGGCGAGTGTCCGATGACACCGTGCTGGGCGCCATGGACCTGCGGGGTTCGTCAACGCCGTATTTCTTTGTGCTGCACCGGGACAACTCACTGCGGTTGAGGTTGCGTTAGCCACGGCAACACCAACGTGGTGATGTCGGCGATCAACTGCGGCAGCATCGGGGCGTCGGGATTGTCCGACCGTGACCGCGTCATGATGGACAACAACACGGTGCGCTCCTGTGGACCGAAGGCCATGCCGATGTCGTTGGTGCTCCCATAGTCACCGGCGCCGGTCTTGTCGGCGGTGGTCCACCCCTGCGGCAGCCCCGCGCGCATGCTGCGTGCCGACGTCATGTTGCCACGCATCCAATCCTCGAGCTGGCGCCGTTGCGGTTCGGCGAGCACGCCACCGGTCAGCAGCTCGCGGTAACCGCCGCCCAAGGACCTCGGCGTGCTGGTGTCCCGGGGATCTCCCGGCTTCGCGGAGTTCAGGGCTGTCTCCCAGCGATCCAACCGGGTCGCGCCATCACCGATCGAACGCGCGAACTCGGTGACGGCGCCGGGCCCGCCGATGGCCTTGAGCAGCAGATTGCCCGCGGTGTTGTCGCTTCGCTGCAACGCCGCCTGACACAACTGCGACAACGGCATTCGCTGCCCGGCCTGTGGTCCCGTCACCGGCGAATAGCTGACGATCGCGGACGGATCGATGTAGATGGGATCCTCGAGATCGACTTCACCGCGCTCGACCTTCTGCAGCAGCCGCCCGACGGCGTAGGTCTTGAACGTCGAGCACATCGCGAAGGGGTCACCGTCGCGGTGCGCCACCTCACGCCCCGCGGCGACGTCGACGGCGTACACACCGGCAAACGCATTGTGCCGCTTCTCGAGCGACGCGATGCGGCCGTTGATGGGCGGGACGGGTTCTGCCGGATCGATCAGCGTCGGGTGCCGGTCACACGCCGTCAGCGCGGCCAGGCCGAGGCCGGTGGACAGCAGATGCCGACGCGACCACAGCGTCATCCCCCCTCCTAACGCGTCGACAGTGCCGCCACCACATCACCGGCGGTGCCCCCTGTGATGCGCTTGAAGCCCGTACCCGCCCAGCAGTTGGTGCCGTGCGGGTCGCCTGCCGCCACCGCGGCACGACGGATGGTCGACGTCATGTAGTGCACTTCGGGGTAGCCGAACACCGACACGTCTTCGAAGCGCCGAGTGAAGTCATTGCGCAGCCCACGCGCATAGCGACCCGAGAAGACCCGGGTCACCACGGTGTCCGCAAAGTCCTCGGACTGCAGGGCCACACGGTACGCCGCATTGGTGCCGGCCTCGTCGGTCAGCAGCAGCGCCGTACCGACCTGTGCGGCGCGCGCCCCGCCGTGCAGTACGCGATCGACATCCTGCGCGGTGGCCAGGCCACCCGCTGCAATAACAGGCACATCGACAACACGCAGTACGGCGCTCAGGAGTTCATCGAGTGGTTGGTCCGGCGGCACGGTATCCGGCGTCGTGGTGCCGCGGTGACCCCCCGCCTCGGGACCCTGCACCGCCACGACGTCGACACCGAGGCCCACCGCGGTACGCGCCTCGTCGGCGGAGGTCACCGTCATCACGGTGGAGATCCCCAGTTCGCGCAGGCGCCGCACCTCATCGGCCGACGGAAACGCGAAGGTGAAGGAGACGGCTTCGGGTTTGAGCTGCGACACCACATCGAGTTTCGCCGCCCAGGCGTCATCATCGGACCGGGCGGGGCCGACCTCGACCCCGTAGTGCGCCGCCAGCGGCTCCAACTGCGCGCGGTAGGACGCGATCTCGCTCGGCACGGCGATGCTGGGAGACGGCGCGAACAGATTCACGCCCAGCGGATGTCCGGTCAGGGCACGTGCCGCGGCGATATCGTCGGCCAACTTTTCGGCGGTCAGGTACCCGGCCGCCAGAAAACCCAACCCACCCGCATCGGAGACGGCCGCCGCCAGCGCCGGGGTGCTCGGACCGCCCGCCATGGGTGCGCCGATCACCGGAACTGAAAGGTCACGTAGATCGACGGCCATCGGCTACTCCGTGATTCTCTGAAGACGTTTCGGTAGTGAACGTTTCGACGAGCACGGACCCAACACCGCCGCTCCGTACGACTTGCTCAGCAGCTTGCGCGCGACGGCGTTGACCTCGTCGAGGGTGACCGCATCGATCTCGGCCAGCGTCTGCGACAGACCGCGGTGCTGGCCGTAGTTGATCTCGCTGCGTCCGAGCCGGTTCATGCGTGAGGCCGAATCTTCCAGCCCCAGCACCAGTCCGCCACGCAGGGAGCCCTTGGCGATCCGCCATTCCTGCTCGGTGATCCCGTCCCGGGCCACCGCATCGAGCACATCGGTGGTCACGTTGACCACCTCCTCGAAACGGTCCGGCAGGCACGCCGCATACACCGAGAACGCGCCGCTGTCGGAGAACGTGTCGACGGTCGAGTACACCGAGTAGGCCAGCCCGCGTGATTCCCGGATCTGTTGGAACAGCCGCGAACTCAGTCCACCACCAAGGGCGCTGTTGAGCACCGCCAGTGCCCACCGGCGGTCCCAGTGCCGCCCGGGCGCACGCACGCCGAGCAGCATGTGGGTCTGCTCGACGTCGCGGTTGACCAGTTCGAGCGTCGGCTCGCCACCGACCCGGCCGGTGCCCCGACGCGGCTGCTGCGGATTGCGGCCCGCCGACAACCGGCCGCGGAAGTGCTTGCGCACCAACGCCACGACCTCGTCATGGTCGATGTTGCCCGCCACCGCCACCACCATCCGCTCGGGGGTGTACCGGCGTTGATGGAACGAGTGCAGCTGCGCACGCGTCATCGACGAGATGGTGTCGACGCTGCCGATGACCGGACGGCCCACCGGATGCTCGCCGAACATCGCCGACAGGAACACGTCTCCGAGCGCATCCTCGGGATCGTCGTCGCGCATCGCGATCTCTTCGAGCACGACGTCGCGTTCGACCTCGACATCCTCGGCGGCGCAGCGGCCACGGAGCACCACATCGGCAACCAGGTCAACCGCCAGCGGCAGATCCGTGTCGAGCACGTGCGCGTAGTAGCAGGTGTGCTCCTTGGCCGTGAATGCGTTGAGTTCGCCGCCGACGGCGTCCACGGCCTGGGCGATGTCGACCGCGGTCCGGGTCGGCGTCGACTTGAACAGCAGGTGTTCCAGGAAGTGGGCGGCGCCCGCCACCGAAGGACCCTCGTCACGCGAGCCGATTCCCACCCAGACGCCCACCGACGCCGACCGTACCGAGGGAACGAATTCGGTGACGACACGGAGACCACCCGGGAGGGTGGTGCGGCGCACGGTCGACTGATCGTGCGCCGCTCCGGCTACCTCAGGCGTCGGCGGTCGCAACATCGGCGGGTGCTGACGGCGCCTCTGCGGTGTTGTCCGGGGTCGCCGTGTCCGCTGAGTCCTCTTCGGCGACCAGCACCAGGGAGATCTTGCCGCGGTTGTCGATGTCGGCGATCTCGACGCGCAGCTTGTCGCCGACCTTCACGACGTCCTCGACCTTGGCGATGCGCTTGCCGCGGCCGAGCTTGCTGATGTGCACCAGGCCGTCGCGACCCGGCAGCAGCGAGACGAAGGCACCGAAGTCGGTGGTCTTCACCACGGTGCCCAGGAACCGCTCGCCGACCTTGGGCAGCTGCGGGTTGGCGATGGCGTTGATCTTGTCGATCGCGGCCTGCGCAGCCTCACCGTTGGAGGCGCCGACGAACACCGTGCCGTCGTCCTCGATGGAGATCGACGCACCGGTCTCCT
>CAMFLL010000345.1 GCA_945957405.1 uncultured Mycolicibacterium sp. | reverse complement strand
CGCGATTCGCCTTAGTCTCGTGGGCTCGGAGATGTGTATAAGAGACAGGCCGCATACAACGTGGACGCGCCGACCCAGCGTAGCGGTTCGGGCTCCCAGCGGCGGCTGCGGTGGCCGACCCAGGGCAGGGCCGTCAATTCGGAGTCATGCCCGAGAATCAGGTCGCGCACGGTGCGGGCGGCCAGATTGGTGCCGGCAACTCCGTGTCCGACGTAGCCGCCGGCGGTCACCAGCCCGCTGGCCGGCTGGTAGTTCACCGAGGCGCACCAATCCCGTGGCACACCAAGGACACCCGTCCACGAGTGGTGCAACGGTAGATCGCGGGTGACCGGGAACAGAGCGGTCAGGCGTTGGCGGAGCTGCCGGATCGCCTTGCCGGCGGTGCGTCCCGCCATGTCGAAGCGGGATGCAAAGTTGTATGGCACACCACGACCGCCGATCGCGATCCGGCCGTCTGCGGTGCGCTGCATGTAGGCATAGCTGTTTGCGCCGTCGCCGACGAGGTGAGCACCCTGCCAACCGATTTCATCCCACATGCCGGGTGAGAGGGGGTCGGTGACCACCATGCTGCTGTTCATCGGCATCAACGTCCGGCGCTCACCGGACAGTGATCCGGTGTAGCCCTCGACGGCCCGAACGACGAAGGATGCGGTGACCTCACCGCGGTCGGTGCGCACTCGTCGGGGCTGGATGTCGGTGGCGGTGGTGCCTTCGTAGATGGTGACGCCGAGCTGCTCGACGATCCGCGCCAGTCCGAGCGTGAGCTTTGCCGGGTTGACTCGCGCACAGTGTGGCGTGTGGTAACCACCGGCGGCACCATCGACCCGCAGAAAGTCGGCGACGTCACGTGGCTCCAGCCAACGCAGGTCGTCAGCGTCCCACCCTTGATCGTGCAGGGCATCGAATCGAGCGCGGATCCGCCGACGTTGCGCGCCGTTGGTAGCGACATAGACAAGCCCGTCCTTGGCGCCGTCAACGTCGACCCCTTCGGCCCGCAGTACATCGAGGACCTCGTCGACGGTGCGAAACATTTCCCGCTGCATCGCTTTTGCGCGGGAGACACCCGCGTCGCGGGCATAGCGGCGGAAGAGGCCGGGTGGCTCGGCGCTCAGCCAACCGCCGTTGCGTCCCGACGCACCGAAACCTGCGAACCGACGCTCGAGGACGGCAATGCTCAGGTCCGGTTGCGCCTTCTTGAGGTAGTACGACGTCCAGAGTCCGGTCATCCCACCTCCGACGATGGCAACATCGACGGAGATGTCACCCGGCAGGGGAGCACGTTCGACCGGCACACCCACCTGTCGAATCCAGTGCGACACTCCGCCGTTGAGAACACCGAGCTCCGGCACGTGTGTCAGCTGTACATCTACCAGGTTGCAGGGCCGAGACATGCCGCGAACAGTATGGGCTGCCCGCCTGATCAGGTAGGGCCAAGTTGTGGCAGGTGCGCGTCGTGCCGTCCCACACAACTGTCGCGTCACACTCGACAAGATGTGCCGACGGCGCGGCTCATCTCCGCCATGTTGTCGGATGCCGACCGACACCGGCATCACCGATGCTGGCCGCATGTCTACACGCACCAGTCACCCCTTCGCCCAGCGAGTGGATGCTTTACCAGGGTCGGTGATCGACGCGAGCGTCGGTCTGCTGCAACGTCAGACCCATGACGTCGTGCCTTTCGCGATCGGCAGCCCGCCGCTGGAGGCGATCCCTGACGCGTTCGGTCCGCTACTGTCCGGGATCGCCGGGCAGGCCGGTGACGGCGCGTTCGACTACGGACCGACGGAAGGTGAGGCGTCGCTGCGTTGCGCGCTGCGCCGATTCCTGTCCGAGCGTGGCGAGGAGGTCGACGACCAGCGGCTTCTCATCACAACGGGTGGCATGCAGGGACTGGATCTTTCGGCCAAGTTGTTCGTCGATCAGGATGATCTCGTGGTCGTCGAAGGCCCCACCTACACCAACGCGTTGGGAACCATGACAGGCTACGGCGGCCAGGTCCTGGAAGTGCCATGCGACGCCGACGGAATGCGGACCGACATGCTGGTCGATCTCGTGGGACGCGCCGGTCGGCCCCCGAAGGTGCTCTATCTGATTCCTGACTGCCAGAATCCCTCCGGCACCACGATGTCGCTCCGGCGCCGCGAGGAGGTCATCGAGCTGGCCGCGGCGTGGGGCAGCGTCATCATCGAAGACGACCCCTACGGCTTGTTGCATTTCGACGGAACTCGATCACCCAGTTTCGCGGAACTCGCCGGCAGTGCCGTCGCCGTCATGCGTGTTCGGACTTTTTCGAAGATCTTGTCCCCCGGACTGCGGGTCGGTTGGGTGACTGCCGACGCCGAGATCATCGACAGAATGGTGCGGGCGCGCCAGGCGATGGATACCTGCACCAATGTGCCGTTGCAGCGAATGATCGCCCAGTTCCTGGACTCCGGAGCCATGGATGAACATCTGCGCCGCCTGCGTGCCCTGTATTACGACCGTAAACGGTCCATGATGGCTGCGCTGGCGGAGGCGTTTCCGGCGGGCGAGGCCCGGTGGACCGACCCGGTCGGCGGTTTCTTCACCTGGTTGGAGTTCCAGGAGCCGGTGGACACCACGGCGCTGTTCCCGCGAGCGCTCGAACACGGTGTGGCGTTCATCCCCGGCCCAGCATTCAGCAGCCAGGGAAACTTCGGAAGCAGCCTGCGATTGTGCTACGCAACCACACCCGCGGACCGGATCGAGGAGGGGGTCCGCCGGCTCACATCGGCGCTGGCCGAGCACCGCGCCGGTGCGCGGTACCCCAGCGCGGTGTCGGAGTAACATCGCCGCACCATGACTTTGGTCCCGGCCTCGCCGAACGACGGACACGTCACCGTCGCCGATCTGCTCGCGATGTCCGTTTTCGAGTCGTGCGAACTGATCGAGGCCGGTGAGGATCAGCTGATGCAGGTGGCCGTCACCGGGGTCACCATCACCGCTCCTCCGTTCGGCGAGTTCGCCCGCCGCGGCGAGATCGTGATGTGCACCGGCGACGACATCGGCGGTCAAGAGCCCGGGGCGTTGCACGCCGAGTTGCTCGAGATCGGCGTCGCCGGATTGGTCCTGAGTTTCTCGGACTCTGCCGCGTTGCTCCAGTGGCGCCAGCGTTGGCCGCGGCCATCGAGGATTCCGTTGTTCGTCTATCCGTGGCACCGGCGATTCGCCGATCTCACCCGCGCGATCGACGACGCGGTTGCGCTGGCCAACGAACAGGACGGTCTGTTCGCCAACATGGTGCACGAGGGACGCGGCGTCCAGGATCTGCTCGACGCCCTCGAGCAGGCGATCTGCGCACCGGTTCTGCTGCTGGACCATGCCGGCTATCCCGTCGGTCGGGGCCGCACGAGTTACCGTTACGACGACAACACATTTGCACTGATGACAGACACCGACGGCCGGCCGGCGATGTTGCCGGCGGCCAGGACGCCCATCGAATGGTCTCCGAATGCGGGCCCGTTGCCTTCCGGTGCACTGATCGGCATCGCCACTCGCCAGGACCCCTACGCCTACCTGCACGCCGGTCTCGAATCGGCGTTGAATCGGACCACGCGACAACGGCTCATCGATGCGGCCGCGGCCATCGCCATCGAGTCTCTGCGGCACAGATCCACCAGGCAGACCGAACGACTGCTTGCCGAAGCGGCGTTGTGGAACCTGGTGCAGTCGCCCGCATCACCGGGGGCCGACGATGATTTGCGGCGCCTGGTCGCCTGGGGACTGGCCGCGACCCGCCAGCATCATGTGGCCGCGGCCGTGCCGCCACGTTCGGCGTCGAGTGATGCATTCGAGCATGCCGTGTCGGAGATCCGCCGCGTGTTTCTGGAGCGCTACCCGAACAGCGTGGTCGCGACTGGCCCCGAGGGCGTCCTCGTCGTGCTGCCTGAGGAATTGAAAGCGGGCGACGACATCGTCGGCCTCACCGGGGACGTGCTGGCTTGGGGTGTCGGCGGGGAAGCGGTGGACCTGCGCAGCCTGCCGTCGACCGCGCGCACGGCCCTGCGCACCGCCCGGGCAGCACTGCTCCACCACGGCCCGGGCGGCGTCAGTGCGCCCGAGGAGATGCGGCCATGGTCGATGATCGTCGACATCACGGAGAGCGACGACGCCCGCGAGCAGGCCGACCGGATGGTCGCAGCGCTGGAGTCGGCCGCCGGCGATCTGGTGTACACCGTGCGGATCCTCATCGAGGAGAACTGCAACGTCAGCGCTGCGTCTCGGCGGCTCTTCCTCAACCGGCATTCACTGCTGTACCGCATCGAACGCATCGAACAACTGACCGGGACCAGCTTGCGCAGTCCGACCGACCGCCTGCTGCTGCAACTGTGCCTGATCGTGCATGACAGCAATCGCCCGCCCGCATCGGGATAGTCTCGCTCCTCCTCTCCTCCTCTCCTCGTACCTCGGAGCATCGTCGACTCAACAAGGTGTCCCACCTCACCGTTCCCTATCCCACGAAATGGTGCTTCCGCGACTGACCGCTGCGTTACAGACTTTTGGTCGTGACCGTCACCGACATAGATGAAGGACACCAGCGTGGCGCGGCCGAGGATATGCCGGGCCCGTCGGCCGATGACGTCGTGGCCCTCACCGTCGTCGACAACGCCGGTGTGCACCGGATGAAGGGAGTGCCGGCCCGGCAATGGCCATCAGCGCTCGCCAACGGCGCCGGTATGAGCCCGACCGTCGCATTGTTCACCGCCAGCGGTGGAATAGCGGCGCGACAGGGCAACTCCAATGCCATCGGTGACCTCAGGCTTAGGCCGGACGGCCGCATGCTTCGCAAACTGCCGAGCAGCGACGGTTGGTGGTGGGCCCCTGCCGACATGACGGAGCAGAATGGCCGCAGCTTCGGCGGATGCTCGCGAACGTTTCTGCGGCACATGGTCGAACGTGCTGAGAACGCCGGCGTGCAGATGATGATGGCCTTCGAGCTGGAGTGGACCGTCGGTAGCCGCGATCCGCAGACTGGTCGATGGCGGCCCATCCACACCGGCCCCGGATACGGGGCGCATATGCCGGCCGCTGTCTTCGATCAGTTGCGTGGTATCGCTGCCGATCTCGATGCGGTGGACTGCCTGCCCGGGCAGGTGCACCCGGAATGGGCCGACGGCCAACTGGAGGTGTCGCTCCCGGTCCGCACACCGTTGCGCGCCGCAGACGAAGTCGTGCTAGCCCGCAGCATCATCAAGAGACAGGCCGAACTACAAGGCACTGAAGCAAGTTTCGCGGCTCTCTCCGACCTCAGTCAGGCAGGCAACGGAGCACACGCTCATTTCAGCTTGCACACGTCGGACGGCAGTCTGATGGCGGGCGGTGTCGGTACCCATGGATTACACCCAGTGGCAGAGCATTTCGTCGCTGGCGTCATCGAGCACCTCCCGGCGCTGACGGCATTCGGCTCACCGACTCCGCTGTCCTATCTCCGCTTACGGCCATCCGCCTGGTCGGGTGGCGTCTACGCGTGCTGGGGCGTCGAAAACCGCGAGGCCGCACTGCGTATCGAGGGATTGCACGGCCCCAACACGGGCAAGACCGTCAATGTCGAGTGGAAAACCGTCGACGCGTCGGCGAATCCGTACCAGGTGCTCGGTGGTGTCATCGCGGCCGGCCTCGACGGTGTCGACCGCCGACTGCCGCTCCCGTCCGAGATCGCCGTCGATCCCGCGAGCATGACCGACGAGGAGCGCTCACGCGCCGGACTCCGTTGTCTGCCATTGACGCTGGACGACGCGGCCGACGCACTGTGCGCCGACGCCGCGCTGCGCCATGCCATGGGCGGGCGTCTGCATGAAAGCGTCGTCGCGGTACGCCGCGCCGACGCGGAAGCAGCCCGCCAGCTCGAACCCGCCGCCCTGCTCGACCGATACCGGAGGACACACTGATGCTGCCCGAACTCGACGCTGCCCCCATCGTCGATGTCCACTGCCACCCCTGGCGTACAAGCGATCTGCTGGAGCTGCCGCCGGACAGCTTCGAGGACCGGTTGACGATGATCGGAATGTGCCAACTGACCTCAGGGGCCTCCACGGACATCAGCCACCAGGTCGCGGCGATGTCCCGTGACACCCCGCTGGTGCTGGCGGCACGACGCCACCTGGCGTCCTACCTCGGTTGCGAGAACGATCGCGACGCCGTCTCCAAACACCGGTACGCGCAGATCTCCTCGGATGCGTCGGCCTATTTCACCGGCCTCCTCACCGACAGCGGCGTCGCGGCGCTGTTCTGTGACGAGGGCTACCCCCAGCCCGTGGTCGACACCAATGCTGTGGCAACCGAAATCGGTCGACCGGTGCACCGCGTCGGGCGCCTCGAACCCTGGATCAAGGAACTCCAGACAGAGTGTGCGACATATCACGATCTCGAGGATCGGCTGCTCGACCGGGTGACCCGCGAAGCTCATGCGGGTGCCGTCGCGTTCAAGACCGTCATCGCCTACCGAACCGGCCTCGATGTCCGCGATTATCCGATCGGGCAGGCCGAAGACGCATATCGACGCTGGCGTCGCGACGACTTCCGGGAGAGTCGCGAACACAGCAAGCCGGTGCGCGACCGGCTGCTCTACCGCGTCGCCGAACTGTGCACGGAACTTCAACGTCCAATCCATATCCATTGTGGTGGAGGTGATCCCGATGTCCAGTTGACCTACGCACGGCCCAGTGAACTGTTCGGCTTCATCGCCGATCACACCGGAGTGCCGATCGTACTGATCCACGGCGGCTGGCCGTGGATGGAGGAAGCGGCATATCTGGCATCGATCTTCGCCCACATCTACATCGACGTGAGTGTCATGCTGCCGTGGGCCAGCCTCGGAATCGACCAGAAACTCGAAGTTGTGCTGGGCACCGCTCCCGGCGGCAAGGTGATGTACGGCTCGGACGAGGCCAGTGAACCAGAGGTGCTGTGGCTCGCCGGACGCTACGGCCGTGCCGCGGTCAAGAGAGTGCTGGCGCGTGCTGTCGATCATGACTGGCTGACGGCTGACGAAGGCCATCGATTGGGCGCTGGTGTCCTGGGAGGCAACGCCCTTCGGCTGCACGGCCTCGGGGAATGACGGTGGTCGACGAAGTGGCGGGTGACGCCGTCGCCGTCGCGGCCGCGGTGGCGGCAGCGGTCGACGACCGACTCGACGACCTGCTGTCGGACACCGCCGAACTGGTGGGGATGGACTCGCCGACGTTCGACGTGCCGCGGTTGGACGCCACAGCAGCGGCGATCGCATCGATCGGTACCCGGCTGGGCCTGGACGTCGCCGTGCTGCCCGGTGCCGACAACGGCGTGTACGTCCAGGCGAGCATCGACGGCAACGGTGACGACGAGGTGGTCCTGTTGTGCCACCACGACACCGTCTTCCCGGTCGGCACGTGCGGGCAGTGGGGTTTCAGCGTCGACGATGACCACATGTACGGCCCCGGCGTCGTGGACATGAAGGGAGGCATCACGCTCGGGTTGCACACCATGGCGGCGCTGCAGCGCGTCAAAGATGCCTACGGCCGGGTGCGGTTGCTGAGCGTTCCCGACGAGGAAGAGCGCGATGGGCCGCCACTGTATCTGCCCACCGATGCCGCGGCGTTGGTGCTGACCCTGGAATGTGGCCGGGAAAACCGCGACATCGTCAGTGCACGTAAAGCAGGTGCGTGGTTGCGCCTGCATTTTCGTGGCCGCGCCGCACACGCCGGTGTAGACCCCGACGCGGGGCACAACGCCGCGGTCAAGGCTGCCGCCGAGGCCCTCCGCATCGCCGCCCTGCATCGCGGGCGGCCCGGTCTGAGTGTGACCGTCACCGGCCTGACCGGCGGTGTCGGGATCAACACCGTGCCTCCGGAGGCCACCGTGACCGTGGACGTC
>CAMFLL010000344.1 GCA_945957405.1 uncultured Mycolicibacterium sp. | reverse complement strand
GGCGCAGGCCAGCATGGCGATGACAGCTTCCGGGATCATCGGCATGTAGATGACGACGCGATCGCCCTTGTCCACGCCGAGTCCGCGGAGCGCGCCGGCGAACCGTGCGGTCTCGTCGAGCAGATCGGAGTAGGTGTACACCCGCTTCGTCGAGGTCACGGGGGAGTCGTAGATCAGGGCGGGCTGGTCGCCACGTCCGGCGTCGACGTGACGGTCCACGGCATTGGCGCACGTGTTGAGTTCGGCGTCGGGAAACCAGCGGTAGAACGGGGGGTTGCTGTCATCGAGGATTCGCTCCGGGGGCCGGATCCACGTCACCGCCGTGGCGGCGTCTGCCCAGAATGCCGCAGGGTCCCTGACACTCGCGTCGAACAGCTCGCGATAGCCGCTCATGTCGCCGCCCACCTCCGTGATCGCGTTACTCCTCCGCCAGCAGACCCGCCATCGTGATGCGCAACGCGTCCCGCAGAGCCGGTTCGAACTCTATTCGGTAGCAGGCGATCTGCGGGTCGGCTTCGTAAGCTGCGACCACTGCTGTCGGCGGGCGGGAGTTCGTCCAGACCGATGACGCGAGCATGGCGGCCAGCATGGTGAAGCGTCTGGCCCTGTCGGAGCCCAGTTCAGGCATGTGCCGGCCCATCAGTGCGATCAGTCGATCGAAGTTGGCGATACTGACCCGCTTGAACTGCAGCACCGCCGTCGTCGAGACGTTGTGGTCCAGAACCGCGGCCTGGCTGGCCATCAGATCGCACAACACGGGTCGCTCGGCGAGCGACGTCGTCAGCGTGTCCACCAACGCGCGGGCGCGGGCATTCGCCGTGGCGCCGGCATCGACGGCCGCCTCGAGCGCCTTGTCGAGGTCACCGATCCAGGCGGTCATGTGGGCATTGCAGAGTTCGAGCAGGACCGCCTCGCGGGACTCGAAATAGCGCAGCACGTTGGATTTCGCCATTCCCGCCCGACGGCTCAGCTCATTGAGCGAAATGGCCGACGCCGGCATCTCGTCGAGCATCGCCGTGGCGGCCGCCAGGATCGCATTGCGACGCACTTCGCGCTGCTGCGGGCTGTGCGCGCGCTGGAAGGTCGTCATCGGATCAGTATCGCAGACCGGTGGTCTCTTAGATCAGACCCGCTCGATGACGTGCTCGGCGAACTTCTCCAGGTGGCGGATCTTCTTGTCCAGCGGCTCGGTGTCCTGCCCCATGATGTACGGAATCCGGAATCCGACGATGACGTCCGTGACGCCCTTGTCCTCCAGCCGTTTGACGCCGTCGGGGGTGTAGGCGTCGCCCGAGATGACGTGGACTTCGAACGGGCCGGTGCGGCCTTCCTCGTCGCGGTATCGCTTGAGCTTCTCGAGTAGATCGTCGAGTTCCTCGGGCGCTCCACCGCCGTGCATCCAGCCGTCGTTGCGTGCGGCGCGGCGCAGGGCGGCCTCGGCATGGCCGCCGATGAGGATCGGAATGGGCTCGGTGGGAGCCGGCGTCATCTTGGTCTTCGGGATGTCGTAGAACTCGCCGTGATACTCGAAATAGTCGCCGGAGGTCAGCCCGCGGATGATGTCGATGCACTCGTCCATCCGCTTGCCGCGCCGCGCGAACGGCACGCCCATCAGCTCGTAGTCCTCGGGCCATGGACTGGTGCCGACGCCGAGGCCCACGCGGTTGCCGATCAGCGCGGCAAGCGATCCCGCCTGCTTGGCCACCAGCGCCGGCGGGCGGATCGGCAGCTTCAGCACGAAGAAGTTGAACTTCAGGCGCGAGGTCACCGCACCCATGGCCGCGGTCAGCACGAAGGTCTCGATGAACGCCTTACCGTCGAGGAACTCGCGGTTGCCATCGGGGGTGTAGGGGTACTTCGAATCGGACTCGAACGGGTAGGCGACGCTGTCCGCGACCGTCATGGCGTGATAGCCCGCGGCCTCGGCGGCTTGCGCCAGCGGCACATAGAAGGTGGGGTCGGTCATCGCTTCCGCGTAGGTGAACCGCATGGCCGCGATACTAGAACATGTTCTAGTATGCGCCGATCAGTCCAGCGGGTACGGCGGTGTGCCGCTACCGGCCACGGTGTAGGCGCCCCAGGGGGTCTGTTCGACGACACGGGCGTTGGCCCGCCGTCCGTCGACGATCAGTTCGACCTCCCGCCGGCCCTTGAGGACGTCGGCGGGCAGATCACCGCTGACGGTGCCGCGCCAGTGATAGGCACCGTCGATGGCCTCGAGGTGGCCGGCGAGGCGAGCGTGCACCTCGATGTCGGACCCGGCGTGCCGCAGGGTCGCGGGCCCCCCGTAGACGTCCTCGCTCGGCGCCGAACCGGTGAGGAAGAAGCGGGCCGCCACCGACCGAGGCTGCCAGCGGCGCAACACGATCCGCGACTTGGCCTCGATCCGGGTGGATTCGGACCGCGCCAGCAGATCCAGGCACTGCGACACGAACCGGGTCTGACGCGCCACGTCGGGACCCGGGATGCGGAAATAGTTCGGGATGCCGTGCGTGGCAATGGTGCGCTCGGCCGACGGGCGGGCGTCGATGAGTGTGCGCGCGGTGACGCAGGCACCGTCGCCGGCCTGCACGGTCCAGGAATCAGATGCCGTGTCGAAGCGGGCGGTGTCGACTGACTGTATGACGGTCGCGGCGATCCCCTCGATACGGGAATCGCCGATGACGATGGCGCTCACAGGAATCCGGCCCGCCGCCACATCCGTCGACCCAGCCGCCCCATCAGGCCGACCTCTTCGAAGAAGGCGCTCAGCGACGCGAACGACGACACGCATTTCTCGTGGAACAGTGGGTTGGCCCGCGCGACCCGGCGCATCTCGGCACCGTCGAGCCCGGCGCGGTGGTACTGGATGGGCAACGTGAACAACATGCGGTAGAACGGGCCGCCGGCACCATGCAGGTTGGCCAGCAGTATCTTTCGGCGGCGCGGCATGGTGGGCACCGCCTTGCGCAGGCCGTCGCGCGCGAACTGGATGTGGCGGGCTTCCTCGGTGACGTGGATGCGCATCAGGCGTTGGACGATGGGCTGGAGTTCGGGGTCCTCCATGATCTGGCGCTGCAGCGCATCGAAGATCTCTTCGCCCACCAGCGCGGCGCCCCACAGAATCGGACCGCGGAATGCGAACGGCAGCGCGTTGATCATCATGCGCTGGTACAGCTTGGGTCGCACCGGGACGCCGCCGACGCGGTCGATGGTCTTACCGAACATCACCATGTGCCGCGTCTCGTCGCCCAGCTCGGTCAGCGCGTAGTGCGTGGAGGCGGCGGTGGGGTTCTTGTGCATCAGCTCGCGCAGGATGGCCTGGTTGAGGATGTTCTCGAACCAGATGCCTGCCGAGAGGATGTTGACCAGTTCCTGCCGGCTGAGCTCGATCTGTTGTGCGCGGGTCATCGCGTCCCACTCCGGTGTGCCGTACAGCGTCACGACTTCAGGCGGGAGGAAGAACTTGTCCGGATCCAGCGGGGCGTCCCAGTCGATGTCGACGACGGGCGCATACGACTTCTTCACCGAGCCTTTGAGCAGGCGCTCGGAGAACTCCTCGCGGGACGGGCTGGACGGCGTCGATGCCATGGTCATGTCCGGGGGATTCCCTTCTTTGACGTGCTTCCTTGTGAACGTAAAGCTGCCATTGGCCAATGTCAATACCGGCGGTACCGGGTATCTGAAATTGTGACCGCGTGACATGGCGGGATGTCCTGGGCAGACTGGGACAATGCCCGAACTGCCCGAAGTCGAGGCGCTGGCCGACTATCTGCGCAAGCACGCTGTGGGACTGCCGGTGGGTCGCGTGGACGTTGCGGCCTTCTCAGTCCTCAAGACGTTTGACCCGCCTACCACCGCGCTGTACGGCCAGACCGTCACGGGCGCCAACCGTTGGGGGAAGTACCTGGGCCTGGAGGTCGCCGGACTGAACCTGATCACCCATCTGTCGCGGGCCGGGTGGCTGCGCTGGTCGGAGAAGCTCACGGCGACACCGCTCAAGCCGGGAAAGGGGCCCATCGCCCTGCGCGTGCATCTCGGGACGCCGGGCGAGGCACCGGGATTCGACCTGACCGAGGCCGGTACCCAGAAGCGGCTCGCGGTGTGGTTGGTGTCGGACCCGTGGACTGTGCCCGGTATCTCGACACTGGGCCCCGACGCCCTGGAACTCACCCCCGAAGACCTGCGTGCGGTGCTCAAGACCAACACCGGGCGCATCAAGACCGTGATCACCGACCAGAAGGTGATAGCCGGGATCGGCAACGCCTACAGTGATGAAATCCTGCACGCCGCAAAGCTTTCGCCGTTTGCGACGGCGGCCAAGTTGACCGACGAACAGCTGGGCGCGCTGCACGACGCGATCATCACCACGCTGACCGATGCCGTGACGAGGTCGGTGGGCCAGCAGGCCGCGACGCTCAAAGGCGAGAAGCGCTCCGGACTGCGGGTGCACGCCCGCACCGGCATGCCGTGTCCGGTGTGCGGCGACACCGTGCGTGAGGTGTCGTTCGCCGACAAGTCATTCCAGTACTGCCCGACCTGTCAGACCGGCGGCAAACTCCTGGCTGACCGGCGGATGTCGAAGCTGCTCAAGTAGTTTCGCAGTAGGAGCGGGTGGCCGACGTGAGTGCCGCCTGATACAGCGGGTCCAGTTGGCGGCGCGCCACCACCGCGGCCGTCGCGGCGTCGAGGTCGGCGCGGCAGCCGGGGCCGTGCAACGCGTCCCAGTGCAACGCGATCTCGTCGACCATCTTTGTGTTGTAACCGTCGATGGCCGTGCGCGATTCGGACAGATCGGGTGCCTGGGTGGGGGCCGTGCGGGGATCGAATTTCCACTGCCCGAAGCGCGTGTACTCCACTCCCTCGGTCGCGCCGATCTGGTCGCGGAAGATGCGTTTGACGTAGGTCGGATCGATATGGTGGGCGGTGGCGTCGGCGCCGACGTTGTCGACCACCTGATCGGCCCGCACCGGATCGGTGATCGGGCCGCCGTTGATCCACTTGAACGCCGCCACCGGATCAGCGGTGTCGAGGCGCTGCGCCGCGGTGTCGACCAGGACCTCGAGCGGTCCGGGCGGATCGGCATGGGCGGTGGGCGCCAGCAGCAAAGCGGCTGATGCGACGAAAACGGCGAGTCGAGTGACCATGCCTCCATCATCGACCATCTGGTTACGCTGATGTCGCGAGGATGAGCTGCTAACCGAGATAGGCCGCGGGCATCTCGTCGCCGACGGCGAGGGGCGGCCCGAGTATCCGCTGACCGCAGGCATCTGCCGCCGCTTGCAATGCCGCAGGGTCGATGGCCCAGTTGTCCGGCTGCGGATCGGAAAGGTCCCACCCGGCAACGCGGAAGAACTCCTCCATGCCGGCGGGGTTGCAGACAGTGATGATTTCAGCAGTGTCGGAGGTGAACCGATAGGTGTGCGGAACGCCGCGAGGCAGGAACGCCGCGTCGCCGGACCCGAGCTCCCAGCGCTGATCGCCGGCCCAAAAAACTCCGGTGCCCTCCAGTACGAACACTGTTTCGTCTTCGCGATCATGGACATGGACCGGCGACGCCGCCCCGTCACGCATCGACGAGCGCAACACGGCCAGCCGATGCGCCGTTGCGGCGGCGTCGAGCACGACGTGATGCACACTCCCACCAATCCATGAAATCTGCTGCTGGATGGCAGCCCGAGCGATATGAGGCACGCTCACGTCGATCCTCCTCGTCAGTTGTGGCTGTCAGATCATGGTTAAGTGGGGGGGTACCCCGGTTATACTTCAACAAACACGTCGGAGGACTGCAGCGAGATGGCAGGGGTGAATGGTGGCCGGTGGGACACACAGGGGCGAAGGCGATCCGCCGAGGCGGGCCGACGCGCAACGCAATCGCGCAGCGATCATCGAGGCGGCGGGGGAAATTCTGCACCGCGACGGAGCCCAGGCATCGCTTGAAGAAATCGCCCGCCGCGCCGGAGTTGGTTCAGCAACATTGCACCGCCACTTTCCGGGCCAACGCGCGCTTTTGGAGGCGGTATTCGATGCCCACGTGGAGCAGATGTGCGCCGACGCCAGCACGATTGCGCAGACATGCTCGGGATCCGACGGCCTATGGGTCTGGCTGCATCAGATCGCACACCATTGCGCCGCCGAGAAGGCGCTGGCCGTCTTGTTGCGTAATACCAATGGCGGCAACGAGACACAAAATCGCTCCCTGGGAATGCTTGCCCGTGCCGGGCTTCCGCTGCTCGACCGCGCGACTGCTGCGGGGACCGTGCGGCCCGGCGTGAGGATCGAGGACCTACTCGTACTCGTCAACGCGGTGGCCGACGTGTGTAGCGGCGATGCCGCCGGCATCGACCGACTCCTCGATCTGACCTGGAATGGCGCCCGATGTCAGGAGACACCATGAGACCAACCACCGAATTTGACGACAAAATCGCGCGCTTGGAGCGTGCCCTCTCCGAAGGGCTGGGACCGGACAAGGTGCATTCATCGGGTCCCGGCTACGAGAACGCACGACAGCGGATTTTCAACGTGGGCGTCGAGTTCGATCCTCGACTGGTCATCACCCCGGAAACCACGGCCGATGTCCGCCATGTGGTGCTCGAGTCGGTGGTGCGCGGCGTGTCGCTGTCGGTGCTCGCGGGCGGCAACGATTGGTGCGGGCGCTCGGTCCGGGGCGCAGTCGTCATGGATCTTGCTCGGATGCAGCGCGTCTTGGTGGAGGGTGACGTCGCGGTGGTGCAAGGCGGCGCGACGCTTGCGCGACTCGCTGACGCCGGTGAAAAGCATGGATTGGCGGCGGCGACGGGGACGATGGGACGGGTCGGTGTCGCGGGGTTGACACTGGGCGGCGGATACGGGCCACTGACCGGGCGGCTTGGTTTGGCGCTGGACAATCTGCTGGGTGCCGAAGTTGTGCTCGCCGACGGTCGTGTGGTGACGACCGATGCCGAACACGAGCCCGATCTTTTCTGGGCATTGAGGGGCGGGGGCGGCAACTTTGGTGCGGTCACCAGCATGCGGATCCAACTGCACCCCATTGCCTCTGTCTCGAGCGGGATGATCGCGTTCCCCCTCGACCAGGCAGCCGAAGTCATTCGCCGATACGCATCGCTCGTCGAGGAATTCCCCGACAACCTCACCGAGACTCCGGCTTTCGTGCAGAACCCGGACGGAAGCACAGTGCTGGTCATGCTGCACGCGTGGAGCGGGGACGAGGCGGACGATGACCGCGTGCGCGATCTCGTGGCCGGGCTCGGCGATCCACTGGTCGTAGCTGTGCAACGGGTGACCCCGGCGCAGATGCTGCGCGATGCAGACGCATTTGTGGTCAACGGTGCGAACGTGGTCGGCCGCACGGTCACCCTTCCCGCGCTCGGGCCCGAGGCGATGGGGATCATCACCGACGCGATGCGGAACCGTCCGTCGCGACTCAGCTGGATCGGTGTGCACCCGTTCCACGGTGCACCGGAGCGGGTTCCCGTGGAGTCGACGGCGTTCGGCATCCGTCGACGTCATGTCATGGTCGGCTTCTACGCCCTCTGGCGCGACGGCGACGAGGTCGAGAATCGCGCGTGGGCCGACGCCGGCGAGGCCGCCTTGCAAGACCACGCGCTGGCAAGCGCCTACCCCAACTATTTCGGCGAGGACCGCCCCGAGCAGGCTGCCGTGGCGTACGGCCCGAATGCCGGCCGGTTACTCGCTCTGAAGGCGCGGTACGACCCCGATGATGTCTTTTCGGCGACGTCCCTTCCCGACCGGGCCGCGGCTCCGTGACTCAAGAGCAGGGTTTGCCCAGCTTGGCGCGACAACCCGCGACAATCGCGACAACGGCGCTGGGTGTGATCGCGAGTGTCGCTGCTGTCGCTGTCTCTTATACACATCTCCGAGCCCACGAGACTAAGGCGAATC
>CAMFLL010000343.1 GCA_945957405.1 uncultured Mycolicibacterium sp. | reverse complement strand
TGGTGCGGGCCCTGCAGGACCACTACACCGAGCGCGAACGTCGCACCATACTCGATGCGCTGTCGCTGCTCGGCCGGATCGTCGACTGAGAATGGGAGCATCACAACGGAATTGGGCGTGCACTACATCGACTTCCTGCCGGGTGACCCGGCGGCGCTCGGCCCCACCATGGCCGCCACCGCCATCGCCGCCGAGCAGGGTGGCGCGACCATGTTCACGCTGGCCGACCATTTCTTCCAGATGGAGGCCATGGGCCGCGCCGAGGATCCGTTCCTCGAGGGTTACACCAGCCTCGGATTCCTTGCCGCACAGACTGAATCGATAGCCTTGACCATGTTGGTCAGCGGCGTGACCTATCGCCATCCCGGCATCCTCGCCAAGACCGTCGCCACCCTGGACGTACTCTCCGGCGGCCGCTCGATGTTCGGCATCGGCGCGGCGTGGTACGAGCGCGAACACGCCGGCCTCGGCATCCCCTACCCTCCGGTGGGCCAGCGCTTCGAGATGCTCGAGGAGACACTGCAGATCTGTGCGCAGATGTGGAGTGACGATGACGGCCCCTACCGAGGCAAGCACTATCAACTCGCCGAGACGCTGTGCGTACCGCAACCCCTCCGGCGGCCGCCGGTGCTGATCGGTGGCGGGGGCGAGAAGAAAACGCTGCGGCTGGTCGCGCAGTACGCCGACATCTGGAACGGAACATCCACCGACACCGACGAATTGGCGCACAAGATCGATGTGCTCCACCACCACTGCGATGATGTCGGACGCGATCCGGGCGTCATCCGCAAGACCGCGGGCTTGTTCATCGACCCGTTTGACGGCGACACCTTCATGACCAAGGCCGAGGAGTTCGCCGCGCTGGGTGTCGACCTGGTCAACGTGGGGCCGTTTCCCGGAAACCCCGACCCCGTCGGCTTCGTCCGACGGCTCGGCGACGAGGTGATCCCGAAGCTGGCCCAGCTGGGTCAGTGACCAGACGTCACTCGACGCACAGGACGTGGGCGGCCCCGGCCATGTGCTCGATCACGGTGGCGGTGGCGCGCTCACCGTCGCCGGATTCGATGGCGTCGACGATGTCGTGATGCCGCTTGGCGTCCATGTTCTTGATCGCACGGTCGACGCCCGCGAACATGATCGACATCCGGATGCTGCCCTCCAGGGATGACCACTGGTGGAGCAGTGTCTCGTTGCCGGTGCGCTGACACATCGTCCGGTGGAAACGCAGATCGGCTTCAATGCGATCCTCGAGGTTGGACGCGGCCCATTTCTCCATGTCGGTCACGGCGTGCCGCAGCGCCGCCACGTCGGCGGTCCGGTCATCCTTGGACGCCAGCTCGCGGGCGGCCAGGCCCTCCAAAGCGGCGCGCACATTGAAGATGTCGCGAATCTCCTTGGCGTCGAGGTGCCGCACCGAGAGCCGGCCGCGCGCACCCGCGGAGATCAGCCCTTCCTGTTGTAGCTGCCGCATCGCCTCGCGGAGCGTGCCCCGACTGATCTGCAGCGCATCCGACAGCTCGGTTTCGACCAGGTGGGTGCCGGGCGTCAGCTGACCGGTGGTGATGGCGCGCCGCAGCGCGCTCAGTGCCTGCTCGCGCAGGCTGGTCTTCTCCAGCCGCAGCAGTGACATCGCATCGACGGACATCCGGCGCTCCTTGACTGTCAACATTTGTCTGTCGACACTCAATGCTACAGCCGGCCGAGCACGGTTGCGACGATCTGCGCCGTCGACAGGCCGTACCGGTCGTGCAGGGTCGGCAGGGCACCGGCCGCCAGGAACTCGTCGGGCAGGCCGATCGGCGTGACCTGCTTGGCCAGTCCGCGCCGCACGATCGCCGACGCCACGGTCTCGAACAGGCCGCCGACGACGGTGTGGTTCTCGCACGTCAGCACCAACCGATCTGAATCGACTTCGGCCAGTACGGTTTCGGCGTCGAACGGTTTGATGGTCGGGGTGTGTACCACCGCGACGCCGATATTGTGCTCGGACAGCTTGTCGGCGGCCTGCAGCGCACGCATGGTCATCAGCCCGCTGGAGATCAGCACGACATCGGCGCCGTCGCGGAGCACCTTGGCCTTTCCGAGCTCGAAGCGGTAGTCGTATTCATCGAGCACGGTCGGCACGTTGCCCCGTAACAACCGCAGATAGGTCGGTCCCGGATGCTCGGCCAGCTGCGGTACCGCCTGCTCGATGTCCACCGAGTCGCACGGGTCGACGATCGTCAGGTTCGGCATGCCCCGGAAGATCGCGATGTCCTCCGTGGCCTGATGCGACGGTCCGTAACCGGTGGTCAGGCCGGGAAGACCGCCCACCACATTGACGTTCAGGCCGGGTTCGGCGATGTCGAGGCAGATGAAGTCGTAGGCGCGGCGCGCGGCGAACACCGAATAGGTCGACGCAAACGGCACCAGACCGGTCTCGGCCATCCCGGCCGCGGCGCCGAACAGCAACTGCTCGGCCATGCCCATCTGGAAGAACCGCTCCGGGAATTCCCTGGCGAAGATGTGCATGTCGGTGTACTTGCCCAGATCGGCGGTCAATCCGACGATCCGGTGATCGGCCTGTGCGGCCTTGACCAACGCATGCCCGAATGGTGCGGGCGCGGTCTTCTGGCCGGGATCGGCGAACGACGCGATCATCGCCGAGGTCTTGAGCTTCGTGGGTGTGCTCACGCGGGAACTCCTTGGTGTGCGGCCGTCAACTGGTCGCGGCAGATCTGCCATTCGTCTTCGTCGATGCGCATGAAATGCGCCTTCTCGCGGGTCTCGAGCATCGGCACTCCGTAGCCGATCCTGGTGTCGCACAGGATGACCGACGGCGCGTCGGCACTGACGGCATCGAACGCACCGAGCAGCGCCGAGACGTCGTTACCGTCGATACGTTGCACATGCCAACCGCAGGCGGCCCATTTGTCGGCGACGGGCTCGGTGCGCAGCACCCCGACGGTGGGACCATCGGCCTGCAACGCGTTGATGTCGACCATCGCGATCAGATTGCCCAAGCCATGGTGGGAAGCGCCCATTGCCGCCTCCCACGTCGACCCCTCGTCGAGCTCACCGTCGGACAGGAAATTGATCACACGCGAATCCGATCCCTGGAGCCGCAGCCCGAGCGCCATCCCGACAGCCACGGTCAGACCATGCCCCAGGGAACCGCCCGAGATCTCCATACCCGGTGTGTAGCTTGCCATTCCGGACATCGGCAACCGCGACTCGTCGGACCCGTAGGTGCCCAATTCGTCGACGCCGATGATGCCGGCCTCGGCCAGTGCGGCATACAGCCCGATCGCGTAGTGCCCCGTCGACAGCAGGAAGCGGTCGCGGCCGTCCCAGTGCGGATCGTCTGCGCGATACCGTAATTGGTCGGCGTAGACGGCGGCCAGCATGTCGGCGGCCCCCAGCGCCTGACCCACGTACCCCTGTCCCTGGGCCTCCCCCATGTCGAGTACATGATGGCGCATCCGGTAGGCGGACGCTTTGACGCGGTCCGCTCGCTCCGTCGTTCCCATCAGGCGGCCAGTGCGTGTGAGCGGGCCACAGCTTCGTCGGCGGCCTTGCGCTCGCCCGGACCCCAGGTCTCGCGGGTCAGCAGCGCCGCGACCAGACCGATGGCCATGTATCCACTGAACAGCAGGGCCGGTCCCATCCACCCGAAGGCCTCGAAGAGCAAGGTGGTGATGAAGGGCGTGAAACCGGAGACCATGGCCGAGATCTGATAGGCCAGCGAGGCACCAGAAGTGCGGGTGTTGGCCGAGAACAGCTCGGGGAACCAGCCACCCTGCGATCCCGCGAGCGCGTTCTGGCACACCCCGTAGGCGACCACGAACGTGGCGATGATGAGGATGAACAACCCGGTGTTGACCAGAAGGAACATCACGACGCCGAACGGGATGCCGAGAGCCGTCACCCACAGATAGACGGGCCGCCTACCGATCTTGTCGGTGAGCCGGGCCCACGCCATGGTCGCGAAGATGCCGAGGAACGCCGCGATGCACAGCGCCCCGATGGTTTCGGTCTTGGTGGCCAGCTCGGCGCCCTTGAGGTAGGAGATCATGTAGGTGATCGACACGGCGTAGCCGGCCGTCTCGGCGACGCGAAGGCCGATGCCGCGCAGGATGTTCGACCAGTCGGTCTTGATGACCTGGACGATCGGCGCCTTGACGATGTTGCCCTTGCCCTTGACATCCTCGAACACGGGCGACTCCGGCACCTTGGCCCGGATGATCAGGCCGACGATGACGAGCACGATGCTGGCCAGGAACGGCACGCGCCACGCCCAGTCGCCACCGAGGTGCACGCTGACCAGGAAGACCAGGTTGGCCAGGAGCAGTCCGACCGGGAAGCCGGCCTGCACGATGCCGGTGTAGCGGCCCTTTTCCTTCCACGGTGCGTGTTCGTAGCTCATCAAGATGGCGCCACCCCATTCGGCGCCGAAGGCCAGCCCCTGGATGATGCGCACCGTCACCAACAGGATCGGAGCGAGCACGCCGACGGCGGCGTAGGTGGGCAGCAGGCCGATCGCGAAGGTGGCCACACCCATCAGGATCAGTGACGCGACAAGCACCGGTTTGCGACCGACCTTGTCACCGAGGTGGCCACCGATGATGCCGCCGAGCGGCCGGGCCACGAAGCCGACGCCCAGTGTGGCGAAGGAGAGCAGGGTGCCCGCCAGCGGGCTGGAGTTCGGGAAGAACGCGTGGCCGAAATACAGGGCCGCCGCAGTGCCGAAACCGATGAAATCGTAGGTCTCGATCACGGCGCCGACGCCGGAGCCGATCGCAACGCGCTTGGCGTCCGGCGTGCCATTCACCGGGCCTCGCATTTTCAGAGCGCCATCGCTCATGACGGTCATCCTTTCAAATCCTGGTCTAGCTGGGCAATCAAGGTCACTGTCGACGGTCAACAGTGCGCTGCGTCACCCAGTGTGAGCCCACACACACGTCACTGTCAACAGTCGACCTCAAATAGATGTTGGTAGTTGACTGTCAACAGTCGAATGGCTAGTGTGGGCGCCATCACAGCCGTCACCGCCCGAAGGACCGCCCCGATGACCACCTCGTACAACAGCCGATTGGGCTGCTCCACGATCAGCTTCCGGCACCAGCCACTACCGCAGGCCCTCGATACGATCGCCGGCCTGGGCTTTGCCGAGATCGATCTCGGCGCGCTGCCCGGCGTCTGCGACCACGTGCCGTACGTGCTCGACGACGCTGCCGTGCAGTCTGTGGCGGCGACCGTCGCGGCATCGGGAATCACCGTCCGCTCGATCAACGGCGACATCGGCGACCTGAACGTCCCGCTCGATGACGGTCCCCGCGCGCAGCGGCAGCGTCACCTCGACATGCTCGTCGCGCTCGCCCGCGCCACCGGCGCCCGCGCCCTGGTACTACCGTGCGGCGCGATCAACCACGACCCGATCGAATCGCTGACCGCCGACCTCGACCGGGTCGCGGCTGAGCTCGCCGCCGCCGCGCACACCGCGGCGGGTGCCGGGGTTGCGCTGTGGACCGAATCACTGCATTTCCACCGGCTGTGCTTCGACATCGAACGCGCACAACAACTCACCGATCGCCTCGCCGGTGACGTCGGGCTCGTGATGGATTTCAGCCACATCGTCGCCTCCGGCGGCGACCCGGTGGATTTCGTCGGGCGATTCGGACCCCGCATCGCGCATGTCCACATCCGTGACGCCGTGCCGGGCAACATCAACCTCTCGGTCGGCAACGGCCAGGTCGACTTCGCCAACGGTCTCAAGGCCCTGGCCGATGCCGGCTACGCGGGTCACTTCTCGCTGGAGCTCGAGACCCGCGACATCACCAACGACCAACGACCTGCCGCAACCGTCGCGGCCGGCCAGCTCATTTCCGAACTCATCTAAGGAGAAACCATGACCACCACCCGTACCGCCGTCGTCACCGGCGCCACCTCCGATCGCGGCATCGGCATGACCGTCGCGCAGCGCTACGCCCGCGAGGGCTGGGCCGTCGTCGTCCTCGATCTCGACGGCGAGAAGTCCGCCAAGGTCGCCGCCGAGATCGGCAACCAGTTCGCGGTACCTGCCTTCGGGCATGCCGTCGACGTCACCTCGGAGGAGTCCGTCACCGCCGCGCAGGCCGCCGTTGCCGCCGAGGTGGCGTCGGGCAACCTGCCCCCGGTCGGCGCGCTCGCCAACATCGCCGGGATCACGTCGCCGGTGCCGTTCCTCGAGACCACCCTCGACCTCTGGAACACCGTCATGGCCGTCAACGCCACCGGCACCTACCTGGTCACAAAGGCCTTCCTGCCGGACATGATCGACCAGGGTTGGGGCCGCATCGTGAACATGTCGTCGGTGTCCGCGCAGCGCGGCGGCGGCGTCTTCGGCAAGGTGCCCTACTCCTCGGCCAAGGCCGCGATCCTCGGCTTCACCAAGGCGCTGGCCCGCGAGATCGCCAACACCGGAGTGACCGTCAACGCCGTCACCCCCGGCGCCGTCGACACCAACATCCGCGTCGGGTCGACCGACGAGCAGGAGGCGAAGCTGGCCGCCGACATCCCCGTCGGACGGACCGCGACCACCGACGAGATCGCCGCCGTCATCACCTTCCTGTCGAGCCAGGACGCCAGCTACCTCACCGGCACGACGATGGACATCAACGGCGGCAGCCACATGCACTGATCGCGCGTTGCCGTGCGCGGCGGGCCGTCATGGTGTGTAGTCGGACAGCGTGATACCGCTTACCTGGAAGCCTGTTCAGAGCCGCAGTGAACCCGACTTCGTCGTGGCACCCGACGAACGGCTGAGCTGGCCGAGAACAATCGGCATCGGGGCCCAGCACGTCGTGGCGATGTTCGGCGCCACGTTCCTGGTGCCCGTGCTCACCGGCTTTCCTCCCGCGACCACACTGTTGTTCTCCGGGATCGGCACGCTGCTGTTTCTGATCATCACCGGCAACCGGCTGCCCAGCTACCTCGGCTCGAGTTTCTCGGTGATCGCGCCGGTGACGGCCGCGGTGGCGTCGAACGGCACAGGCAGCGCACTGGCCGGCCTGATCGCCGTCGGCGTGGCGCTGATCGTCATCGGCGCCGTGGTGCACATCGCCGGTACGCATTGGATCGACGTGGTGCTGCCGCCCATCGTCACCGGCGCCATCGTTGCGCTGATCGGTTTCAACCTGGCGCCCGCCGCGAAAACGAACTTCGAAAAGGGTCCCGTGGTGGGCGTTGTGACGCTGGTGCTGCTGGTCGGCGCGTTGGCGTTCTTCCGCGGTATGGTCGGCCGCCTGGCGATCTTCATCGCCGTGGTCCTGGGTTACCTGCTGGCCTGGGCGCTTGGCGATGTCGACACCTCCGGTATCGCGTCGGCAGCCTGGCTCGGCCTTCCGGAGTTCCAGACCCCCACCTTCACGCTGTCGGTGTTGCCGATGTTCCTGCCCGCGGTGATCGCGCTGGTCGCCGAGAACATCGGGCACGTGAAGTCGGTCGGCCAGATGACCGGGGTCGACACCGACCCGCTGACCGGGCGGGCTCTGGCCGCCGACGGTGTCGCCACCGTGCTGGCAGGTGTCGGCGGCGGATCGGCCACCACCACCTACGCCGAGAACATCGGTGTCATGGCGGCCACCCGGGTCTACTCGACAGCGGCCTACTGGATCGCCGGCCTGGTGGCGATCGTATTGTCGTTGTGCCCCAAGGTCGGAGCCACCATTTCGGCGATTCCCGCCGGTGTGCTCGGCGGTGCGACGATCGTGCTATACGGCCTGGTCGGCGTCCTCGGTGTGCGGATCTGGCTGACCAACCACGTCAACTTCGCCTTGCCCATCAACCAGATGACGGCGGCCATCGCGCTGATCATCGGTATCGCCGACTTCACCTGGCAGATCGGCAATCTCACGTTCACGGGTATTGCGCTGGGATCCATCGCGGCATTGTTGGTCTACCACGGCATGCGTGGGCTCGGTGCACTGCGTGGCCGGCCCAC
>CAMFLL010000342.1 GCA_945957405.1 uncultured Mycolicibacterium sp. | reverse complement strand
GTCCGTCACCGGGCACCCGGAGAGTGCTGCGGATGCGGCCGCGCCGTCGGACACCGAGCCGTCCGACGATGCATCATCGGCTGACTCCGCCGGACGTCGCCGCCGTCGCCGCCGGCCGCGCAAGCCCGCCGCCGAGACCGCTGTCAACGCAGGCTGAGCCCGCCACCCTCGCGGCCAGATAACGAAGACTTCATGGTCAAGCCGGAGCGCCGGACGCGCACCGACGTCATCGTCGCGCTCGCCATCGTCGTTGTCGTGGCGGTGTCCGCGTTGGCGATCTGGTGGACAAGCGACGCCAGAGCGACGGTCAGCCGACCCGCCGCCACCGCGTCCAAGACTGTGCCGCCGGCCCGCGAGGTCCCGGCCACACTCAAGGAGCTGTGGAGTGCGGCCAGCCCGGCCACCGCGGTTCCTGTCGTCGCCAGCGGCACCGTGGTGACGGGCGACGGCGGCACCGTGGACGGACGGGACCCGGTCACCGGAGAAGTCCGCTGGAGTTACTCCCGCGATCTCGAACTGTGCGGGGTGTCCTACGTCTACCAGTACGCGGTCGCCGTGTACCCGGATGTGCGTGGCTGCGGGCAGGTCAGCACCATCGACTCGTCGACCGGCAAGCGCGGGGCCGCGCGGAGCGGCTACGCCGACGATCACGTCGAGCTGTCGTCGGACGGCACGACGGTACTGGCGGCCGGGGACACCAGGCTGGAGCTGTGGCGCTCGGACATGGTCAGGGTGATCGGGTACGGCGAGGTCGACGCCCGGGTCAAACCCAACCAGACCGGCATCGGTAAGGGCTGCGATCTGCTGTCGGCGGCCAGCAGCTCATCGCTGGTGGCGGTGCTGCAGGCGTGTCCCGGCGAAGCCGATGTCCGGCTGACGTTGCTGCGTCCCGGCGATGACGACGACGAGCCCGAAGTGCGTGACGTCCCGCAGCAGGGAGTGTCCACCTCGGCGGGGGCGCGGGTGCTGGCGGTCTCGGAGACCACCACCGCCGTGTATCTGCCGACCCCGCAGCCTCGGGTCTCGGTCGTCGACGACACCGGCAAGGAACTGTTCAGCACACCGATCGGTGCGGTGCCGTCCTCGGCGGGCCGCGAGGGCACCGTGTCCAGGGCCGGCGATCTGATCACCTGGTGGACCGGCGACTCGGTCATGGTGTTCTCCGCCGACAAGCTGACCCATCGCTACACCATCCCCACCGACGGCCAGGTCGTACCGCTCGGGCCTGCCACCGTGATGGCCGGGAAACTGCTGATCCCGGTGACCGGAGGTGTCGGCGTCTACAACATCGAGACCGGCGAGCGCGAGCGCGTCATCCCGGTCAACCGGCCCGCGATGGATTCGGGGATCTCGGCGATCGTACCGACCGTGGTCGGGTCCACGGTGTTGGAACAGCGCGGGCGCACGCTGGCCGCGCTGGGTTAAATTCGCTCACTCCTCAACGGGGCTCGTCCCTCGCCCCGCATCGTCGCTTCGCTGGGATAGTTTCGCTCACTCCTCAACGGGGCTCGTCCCTCGCCCCGCATCGTCGCTGCGCTGGGTCAGATCACAGCTCTGGTGTGAAAGTCGCCAGCTGCTTGCCCGACTTCCAGTGCTTCAGCAGCGCCGACGCGAGCTCGCGGTAGGCGAGCGCACCCTTGTTCTTGCGGCCGGCGATGACCGACTGCCCCGATGCGGTGGCCTCGGCGAAACGCACCGTGCGCGGGATGGGCGGCGCCAGCACCGGCAGGTTGTACCGGTCGACGACGTCGAAGAGCACGTCGCGGCTGTGTGTGGTGCGTGAGTCGTACAGCGTCGGCAACGCGCCGAGCAGTTTCAGGTCGGCATTGGTGATCTGCTGGACATCGGTGACGGTGCGCAGGAACTGCCCCACCCCGCGGTGGGCCAGCGTCTCGCACTGCAACGGCACGATCACATCGTCGGCGGCGGTGAGGCCGTTGAGCGTCAACACACCGAGAGACGGCGGGCAGTCGATGATCACGACATCAAAGTCGTCGGCGATCTTGGCCAGTGCGCGTTTCAGCGCGTATTCGCGACCCGCGCGCATCAACAACATCGCTTCCGCGCCGGCGAGAT
This sequence comes from uncultured Mycolicibacterium sp., assembly GCA_945957405.1. Classification (GTDB taxonomy): domain Bacteria; phylum Actinomycetota; class Actinomycetes; order Mycobacteriales; family Mycobacteriaceae; genus Mycobacterium. Next base: position 5,929 of record CAMFLL010000342.1, on the reverse strand, counting down.
CGATGTTGGCCGGCAGCAGCGTCATTCCCTCAGCGGTGTCGACCAGGGCCGCCGACGGTTCGACGTCGCCGAGCAGTACCTCGTGCACCGACACCGGCAGCTTGTCGGGGTCCTGACCCAGCGAAAAGGTCAGACAGCCTTGGGGGTCGAGGTCGACGAGCAGCACCCGCTTCCCGTTTTCGACCATTGCGGCACCCAGCGACGCCACTGTCGTCGTCTTGGCCACCCCACCCTTTTGGTTGGCCACTGCCAACACACGCGTCCCCACGGCGTCCATCCTGACACGGTTCGTTGGGATCGGCCCGGGCTCACCTGTCGTGCCAACGGCGCGTCGGGCAGAATCATCGGGTGTGAGCGTTGGTGAGCACCGGCTGATACTGCTACGCCATGGTGAGACCGAGTGGTCGAAATCCGGACAGCACACGAGCACGACGGACCTAGACCTCACCGACAACGGTCGAGAGCAGGCCCGGCTGGCAGCGTTTGCGCTCGAGCACCTCGGCCTGAGAAACCCCATCGTGTTCAGCAGCCCCCGCAAACGGGCTCTGGTCACCGCCGAGCTGGCGGGCCTGACGGTCGACGAGGTGACACCGGCGCTCTCGGAATGGAATTACGGCGAATACGAGGGTCGTACCACGCCGGATATCCGCACCACCACACCGGGATGGCTGGTGTGGACCTACGGATGCCCGGGTGGTGAATCGGTCGATCAGGTCAGCATGCGGGCCGACCAGGCGATCAGCCTGGCGTTGGAACACATGGGTGAGCGCGACGTCGTCTTCGTCGGCCACGGTCACTTTTCCCGATCGGTGGTGACCCGCTGGGTCGAACAGCCACTGCGGGAGGGTGCTCGGTACGGCTTCGGCCCGGCGTCGCTGGCGGTGTGCGGTTTCGAGTACGGCCTACGCCAGCTCAAATCGCTTGGCCTGACGGCACACCGCGAGCCTCCCCCGACATCGTGACGGCACCGTCGTTTGTACTCAGCGGGCCGCGCGACACCGTCGTGGCCCACGGCGTGCGCACACCGTTCCCGGATGTCGCTGCCGCGCGCTCTGCCCTTTCCTCCAGTGACGCGCCGATCATTGTGGGCGCGTTGCCCTTTGACGTCGCGACCCCCGCCGCGCTGTGGATACCCGACACCGTTGAGCACACTGTGCAGCGCCCGGCCAAGGTGTCGACGGTGACGCCGGTGGTCACGTCCAGGGAACCGCTGCCCGCCCCCGAAGTCCACCGCGACCGGGTGGCCCGAGCCATCGAACGGCTGCGTGAACCCGGATCGGCACTGCACAAGGTGGTGCTCGCGCGGGCGTTGCGGCTGACCGCGGACGGCCCGTGGGATCCAGAAGATGTGCTCGGGCGCCTGCTGGCCGCCGACCCAGGCGCGTACGGCTATCTGGTCGACCTCTCCCCCGCCGGAAACGATTACGCGGGAACCACATTGGTGGGTGCGAGCCCTGAGTTGCTGGTTGCCAAGGATGGCGACGTGGTGACGTGCCGGCCGTTCGCGGGGTCGGCGCCACGCTCGGCGGACCCGGCTACCGACCGCGCCAACGGGCAGGCGCTCGCCGAGTCCGGAAAGAATCGTCACGAACACCAACTCGTCATCGACATGATGCGGGAGGCGTTGCAGCCGCTGTGTGTCGATCTGCAGATCGCGCCGGAGCCACAACTGCACGGTACTGACGCGCTGTGGCATCTGAGCACACCGGTGACGGGCCGCTTGCGCGACAGTTCCACCACCGCACTGGATCTCGCGCTGGTGCTGCATCCGACACCGGCAGTCGGTGGCGTGCCGACCGCCGACGCCGTGGCGTTGATCGCAGAGCTGGAAGGCGATCGCGGGTTCTACGCCGGCGCGGTCGGCTGGTGTGACGCCGCGGGCGACGGCCGTTGGGTGGTGTCCATCCGGTGCGCACAGCTGTCGGCTGATCGACTCGGCGCTGTGGCCCACTCCGGCGGCGGTATCGTTGCGGAATCCGACCCCGGAGACGAATTAGCCGAGACCACAACGAAATTCAGAACCATTATGACCGGACTGGGGGTCCCGTGACGCAACTCATCAGGCGGGCACAGCCCGGCGACGAGGCGGCCATCACCGCAATGATCCACGAGTTGGCCGAATTCGAACATGCGGCGCAGGACTGCACGGTCACCGAGGCGCGGATGCGGTCCGCGTTGTTCGGCGCGGCTCCCATCGCCTGCGCGCACGTCGTCGAGATCGACCGCGAGGCGGCCGCGACCGCCATCTGGTTCCGGAACTTCTCGACGTGGGACGGCGTGGCCGGGATCTACCTCGAGGATCTCTTTGTGCGCCCGGCGTTTCGGCGCCGCGGGCTGGCACGGGCGCTGCTGTCCGAGTTGGCTCGGGAGTGCATCGACGCCGGATACACGCGGCTGTCGTGGGCGGTACTGAAGTGGAACGTCGACGCGATCGCGCTGTACGACGGCGTGGGCGGGACACCGCTGGATGAGTGGACCAATTATCGGGTGTCCGGTGCCGCGCTGCGCGCGCTGGCCGAAGCCTGACCGGCTAGTCGCCCGAGTCCTGGTGTGACACCCAGTACAGCGCCGATGGACTGAACAGCAGCCCGAGCGCCGCCACCGCGGCCGCGGTCACCAGGACCGCATAGACCAGCTGATGACTGCCGTACACGTACCACGCGACACCGAGAAGAAGCAGGTTGGCGAACACGCCGATGCCGCGGCCCCATCGTCGGCCGGTCACCAGCGCCCACCCCGCGGCCAGCACGCCACCTCCGACGATGACGAACCACGCCGCGGTCCCGTAACCGCTGACGATGTGCTGGTCGGCGCCGCCGAGGCCCCTGATCACGAGCATGACGGCCGCGACGAGCCCCAGCACGCCTTCGAAGGCGATGAGGTAACCGGCGGCGCGAACGGTGCTAGGCGGCGTCATTCCGACAACTCGCCGACGAGGTACTCCACGGCCATCCGATATCCCTGCGGTCCGGCGCCGGCGATGACGACCTCCGCGACCGCCGACACGTAGGAATGGTGCCGGAACTGCTCCCGGCGATGGATGTTGCTCAGGTGTACCTCGACGACGGGCAGTTCGGCGGCGGTGAGTGCATCGGCGATCGCGATCGACGTGTGGGTGTAGGCCGCGGGATTGATGACGATGCCCGCGCAGTCGCCGCGGGCCGCGTGGATGGCGTCGATGAGTTCGCCCTCGTGGTTGCTCTGCACCGCCCGCACGGCGTACCCGCGGTCGGCCGCGGCGGCCACGACCATTTCCTCGATCTGCGCCAGCGTCGTCGACCCGTAGATCTCGGGTTGCCGCGTCCCGAGCATGTTGAGATTGGGTCCGTTGAGCAGGAGGAGGCGCTTGTCGGTCACAGACGTACGGTACCGACGCGCCCCCGCTGGGCAGCCAGGCGCACCGGCGCATTGTCGACGCCGTACCCGTCGTACCGGCCGAACCGCTGGACGAATTCGAAGAACACCGACCCCACGGTCCTGGTGTAGAAGTGCACGAAGTGGCCGTCGGCGTCGCGATCGTAGAGCAGGTCGAGACCACGCAGTTCGGCGACGTAGGCGGCGTCTAGGCCGAATCGGCCGCACAGATAGTCGTAGTAGTTGTCCGGAACGGCCAGGAATTCCAACCCCGCGGCCCGCGCGCGGCGGGCCAGCGCAATCACGTCGGTGCAGGCGAACGCGATGTGCTGCGGCATACCGGTCCCGTCGAGTGCGTGTGGGGCGACATTGAGCGGTATGCGCACCGAACCGTCGTCGGAGTGCATGACCTGACTGCGCACCAGGCCGGTCGGCCCCGGCACCTCGGCCGGCGCATCGGCGGACAGACCGAAAACGCTGGTGAAGAACAACACCGCGTCCTCGGCGGTCTGCCACGGCTGGGTGAGGTTCACGTGGTCGATGGCGTGCACCGGGCTCGGCTCGATGACCGGCCGGCCGCTGTGGAATTCACCGACCCAGGCCGGGACTCCGGCCGGCGGCTCGGTGACCCAGAAGAACTCGGTGCCATCGGGTGCGACGGCGGCGCCGAAGGTCTGCTCGGCGACATACGTGCGCCGGAAGGCGACCGGGGCCATCAGTTCGGCAGCCCGTCGCGTCGTCGCGTCGGCGTCGGGCACCTGCAGGCCGACGGCGGCGACATGGGGCAGTTGATCCCGGGCCTGCTGCTCGTTGAGGACGATGCGGGCGTCGCCGGCCGACCAGAGCGACACCGCCTTGGTGCGGTGCCGGCCGCCGGGGGTGAAACCCAGCTGGCCGAGCAGGATCTCGACTTCGGTGGTGTCCTCGGCCTTCAGCTCGACGAAGTCGAAACCGGTTGGCGGTTTGGCATCCGTGAGCATCGTCAGGTCGCGCCGCAGCGTGCCGGGATGGCGTGCGGCGACCTTGTCCTGCAACCACAACAGCGAGCGCAGCGCGTGGACCGCGGTGCGACCCGGATCGGTCTGGCGGAACGTGTCGTTGAACACCTCGAGCGAGAGCGGTCCGTCGTACCCGGCGGCCAGCACGTGCGCCACGAACGCAGGCAGGTCGAAGGCCCCTTCGCCCGGGAACAGCCGGTGATGCCTGCTCCACGACAACACGTCCATGCTCAGCGCGGGCGCATCGGCCAACTGCAGGTAGAAGATCTTCTCGGCTGGGATCTCTTCGATGGCACTGGGGTCGTGGCCACGGGAGAGCACATGGAAGCTGTCCAGGCAGACGCCCACCGCGGGGTGATCGGCGAGTTGCACGATGCGCCATGCGCGCCGGTAGTCGTCGACGAAGCGACCCCATGCCAGTGCCTCGAACGCGATCCGGATGCCGTAGGTCTGCGCCAGGTCACCGATGCGCCGCAGCTGATCTGCCGAGACGTCGTCGCTGTCCACGGTGGCGGTGCCGACGTTGCTGCAGACCAGAACGGTGTCGATGCCCAGGCGCGCCGCGGTGGCGAAGGTGGCCCCGGCACGGCGCAGGTTGTCGGTGAACGTCTCTTCGCCGACACCCTCGAGATCACGCAACGGTTGATAAAGATCCAGCGACAGCCCGAGCCGGGCCGCCAGGGCGCGGATCTCTTCTGGGGAATGGTCACCGGCGATGAGGTCGGGTTCGAAGATCTCGACACCACCGAACCCCGCCGCGGCGCAGGCGTGCAGCTTCTCGACCAGGGAGCCACTCAGTGAGACGGTGGCGATGGACGTCCTCATGGCAACTCAATGTACCAATTAGTTAATTGATTCGGAAGAGGCAACCGGGAAGCTGTCGCCAGCCCAGTAAGCTGCCGTCGTGGCCAAGCCGAAGCAGGAACTTCAGCGCGATGCCGAGCGCACCCGCGCCGAACTGCTGGCCGTGGCCACCGAGGTCTTCGCCCAGGAGGGTTATTCGGGTGCCCGCGTCGACGAGATCGCCGAGCGCACTCGCACCACCAAGCGGATGATCTACTACTACTTCGGCGGCAAAGAACAGCTCTATCTGGCGGTGCTGGAGAACGCCTATCGCGGTATCCGCGAGGCGGAACAGAAGCTACGGGTCGACCACTCGAATCCCGTCGTCGCCATCCGGCGGTTGGCCGAGGTGACGTTCGATCACCACATCGCCCACGACGAGTTCATCAGGCTGGTCTCGATCGAGAACATCCACCGCGGTGAGTTCATCAAACAACTGCGTGAGCTGCCCGAACTGTCGGTTCCCGCGACCTCGCTGCTCGACGAGATCCTCCGCGACGGCCACCGCGCCGGCGTGTTCCGCGATGACGTCGACGCCCTGGACGTGCACATCGTGATCAGTTCCTACTGCGTGTTCCAGGTGGCCAACCGCTACACGTTCGGCTTTCTGTTCGGCGTCGACTTCTCCGAGACCTCGCAGCGGGCGCACATGCGCCGGATGATCGGCGACGTCGTCGTAGGGTGGCTGACCAGCCACGCGGACGGCACCCAGCCCCGCACCTGATCGCGGGAAA
>CAMFLL010000341.1 GCA_945957405.1 uncultured Mycolicibacterium sp. | reverse complement strand
GATAGAGCATCTGACTACGGATCAGAAGGTTAGGGGTTCGAATCCCTTCGGGCGCGCTTGTGTGATGAGTCGGGTCATGGGTTACACATGAGTCGCGTCATCGGTTACAGATTCCCCGGCCATCGGCCGGGGTTTTTGTTTTGGCCGGTTCGTTGATCACGGTCACCGTGGACGCGGCGAGGATCAGCTTCGGGGTGTGGGCGCGCCTTACTTCCTTGTGTCCCGTCGATGCCACGCCTGTCCCGCGGTGACCCTCCCGCGATCCGTCCGTGATCGACCGGCGTGCCCGCGAGGAGGTCGGGCCAGCCCACTGCAGCACGACGACCTCGCCAGGCCGCAATGCCTAGGCGCGATCGGACGACGCATCCTGGGGCACCATCCGCAGGTGAGCGGGCCGCGTCGCCGCGGGGTGGAGGCGGCCAGTGCGCGACAGCTCACGCTCGACTGAATACGCCTGATGCAGAACATATGTCGCCCGCTGACTGGTGCGGAGAGCTGGGCATGACGGCTACTGCGCAGGTGTGGCCGGCTCGACTCCGATCTGAGACATCGCCAATGTGGGGTTGTAGTGGTCCCGAATCACTGTGATCTTCCCATCGACGACCTCGCAGAACATTGCAAAGGGAAGCTCGACGTTGCGGCCGGTGGCGGCGATGTCGCCCCACTGGGTCGGCATCGGGCCGGTGTGGATGCCACGCAAGACGAAATCTCCGGCTGCGTGCGTGGAATCCCCCACCACCGCGAGAATATCGCATTCGAATCCGGTGAAGGCGTTGCGCCAGCTCTGGTCGGCGCGAACGAATTCGTCTGCACCGATGTATGTTTCGCCTCCCGATGCGATGTCGACATAGGCGACATCGTCGCTCACCAGTTGCCGCAGTCTCGTCCAATCGCCGGCGGCGAACGCTTCGGCCAGTTCGCGCAGAACCAGAGCACTGTTCAACATCTTCTCTTTTCTTCGAGTGATCGATGGGATCGGTGCCGAGCGGAGGGTCGAACGCCCGGGCATCGGTAGTCGGGTCCGCGACCGGCAAGGCTCGGCGGGCTTCCGATGTGGGGCCCAGGAATGAGGTTAGGTCTGCAGAAGTAGGTTCCCGAAGTGACCGTGTGTCATCAGCCGTCGCCAAAGGGGCGACATACCGTCACTGTGCCTGAGCTGCGCGGTGGTATCGGTGTTCCCTGTGGCGGGTCTGTCCAGTTCGGTCACTCGACCGCGGCACTGGACGATGTGTCGACGGGCCCGGAGACGCAGTTGACACTTCGCGTGTGTGCCGGTGCTGCCTGCCGTAGCAGTCTGTCCGAGACGATGATTCCGTACGGCTTTCTCGGCGCACGGCCCGCGCCGAGACGACGTCCCCACGGCGCCAAAGGTGGTGGTGCCTTTCCGCATCACACCCCCGCGCGGACGGTAAGCGGTGAGTATGGAACTCGGAGACAGCAGGCGTCGCATCGTGACCGCGCAGCACGTCTTTTGGAGGAAGGTGATCAACTGTGATGGATCCGCGGCACGCGATCTTGTTCGAACCGATAGTGATCGGCCCGAAGGTTCTGCCGAATCGCTTCTATCAGGTGCCACATTGCACCAGCTTCGGGGTGATCCGGCCGCGCGCACAAGCCGCCTTCCGGGGGATGAAGGCCGAAGGCGGCTGGGGCGCGGTCTGCACCGAGGAGTGCTCGATTCATCCCGAGGCCGATCAGATGCCGATGGTGCTGGCCCGACTGTGGGACGACGACGATGCGGCCAGTCTGTCGCTGATGAGCGAAGCCGTTCGCGAGAACGGCGCATTGGCGGGTATCGAACTGTGGTACGGCGGTATCCACGGCCTGAGCATGGAGTCTCGCGCCGTGCAGCGCGCTCCGTCGCAGATCGCCAGTGACCTCGTGCCGATGTCGCCGTGTCGGGAGATGGATCTCGACGACATCAAGGCCGTACAGGGCTTCTACGTGGACGCAGCGCTGCGTTCCCGCGACGCTGGTTTCGACATCATCTGCATCTACGGAGGCCACGAGGGTCTACTCGAGCAGTTCCTGTCGCCCCATTACAACAAGCGCACCGATGGATGGGGCGGTTCGTTTACCAACCGCGCCCGCATGTGGCGCGAGGTCGTCGAAGGCATCTCCGCGGCAGTCGGATCGGACTGCGCGATCTCTGTGCGTCTTTCGGCCGACACCATGCGTGGTGACGACGGCATGCTGCTGGACCGCGATGTGCTGCCCTTCGTCGAGATGTGCGACGGCGTCGTTGACCTGTGGGATGTCCACATCGGCGGCAGCGACTGGGGCGACGATGCGACGCCGTCGAGGTTCTTCAAGAGCGCGCGCGCGATGGACTGGGTGAAGTCGGTGAAGCAGACCACTCGGAAACCGGTTGTCGCGGTGGGACGTTTCACCGATCCGAACGAGATGTGCCGGGTGATCAACGACGGTGTGCTCGACATCATCGGTGCCGCCCGCCCCTCCATCGCCGATCCGTTCCTGCCGGTGAAGATCAGGGAGGGCAGGCTCGAGGACATCCGCGAGTGCATCGGGTGCAACATCTGCGTGTCGCGTTTCGAGCACGGCGGCCCGCCCATCGTGTGCACCCAGAACGCCACGTCCGGTGAGGAGTACCGCCGCGGCTGGCACCCCGAGCGGTTCTCCAAGGCCACCAACGCCGAGAACGACGTGCTGATCGTCGGTGCCGGGCCCGCTGGTATGGAGTGCGCGCGAGTGCTCGGCGAGCGCGGGATGCGCAACGTTCACCTGGTCGATGCCGACGCAGACGTCGGTGGGCACGTCAAGTGGCTCGCCAATCTGCCGGGGCTGCGGGAGTGGAGCCGGGTGATCGACTACCGGCTGACGCAGTTCGACAAGCTCGACAACGTCACCGTCATCCCAAACACCCGGATGACCACCCAGGACATCATCGACTACGGAGCCAGCCTCGTCATCGTCGCGTCCGGGGCGCACTGGTCGGGCACCGGGCTCGGACCCGTCACGCGCAACGGCATTGCGGGTGCGGACACCCGACTGCCCTACGTTCTGACGCCCGAACAGATCATGGTGGAGAACAAGTCGGTGCCCGGCGAGCGCGTCGTGATCATCGAAGCCGAGGGATATCACGTGGGTGCGGCGCTGGCCGACCGGCTCTCGGCCCAGGGAAAGTCGGTGACAGTGCTCACCCACCTTGGCGAACTCGCTCCCTACACGCACTACACACTGGAAGCGACCCATTTGCGTCGCAAGCTGTACACCCAGGGGGTTACGGTCGCGGCGTCCATGGTGCCCGTGCGCATCGGACCGGAGGGCGTGTGGGCGCACTACGCTTACGCCGACGCCGACGACGCGAAGCTGATCGAAGCGGACGCCGTCGTGTTGGTGACCCAGCGCGTCTCGGACACCACGCTGTATCGCGGCATCGTCGACGGTTTCGGCGCCGAAAAGCTTGCTGCAGAGGGGATCACGGCGGTTTACCGAATCGGTGACTGTGTCGCCCCGCGGATCGTCGCCGAGTCGGTCTTCGACGGGCACCGGCTGGCGCGCGAGATCGACTCGGCTGACCCGTCGATGCCGCTGCCGTACCTGCGGGAGCGCCCCATCATCCACGAGCTACCGATGCCGAGTTTGCAGCGGTCTTGACGGAATGCATTGGTGAGAGCCAGAACTGCCGACAGGTGGCGTCTGGCCGGAGCCGGTCGTACGAGCTGAAGATGGTCACACCGCGTCAGCACGATCGCGCATCACACACTGAGAGGGCATTGCACATGGATCCGACACACCTGGGGCCGGTACCCCGTGACGGAACGACCGACGTCGACGTCGCAGTCGTCGGTGCCGGCATCGGCGGTCTCTACGCCGTCCGGCGAATGGCCGCTGACGGATTGAGTGTCGTCGGTTTCGAGAGCGCCGCCGACGTCGGCGGCGTGTGGTTGCACAACGGCTATCCCGGAGCCCGCGTCGACATCGAGGCGTACTTCTACAGTTTCTTCGACCCGGAGATCTACGGCGACTGGACGTGGTCGCATCGCTACCCGCCCCAGGCGGAGCTGTTGGCCTATCTGCAGCACTACGCCGACCACTACGGCCTGAGGCGGTACTTCCACTTCTCCACCAGGGTGGAGACCATGCACTGGCAGCCGGACACCAGGCGATGGCGGGTCGGCACCACGACGGGGCAGGTCGTCTACGCGCGCCACGTGGTGCTGGCCACCGGTCAGTTGTCGAAGTCGCGCACGCTGCCGTTCGACGGCGTCGAGGACTTCGCGGGTCAGTGGCTGGAGACCTCGCATTGGCCCGCCGAACCGGTAGAGCTCACCGGCAAGCGCGTTGCCGTGATCGGAACGGGGTCGTCGGGGGCGCAGGTGATCGCGGCGATCGCCGACCGGGTGGAGAGTCTGCACGTGTTCCAGCGGACGCCCAACTACGTGGTCCCATCGCAGAACGCGCCCATCGATCAGGAGCGTTACCTCGACTACAGCCGGGACCTCGATGGCCTGTGGAATCGCGTGATGCAAACGGCGGTGGCCTATCTGGCGCCCACCAGCGACGTGCCCGCCTCGGCGCTCGACGGCGAGCAACAGCGTCAACGGCTGGAAAGCCAGTGGCGTTTCGGAGGGTTGTCGATGACGTTCGCCTTCCCGGATCAGAAGACCGACTGGCAGACCAATGACCTGGTGTCGAACTTCGTCCGCGGCAAGATTCGGGACAGCATCGAGGATCCGGCGTTGGCTGACCTGCTGGAACCTCGTGACTACCCGATCGGCACCCGTCGCCTGGTGGTGTGCAACGGCTACTACGAGGCGTTCAATCGCGACAACGTCCACCTCGTCGATCTGCGATCGGCGCCCATCACCCGAATCACGGCCCACGGCATCGAGACCAACGCCGGCTTCCACGAAGTGGACGTCATCATCTCGGCGCTGGGTTTCGACGCGTTCTCCGGTGCGTTGGACGCCATCGACATCCGCAATGCGGACGGACAGCGACCCACCGACGGCTGGAAACGTGGACCGCATGCCTACCTGGGACTGATGGTGCACGGGTTTCCCAACCTGTACGTGCTCACGGGCCCCGGCTCACCCTCGGTGCTGGTTAATTTCAACGTGCACAACGTGTTTCACGCTGATTATGTCGCTGATCTGGTGGCGTACATGGACTTCAACGGATACGACTCGGTGGAACCGACGGCAGAGGCACAGCAGCTCTGGCACGAGCGGACACAACGCGCTGCCGACGGTCTGCTGCGCAAGCAGGTCAAGAACTACATGGTCCACGTCAACGACGACGGCTCCCGAGTCTTCATCCCGTATGCCGGCGGATGGTCGAACTATGTCGACTTCGTCAATCAGGTCGCAGCCCAGGGGTATACGGGCTTCTCCTTCAGTGAGCGGGGAAGCTCGATCGGTGTCGCACGGATACCGTCGGAGACCGCCGCGGTTCCCTGAGGGGCACTGTCCGCATCGCCTCAGCAACTCCCATGCCCGCCAGCGTCGACGTGACGCTGGCGGGCATTTCGCGCACCGCGGACGGTCGAGGGGCCGACGGGTGTGGACACTATGTCTCACCGCGCAGCGGCATTGACGACACTTCGCCCTTCGACGCAGCGGGTTGCGCACGGCCACACTGAGGCCCATGAGTTCGTCACTGAAAACCGCCCCGTCAACACTGGACGCAGCCGCCCTTGCGGCCGCGGATTCCCGTCACATCGTCCACGGCTTCACCTCGTTCGGCGACCGTACGCCGGGCCCGATCATCACTGCGGGTCGGGGGATCACGCTGTTCGACACGGAAGGTCAGGACTGGATCGACGCGTGCTCGGGTCAGGCGAATGTGAGCCTCGGCTACGGGCGCTCTGACATCCCCGAAGTCATCGCCGATGCGTTGCGCGAGTTGAGTTTCGGGACCCACTTCTATCAGAAGCGCAACCACGTCGGTGCGATCCGGCTGGCCGAACGGCTTGCCGATCTGACCCCCGACGGGCTCGACCAGTTCATCTTCATGCTCGGCGGATCCGACGCGGTTGAGACCGCAATCAAGATCGCCCGGTTCGTCAATGTCTCGGCCGGGCGCTCCGAGAAGATCCACATCATCGGACGGTGGAACAGCTATCACGGCGTGACCTATGCGGGATCCAGTCTTACCGGTGATCCGGCGATGTGGCAGAATATCGGACCCCGGTTGCCGGGCTTCTCCCACATCGATCAGCCCACCGCGGACGGCGTGGGTGCCGCCCGTGGCCTCGAGGAGGAGATTGCGCGGATCGGGGCGGACAAGGTGGCGGCGTTTATAGCGGAGCCGATCTCGACGCCCAACGGCATAGTGATTCCTCCCGCCGACTACTGGCGCGAAATCCGCGAGATCTGCGATCGCAACGACGTGTTGTTGATCAGCGACGAGGTGCTGACCGGTATCGGCCGCACCGGCACGATGTTCGCGGTCGAGAACTGGCAACTGCGCCCGGACATCCTGACGATGTCGAAGGCCATCACGGCCGGGTACTTCCCGCTCGCCGCCGTGGCAATCAGCGGCGAACTGCGCGATCGGCTCGCGACGAGTTCGGATCCCTTCGTCCACGGTGTCACCGCCGGCGGCCATCCGGCGGCGTGTGCCGCGGCGTTGGCCACCCTCGACATCTACGACCGGGAGAGCGTCCTGGCGAATGCGATCAGTGCCGGACGATATCTCTCGGAAAAACTGCACGGTCTCGCCGAGGCGTATCCCGTGCTGGCCAAAAGGAGTATCCGCGGTATCGGCATGATGCACGCCGTCGACATCGACACGGAGAACGCCGGGCCCGACTACGGCGCCCGCCTGCACGCGCAATTCCTCGCACAGCGGGTCTTCGTTCGGACCTACCGTGCCAATCAGACCATCGGACTACTGCCGGCGCTGGTGTGCACCAACGACGACGTCGACGCCATCGTCACGCGGATGGCGGCGGCCCTCGACGTCACGCGGCCGCACTGACCCCCCTCGATCATCATCCAACCTTGAGAGACTGAAGACAGTACAGATGACACAAACACTGAAAAGCTCACTTACTGAACGTGTTCCGGGATTGCGCCGATGGACCCGTCCGTTCATCGACGGCGCCCTCGTGGACGCGTGCTCGACCGACACGTTTGAGAACATCAGCCCCGTCAACGGTGAGCGGCTGCCCGATCTCGCGTCGGGTGACGTCGCCGACGTCGACGCCGCCGTGGCGTCGGCACGTGCGAGCTTCGAGAACGGCGACTGGCGTCGGCGCACACCGCGTGAACGTAAGGTCGTCCTCCAACAGCTCGCGCGACTTCTCCGGGACAACACCGAGGAACTCGCCGCCTTACAGACCATCGAGATGGGCAAGCCGATCAAGGACGGCCGCTGGGAGGTCGACTACAGTGCCACGGTCTTGGAGTGGTTCGGGGAGGCTGTCGATCACCTGTATGACGAAGTCGCTCCGATCGGCGAAGTGGGGCATGCGACGATCACGCGCGTTCCCGTCGGCGTCGTCGCGGCGATCACGCCGTGGAACAACCCGTTGCTCATGCCCGCGGTGAAGATTGCGCCTGCGCTCGCCGCAGGTAACTCGATGGTGCTCAAGCCCGCCGAACAATCACCGGCGATCGCGATACGGGTCGCCGAACTGGCAGTTGAGGCGGGCTTGCCCGCCGGGGTCCTCAACGTCGTTCCCGGTCTCGGCGAGACCGCCGGTAAGGCGCTGTCCGAACACAACGACGTCGAGGCGATCGGGTTCACCGGCTCCACAGGGGTGGGGCGGATCATCCTGAAGGCGGCGGCCGACTCGAACCTCAAGAAGGTCTCCCTCGAGCTCGGCGGTAAATCACCGGCTCTGGTGCTCGAGGACGCCGCGGACATGCTCGACCTGATCGCCGCCAAGACGGCGGAGTCGATCTTCGGGAATGCAGGGCAGATGTGCGATTCCAGTTCACGCTTGGTGGTTCACGAGTCGCTGGCGGACGAACTCGTCGCGCGTATGGGTGCCGTGGCACTCAACTGGCAGCCCGGTGATCCTTTCGACGACTCCACCAC
>CAMFLL010000340.1 GCA_945957405.1 uncultured Mycolicibacterium sp. | reverse complement strand
GCCCAGAGGTTGGGTGCGATCTCCAGACTGCGGGCGTCATTCCAACTGCCGTCGGAACGGCTCGCTTCGTGCAAGGCCAGCATTCGGCGCTGCCCCTCGGACTGGCTGCGGGCCAGACCGGTCTGCGCCGAACGCACGGTCTCCTCGTCGAGGGCGCCCAGCAGCCGGTCGGCCTGCAGCCAGGCGTCGTCGGCGCTGTCCCGCGAGATGGTGTGCAGCCGGATGCCGAACCGCAGCCGCCGGCCCTGCTGTTTGCCCAGCGCCGAGATCCACTCGATCTTCTCGGCCACCGCCGCGGGCGGCTCACCCCAGGTCAGATACACATCGGCGTGCCGTGCCGCCACCGGACCGGCGGCCGCCGAACTACCGCCGAAGTACAGCGGCGGGACGGGGTCGGGCAGCGTCGCCAGATATGCCTCGTCGATCCGCAGATGCTCACCGTGATGGGTCACGGTCTGGCCGTCCCACAGGCGGCGCACCACGTCCAGGAACTCGTCGGCGCGGTGGTAGCGGGCGTCCTTGTCGAGGTGATCGCCGAACGAGGCCTGCTCGTGGGCTTCGCCACCCACCACGACATTGAGCAGGATGCGGCCGGGGGCATGGCGGGCGAACGTCGCCGCCATCTGCGCCGACAGCGTGGGGCTCACCAGCCCGGGCCGGAACGCGACCAGGAACGCCAACGAACTTGTCTCGCGTGCCAGCAACGCCGCCGTGATGAATGCGTCCTCGCACCAGGCGCCGGTCGGGATCAGCGCACCGGTGAAACCGAATGTCTCGGCGGCCCGCACGATCGACGCGAGGTAGTCCACGGACGCGTCGCGGTCACCGCGCGCGGCCCCCGCGGGTGTGCCGTGTCCGCCGCCGACGATGAGCCGGCTGTCACCGTAGGTGGGCAGGAACCAGTGCAGTTTGAGGGTCACGGTGCTCCATTGTGAGTGCCCCGCCCGCCGTCGACGGGTGACCTGATGGGGGCCGCGGCCACCCACCACCACGGCGGGCAGCGCTTACACGCTGCGCCGACTAAAAATCTCGGTGATCGATTATTCGGTTGCTGAGCCCGCTGCCAGGATCGGCCCGCAGGCCACACGTAGAATCGACAGTTATGCCAGGAGCCAAGACCACCCGAGCCCACCGGCATCCGGCCTCGTCGTTGGCCTTCGACATCTCCCGGTTGGGACGTCGGCCCGGCGCCATGATGACCGTCACCGAGACCGTCGAGAGTCCGTCGCGGATGGGTCTTGATCTGGTGGCGATCGAGAAGGGTGCCCCACTGGACCTGGATCTGCGCCTGGAGTCGGTCTCCGAGGGCGTCCTGGTGTCCGGGACCGTGCACGCCCCGACGGTCGGGGAGTGTTCACGCTGCCTGTCGCCTATCACCGGGGCCGTCGAGATCTATCTCACGGAGTTGTTCGCCTATCCCGACAGTGCCACCGAGGCCAGCACGGAACAGGACGAGGTGGGCCACGTCGTCGACGACAGGGTTGACCTGGAGCAGTCGATCATCGACGCCGTCGGCCTGGAGCTGCCGTTGTCGCCGGTGTGCTCGCCCGACTGCCCGGGCCTGTGCCCGCAGTGCGGTGTCGCGCTGGCCACCGCCGAGCCCGGACACGGCCACGATGTGGTCGATCCGCGCTGGGCCAAACTCGCCAATCTCAATGTCACTGACGGCGAACGGGATTCGCAGTGAGCGAACCTGAATCCGCGCAGCGGCAGCAATTGCTGGACGCGCTCGGGGTCGATCTTCCCGAAGACCTCTTGACCTTGGCCCTGACGCACCGCAGCTATGCCTACGAGCACGGCGGGCTGCCCACCAACGAGCGCCTGGAGTTTCTCGGCGACGCGGTGCTCGGCCTGACCGTGACCGATGAGCTGTTCCACCGCCACCCCGAACGCAGCGAGGGCGACCTGGCCAAGCTGCGGGCCAGTGTCGTCAACACCCACGCGCTGGCCGATGTCGGGCGTGACCTGGCCGGCGACGGCCTGGGCAGTTACCTGCTGCTGGGTCGCGGCGAGATGAACACCGGCGGCGCCGACAAGTCGAGCATCCTGGCCGACGGCATGGAGTCACTGCTCGGGGCGGTGTATCTGCAGCACGGTATCGACGTGGCCCGCGAGGTGATCCTGCGCCTGTTCGGCCCGCTGCTGGACACCGCGCCCACCCTCGGCGCCGGTCTGGACTGGAAGACCAGCCTGCAGGAACTCACCGCGGCGCGGGGCCTGGGATCGCCGACATATCAGGTCACCTCGAGCGGGCCCGATCACGACAAGCAGTTCACCGCGACGGTCGTCGTGATGGACATCGAATACGGGGCCGGTGTCGGACGGTCGAAGAAAGAGGCCGAGCAGAAGGCCGCCGCCACCGCGTGGACCGCGCTGGAAAACGTAGAAGCGCAAGCCTGAATGCCTGAACTGCCCGAAGTGGAGGTCGTCCGCCGCGGCCTCGCGGCCCACATCGTGGGCAGGACCATCACCGCGGTGCGCGTCCATCACCCGCGTGCGGTGCGCCGCCACGAGGCGGGCCCGGCCGATCTGACCGCACGCCTGCTCGACACCCGGATCGCCGGCACGGACCGCCGGGGCAAGTATCTGTGGTTGCTGCTGTCCGACGGCGGCGAGGCCGACCAGGCGCTGGTGGTGCACCTGGGCATGAGCGGCCAGATGCTGCTGGGTCCGGTGCCCAAAGCCGACCACGTCCGCATCGCCGCGCTGCTCGACGACGGCACCACGCTCAGTTTCGTCGACCAGCGGACCTTCGGCGGTTGGATGCTCACCGACCTCGTGACGGTCGACGGCAGCGAGGTGCCGGTGCCGGTGGCCCACGTCGCGCGCGACCCGCTGGACCCGCGATTCGATCGCGACGCCGTGGTGAAAGTCTTGCGCCGCAAGCATTCCGAGATCAAGCGGCAGTTGCTCGACCAGACCGTGGTCTCGGGGATCGGCAACATCTACGCCGACGAGGCGTTGTGGCGCGCCAAGGTCAACGGTGCGCGGCTGGCCGAGAAGCTGACCCGGGCACAGCTGACGGCCATTCTCGACGCCGCCGCGGAGGTGATGCGTGAGGCACTGGCCCAGGGTGGCACGTCATTCGATTCGCTGTACGTCAACGTCAACGGCGAGTCGGGCTACTTCGACCGTTCGCTGGACGCCTACGGACGCGAAGGCGAACCGTGCCGGCGATGCGGTTCGATCATGCGCCGGGAGAAGTTCATGAACCGGTCGTCGTTCTACTGCCCGAAATGCCAACCGCGACCGCGTGGTTGAACATCATCAGCGCGAGCGCGCACTGAGGTACGCAAATTGACCAGAAATGCGTACCGGGATGAGCGCTCACCGAGGAAAGGAAGCGACAACGATGACCGAACTGTGGGTCGAACGAACCGGCGCCCGGCGGTACACCGGTCGCAGCTCGCGCGGTGCCGAGGTGCTGGTGGGATCCGAATCGGTGGACGGTGTCTTCACCCCCGGTGAGCTGATGAAGATCGCGCTGGCGGCGTGCAGCGGAATGGCCAGTGACCAGCCGTTGGCGCGCCGGCTCGGCGACGATTACCAGGCCACGGTGACGGTGTCCGGTGTCGCGGACCGCGATCAGGAGCGCTACCCGCTGCTGCAGGAGACGCTGGAAATCGACCTGTCGGGCCTCACCGAGGAGGAGGCCGAGCGTGTGCGCACCGTGGTGGTCCGCGCCATCGACCAGGTCTGCACCGTCGGCCGCACCCTGAAATCCGGCACCGAGGTCACATTCGACATAGCTGACAAGCGCTCATGACCGAAAACACCGACCCCGAGGGGCCCGAGGTCCGCCTGACGGCGTGGGTGCACGGGCACGTGCAGGGTGTCGGTTTCCGCTGGTGGACGCGTTCCCGGGCCCTCGAACTCGGGCTCACCGGGTATGCCAAGAACCAGCCCGACGGCCGGGTCCTGGTCGTGGCGCAGGGCACCCGGCGCGCGTGTGAAGCTTTGCTGGACTTGTTGGGCAGCGCCGGCACACCCGGACAGGTCGACAACGTGGTGTCGGATTGGTCCGAGGCAGTCGAGCCGTTTCGGGGTTTCGCTGAACGCTGAGTGAACGCGCGCCGGTACGCTGGCACGCCATGCACCTCAAGAGTCTGACGCTGAAGGGCTTCAAGTCCTTCGCCTCGCCGACGACTCTGCGCTTCGAACCGGGTATCACCTGCGTCGTCGGTCCCAACGGATCCGGTAAATCCAATGTCGTCGACGCGCTGACCTGGGTCATGGGGGAGCAGGGCGCCAAGGCTCTGCGCGGCGGGAAGATGGAAGACGTCATCTTCGCCGGGACGTCGTCGCGGGCCCCGCTGGGCCGTGCCGAGGTCACCGTCACCATCGACAACTCCGACAACGCGTTGCCGATCGAGTACAGCGAGGTCTCGATCACCCGCCGGATGTTCCGCGACGGTGCCGGTGAATACGAGATCAACGGCAGCACATGCCGGCTCATGGATGTCCAGGAACTGCTGTCGGACTCCGGAATCGGCCGCGAGATGCACGTCATCGTCGGGCAGGGCCGGCTGTCGCAGATCCTCGAGTCGCGCCCCGAGGACCGCCGGGCCTTCATCGAAGAGGCCGCGGGCGTGCTCAAGCACCGCAAGCGCAAGGAGAAGGCGGTCCGCAAGCTCGACGCCATGGCGGCCAACCTCGCGCGGCTGACCGACCTGACCACCGAGCTCCGTAGACAGCTCAAACCCCTTGGCCGCCAAGCCGAGATGGCCCGCCGGGCCCAGACCATCCAGGCCGATCTACGCGATGCCCGCCTGCGTCTGGCGGCCGACGACCTGGTCGCCCGCCAAGCCGAGTTCGACGGGGTCGGCGGCACCGAGGCGGTGTTGCGCAAAGATCACGACGAAGCCGCTGAGCGCCTCGTCGCGGCCACCGACGAATTGACCGCCCACGAGACCGCGGTCGCCACGCTGTCGGATCGAGCCGAACAGGCCCAGCAGACCTGGTTCCGGCTCTCGGCCCTGGCCGAGCGGGTCAGTGCGACCGTGCGGATCGCCAGCGACCGCGCGCAGCTGCTCGAAGCCGCGCCGGTCGAAACGGGTGGGCGCGATCCCGATGCGCTGGAGGCCGAGGCCCAGGAGATCGAGGAACGCGAGCGCGAACTCGTCGAAGAGCTCGAAGAAGCCCGCGCTCGTCTGGAGGCCGCCCGCGCCGAGCTGGGCGAAGCCGATCGTATCGCCGCCGAGGCCGAGCGTGCGCACCTGGCCGCGGTACGCGCCGAGGCCGACCGCCGGGAGGGGTTGGCGCGACTGGCCGGGCAGGTGGAGACCATGCGGGCGCGGGTCGAATCGATCGACGATCGGGTGGCGCGGCTCTCCGAAGGCATCGCCGAGGCGGCGACGCGCGCGCACACCGCCAAGGCAGAGTTCGAGACGGTCCAGGGCCGCGTCGGCGAACTCGACCAGAGCGAGGTGGGCCTCGACGACCACCACGACCGCACGGTCGCGGCGCTGCGGCTCGCCGACGAGCGGGTCGCCGAACTGCAATCCGCCGAACGCGGCGCCGAACGCCTGGTGGCATCGCTGCGAGCCAGGATCGATGCACTGGCGGTGGGACTCGACCGCAAGGACGGCGCGGCATGGCTAGCCCAGAATCGCACGGGCGCAGGACTTTTCGGATCTGTCGCCAAGATGCTGAAGGTGCACACCGGCTATGAGACCGCACTGGCGGCGGTCCTCGGTACCGCGGCCGACGCGATGGCCGCCGACAATTCCGGTGCGGCGCGCTCGGCGGTCGAGGCGCTCAAGGAGGCCGACGGGGGACGGGCGGCCATCCTGCTCGGGGACTGGCCTGCGCCCGATCCCGCCCACCACTTTGACCTGCACGCCGGCGCGCGGTGGGCGCTGGATCTGGTCGAGGCGCCGCAGCGGCTGCGCGGTGCCGTCACGGCGTTGCTGTCCGGTGTCGTCGTGGTGGACGACCTCGGCTCCGCGCTGGAAGTCGTGGCGACCTGGCCCGAGCTGCGCGCGGTGACTGCCGACGGTGACCTCGTCGGCCCCGGCTGGATCACCGGCGGCTCGGATCGCAAACCGTCGACGCTGGAGATCACCTCCGAGATCGACAAGGCGCGCAACGAACTGGTCGCCGCCGAAACGCAGACGTCGCAGCTGGCCGCGGCGCTGTCCGGCGCGGTGGCCGAGCAGTCCGCGCGGCAGGATTCCGCCGAGCAGGCGCTGGCCGCGCTCAACGAATCGGACGCCGCGATATCGCAGATCTACGAACAGCTCGGCCGGCTCGGCCAGGAGGCGCGCATCGCCGACGAGGAATTTCGGCGGCAGATACAGCAGCGCGATGACCTCGAATCAAACCGAACCCAGACCGTCGCCGAGTTGGGTGAGTTGGAGACCCGCCTGCGCAATGCGCAGGAGGCGCCGGCCGCCGGTCACGAAGACCCTGTCGACCGCGACATGATCGCCGCGGCCGCCGACGCCGCCCGCAGCACCGAGGTGGACGCCCGGCTCGCGGTCCGCACCGCCGAGGAGCGTGCGAATGCCGTTCGGGGACGGGCGGATTCGCTGCGACGGTCCGCGGCCGCCGAACGTGAGGCGCGCGCGCGTGCCCAACACGCGAGGGCGGCGCGCGAGCATGCCGCCGCGGTGGCAGCTGCCGTGGCCGACAGTGGCCGCAAGGTGGCCGTGCGGCTGGCGGACGTCGTCGCGGTGGCCTCGCGGACCCGTGATCTCGTGACGGCGGAACGTCAGCAACGCGCCGCGGCGATGGGCGCCGCCCGCGAAGAAGTGGACGCGTTGAACACCAGGATCGCCGTGCTCACCGATTCGCTGCACCGCGACGAGGTCGCCAAGGCGCAGGCCGCGATGCGTATCGAGCAGCTCGAACAGATGGTGCTCGAGCAATTCGGCATGCCCGCAGCCGATCTGGTCGCCGAGTACGGTCCGCAGGCCGCTCTGCCGCCGTCGGAACTGGAGATGGCCGAGTACGAACAGGCCAAGGAGCGCGGCGAGCAGGTGACCGCACCGGCGCCCATGCTGTTCGACCGGCCGACGCAGGAACGCCGAGCCAAGCGCGCCGAGCGGGAACTGGCCGAGCTTGGCCGAGTCAATCCGCTGGCGCTCGAGGAGTTCGCCGCGCTGGAGGAGCGTTACAACTTCCTGTCCACACAGCTCGAAGACGTCAAGGCAGCGCGCAAGGACCTGCTCGATGTCGTCGAGGATGTCGACGCCCGCATCCTGCAGGTGTTCGCCGAGGCGTACGCCGACGTGGAACGTGAGTTCAGCCAGGTGTTCTCGTCGCTGTTCCCGGGCGGCGAGGGCAGGCTGCTGCTGACCGACCCGAGCGACATGCTGACCACCGGCGTGGAGGTCGAGGCCAGGCCGCCCGGCAAGAAGGTCAAGCGGTTGTCGCTGCTGTCCGGTGGCGAGAAGTCGTTGACCGCGGTGGCGATGCTGGTGGCGATCTTCCGGGCGCGGCCTTCGCCGTTCTACGTGATGGACGAGGTGGAAGCCGCCCTCGACGACGTCAACCTGCGCCGGCTCATCGGATTGTTCGAACAGCTGCGGGAGCGTTCACAGCTGATCGTCATCACCCACCAGAAACCCACGATGGAGATCGCCGATGCGCTATACGGCGTCACCATGCAAGGTGACGGCATCACCCAGGTGATCTCGCAGCGTATGCGTGGCCAGGAGCTCGTCACCACCGGTTCCTGACCAGGCGGCACCGGTCGCGGACGGACCCGCTGGACCGCTTTGAAACAATGACCGGGTGTCCGAAGGTCTCTGGATCGCCGTAGCGGTCATCGCTGTCCTCGTCGTTGCCGCGCTCGTCGTGGGCCTGGTGCGTTACCGGCGCAGCCGGATCAGCCTCGCCCCGCCACCCGACGAGAAGAAAGAGGTCGACCGCTCCGGCGGCTACACCGCGTCCTCGGGTATCACGTTCAGCCGGACCGAGGAACTGCCCACTGTCGGCGATGACGCCGAGGTACCCCGTGATGCGCCCAAACGCAGCATCTCCGAGGTCCGCCTCCCCGAACCGGTCGAGGTCGAG
>CAMFLL010000339.1 GCA_945957405.1 uncultured Mycolicibacterium sp. | reverse complement strand
GGGCAGCGTCACGATCCGCAGATGGTCCGGGGCCGGCCAGTTGAAGCCGGTGCCCTGGGTTACCAGGATCTTCTCCTGCAGCAGCATGTCGAGAACCAGTTGCTCGTCGTCGTGGATGTCGTGCACCTCGGGATCGAGCCGTGGGAACGCATACAGCGCGCCCGCCGGCTTGGTGCAGGACACCCCCGGGATCTCGTTGAGCTTGTTCCAGGCCACATCACGCTGTTCGAGCAGCCGCCCACCGGGCAGCACCAGGTCCTCGATGCTCTGATGCCCGCCGAGCGCAACCTGAATGGCATGCTGCGCAGGGACATTGGGGCACAGGCGCATGTTGGCGAGCAGGCTGATGCCCTCGATGAAGCTGCTGGCGTGCTCCTTGGGGCCGGTGATGACCAGCCAGCCCGACCGGTAACCGGCGACGCGGTACGCCTTCGAGAGACCGTTGAACGTCAGGGTCAGCACGTCGGGCGCCAGGGAGGCCAGGCTGATGTGCTTGGCGTCGTCATAGAGGATCTTGTCGTAGATCTCGTCGGCCAGCAGGAGCAGTTGATGCTTGCGCGCCAAGTCGACCATCTGCTCGAGGACTTCGCGCGTGTAGACCGCGCCGGTGGGGTTGTTCGGGTTGATCACGACCAGCGCCTTGGTGCGGTCGGTGATCTTGGCTTCCAGGTCGGCGATATCGGGTTGCCAGCCCTGGGTCTCGTCGCACAGGTAATGCACCGGAGTACCGCCGGCCAGCGCCGTCGACGCGGTCCACAGCGGGTAGTCCGGCGCCGGGATCAGAACCTGGTCGCCGTTGTCGAGTAGTGCCTGCAACGTCATGGTGATGAGCTCGGAGACCCCGTTGCCGAGGTAGACGTCGTCGATGTCGAACCGCGGGAAACCCTCGACCAGTTCATAGCGGGTGAAGACGGCCCGGCGGGCGCTGACGATGCCCTTGGAGTCGGAGTAACCCTGTGCGTTGGGGAGCGCCTGGATGATGTCGCGCATGATGACGTCCGGCGCTTCGAAGCCGAACGGTGCCGGGTTGCCGATGTTGAGCTTGAGGATCCGGTGACCCTCGTTCTCCAGCCGGGTGGCGTGCTCGTGGATGGGTCCACGGATCTCGTAGAGGACGTCCTGCAGCTTGGTCGACTGCGTGAAGACACGTTGCCGCGGCTGATGTGCAGACGTGTGCCAGGGTAGCTGGTGGGCGGTCACACGAATGATTGTCCCATGGCTGTCGACGTGTTTTTCCCGACTGCGGCGCAATCAAAGGGTCGCGAGGTTGCGTTTCGCACTCGATTCCGCGACATCCCGGACACGACACCCTGTCCCGACGGCGCGATCACGAATTTGCCGTGCGGTGCCTGCTAACTTGCTGAATCACCACTGGTCGGGAGGCGCATCGATGAAGCACGCAGTCACACGCAGCATGATTTCCGCTGCGGCGGTCACCGCCGCCGCGGTGTGTCTGGCCGCGACGGCACACGCCGACCCGGCGTTGCTGAACGGCACCTACACCGGTGGCGACGACGAGAACACGTGGACCATCTCGACCAACTGCGGCGCCAACGGCTGCACCGGCACCGTGGCCAGCAACCAGGGCTGGAGCGTGCCGACCACATTCTCCGGCGGCCGGTGGAACTTCCAGGTCACCAAACCCGACGGCGTCATCTGCGACGACGGCAGCTATGCGCCCGCCTACATCTCGCTGTCGGTGGACCCCGCGACCCTGGGCGGCATCATCTCGAGTGACTCGAACTACGGATGCCCCGGCGGGGACATCAGTCAGACGCCGTTCCAGCTGCGCAAGATCGGCTAACGCTTCCCCGGCCGACGGGTACCCTTCGCGATCGCCAGACCCTTCACCGGTGGTTCGTCCCCGACGACGGACGCGCCGCCGTTGCTGCTCGGGGCCGGATCCGGTTGCGGCGCTTGTGCTTCGGGTTCGGCCGCGGATTCGGGTTCGGGTTCCGGCGCTGGTGCCGGCGTTGCGGCCGGCGCCGGGGTGGCTGCCGGCGCACTCTTGGCGCCGGGGCGACGTGCACCCTTGGCGATGGCCAGCCCCTTCACGGGAGGCTCCGGCTTGTCCGGCACAGCCAGATCGGAGTCGGCCGTATCGGGCGCCTCGGTGCCGGCCTTGGCCTCATCGGGGGAGGTGTTGGCCGGCTGCACGACGGTGGGGGCACCTTCATTCGGTGAGGCCGCAACGGGCGCCTTCTTGGCGCCGGGTCGGCGGGCGCCGGCAGCCATGCCGAGGCCCTTGACCGCAGGCTCGGGCTTCGCGGTCTCCGCAGGGGCCGATTCGGCTGCGGGTGCCGACTGGGCGGCCGGTGCAGGCGCTGACGGGCTGGCGGTCTTCTTGGCGCCCGGTCGCCTCGCGCCCGCGGCCATCCCGAGGCCCTTCACCGGCGCAGCGGGTGCCGCTGCTGCTTCCTCGGCGGCCGGTGCCGCCTCCGCCGCGGGTGCCGGTGCGGCGGCCGCAGCCTTCTTGGCGCCGGGGCGCTTGGCTCCGCCGGCGATCCCGAGGCCCTTGACGGGGGCGGCCGGTGCCGCTTCGGCCGCGGGTGCGGCTGCCTCGGTGGCGGCAGCTTTTTTGGCGCCGGGGCGCTTGGCGCCGCCCGCGATCCCGAGCCCCTTGACAGGTGCGGCGGGGGCCGCCTCGGCTGCGGGTGCGGCTTCCTCGGTAGTGGCGGCCTTCTTGGCACCGGGGCGCTTGGCGCCTCCGGCCATGCCCAGGCCCTTGACCGGGGCGGTTGCCTTGGCGGGCTCGGTCGATGGCGCCGGTTCGGCTTCGGCCGCCTCGACCTCCTCGGCCTCGACCTCGTCGACCTCTTCGGCTTCGACCTGGGCGGCCTCGCGCTCGGCGCGTTCGGCGGCACGCTTCTCGGCCTCGACGGCCGCGGTGCCCTTTTCGGGCAGCGTGATGTCGGTCAGATCAAGCGATGCCAACAGCAGCTGGGCCACGTCGAGCACTTCGGCTTTCTCGACGTCGCGGGCCGCGGCGACGTCGTCGACACCATCGGTGACCATGACGCGGCAGAACGGGCAGCCGGTGGCGATGGTCTTGGCGCCGGTGTCCATCGCCTCTTCGACACGTTCGACGTTGACGCGCTTGCCGATGTGCTCTTCCATCCACATCCGGGCGCCACCGGCGCCGCAGCACAGGCCGCGGTCGGCGTGGCGGGGCATCTCGGTCAGCGAGGCGCCGGATGCGCCGATCAGCTCACGCGGCTGCTCGTAGACCTTGTTGTGCCGGCCGAGGTAGCAGGGGTCGTGGTAGGTGACGTCCTGCGAAACGGGGCTGACGGGCACCAGCTTCTTGTCGCGCACCAGGCGGTTGAGCAGCTGGGTATGGTGCAGCACGCTGTAGTTCGCCCCGGTCTGGCTGTATTCGCGGCCAAGGGTGTTGAAGCAGTGCGGGCAGGTGACGACGATCTTGCGGTCGACGGTCTCGACGCCCTCGAAGAGACCATTGATGGTCTCGATGTTCTGCGCCGCCAGCTGCTGGAACAGGAACTCGTTGCCGGATCGGCGGGCCGAGTCACCGGTGCAGGTCTCGCCGTCGCCGAGCACCAGGAACTTGACCCCGGCCACCGACAGCAGTTCGGCGACGGCCTTGGTGGTCTTCTTGGCCCGGTCCTCGTAGGCGCCGGCGCAGCCGACCCAGAATAGGTACTCGAAACCGTCGAACGACTCGACGTCCTTACCGAACACCGGGATGTCGAACTCGACCTCGTCGATCCAGTTGAGGCGGTCCTTGGAGTTCTGGCCCCACGGGTTGCCCTTGTTCTCCAGGTTCTTGAACAGCACTGCGAGCTCGGACGGGAACTCCGACTCCATCAGCACCTGGTAACGGCGCATGTCGACGATGTGGTCGATGTGCTCGATGTCCACCGGGCACTGCTCGACGCACGCGCCGCAGGTGGTGCAGGACCACAGCACGTCGGGGTCGATAACACCGCCCTGCTCGAGCGTGCCGACCAGCGGCCGCAGCGCCTGGTCGGGCCCGGAGCCGAGGATGCGCTCGAAGCCGGACTCCGGCACATGGTGTAGCTCGTCGTGCTTGCTCTCGATGAAGCCACCCTCGGACGAGACGAGCTGCGCGGCTTCGCTCTCACCGTCAGGCATCGGCTTGTCGCCGAGGATGTAGGGCGCCTTCGCGAACAGGTGGTCGCGCAGGTTCATGATGACGAGCTTCGGCGACAGCGGCTTACCGGTGTTCCAGGCGGGGCACTGCGACTGGCAGCGGCCGCACTCGGTGCAGGTGGTGAAGTCGAGGTAGCCCTTCCAGGTGAAGTCCTCGATCTTGCCCTTGCCCAGGATGGCGTCCTCGGCGGGATCCTCGAAGTCGATGGGCTCGCCCTTGTACTCCATGGGCAACAGCGGGCCCAGGCCGTTGGGCAGGCGCTTGAAGGTGACGTTGACCGGAGCGAGGCCGATGTGCAGGTGCTTGGAGTGCAGCACGATCAGCAGGAAGGCCAGCATGACGCCGATGTGGCCGAGCAGGGCAACGGTCTCGATGACGTGGTTGGCGGTGTGCCCCAGCGGCGCCAGCAGTTGCGCCATGCCGTGCGAGAAGAACGCACCCCAGCCGTAGGGGAAGGCGTCGCCCAGGTTGTTCACCGCGGCACCGCGGAAGATCGCGTAGGTCAGGATGACCAGGAAGATCATGAAGAGGATGAGCCACGCGCCGCCGGTGTGCGACCCGTAGAACCGCGACGAGCGGCCGTACTCCTTGGGCTCAGAACGCAGGCGGATGATCGCGAAGACGATGATGCCCAGCAGCACCGCGACGGCGAAGAAGTCCTGCAGGAAGCCCAGCGCGTCCCAGCGCCCGATGAACGGGATGTGGAATTCCGGGTCGAACAGCACGCCATAGGCCTCGAGGTAGACCGACGCCAGGATGAAGAAGCCCCACATGGTGAAGAAGTGCGCGATACCGGGCAGCGACCATTTCAGCAGCTTGGTCTGAGCGAACACTTCCTTGAACTGATTGAGGAAGCGGTCGGACAGATGGTCCTTGCGCCCGCTCTCATCGCTGATGGGTTGGCCGGAGCGGATGAGGTTTGCCAGGAACATCACGCGCTTGGCGGCAAAGCCTAAAACGACCACTGTCGCCAACAGCCCAAGCGCCAGCCTGATCCACTCGAGAGTGCCCACGACCTGCCTCCATTCGTAGTTACCGACCGGTAACTTTAGGCATGTTACCCGTCGGTAACTTCACCACGATCCTGCTCATAGTGACACTTGGTGAAGTAACGCCGCTACCGAGGGTGACCTAACTTCCAGCCGGCGGCGATTGCGCGATCAGGTCTGTGGCGCGAGCATCGCGCGCAGCATCGAGAGCATCTCGGACCGCGATTCCGCGCCGAGCCGGCGCCGGATCCGGGCCACGTGATGCTCGACGGTCTTGGCCGAGATGAACAATTGCGCACCGATGTCGCGATACGGCATGCCGAGCAACAGCAGCTCGGCGACCTCGCGTTCGCGCTCCGACAGCGCACCGCTCGTGGCCCGGTTTCCGAGTCCGGCCATCGGGCGCGGGTGCGCTGCCGCCGCGGCCGGTTCGTCGTCGGGTTCATCCGGCACGTCCTGACCGGCGGCCAGCTTGAGGTCGCGAGCCACCTGCAGCATCGCGCTGGATATCCGCGGATCCGGCGTCTGCAGCGCGGCTTGTCCGGCCAGCCGGGTCGCATCCCACGTCAGGCCGAACTGGGCCAGTCCGCGCGCAGCCGCCGCGACGCCGTCGACGTCGACCTGGTTGGCCAGCACCCGCAGCCACGCCCGGCCCGCTCCCGCCAGCGCCCGGGCGAAACCGCTGTCGGTTGCGGCGGCCGAGAGTGCCTGACCGTGCGGTGCCATGGCCTCCGGTGAGTTGGTGAGGATCGCGGCGTGCACCCCGGCCCAGTGCAGCGGCAACGACCATGCGACCGGCTCGCCGAGGCGGGCCAACAGGTCGAACGCGCCGGCCAACGTGTGGACCAGCCGATCCTCCTGGCGCATCCGCGCCGCCGCCACCCACAGTTCGCCCAGCGGCAGCAGGCAGAACAACTCCATCGAATATTCGGCAAGCACATCCATCGCTTGGTGCCAGTGCTGCTGCAGGGCGCCGGTGTCACCGTTGCGCCGCGCGAGCCCGGTCTGCACCGCCGCCCACCACAACGCGTCGCGGCGATGCAGTCCGTGTTCGGGTACCGCCGCCACATCCGCCGCGGCGGCCTGCAACTGGCCGTCCTGCATCTTGATCCAGGCCTGCAACAGCCGGTGGCGGTGGCCGAACATCACATCGGTGCCCGGCGCCCGGACCGCGCGCCCGATGACACTGCGGGCGCGCACCGGATCCCCGGCATGCAACGCCGCGAGGGCGACGACGGCGGGACCGCTGTCGGGGACCGCCTGCGCCGCCGGTGGCCCGCTGACCGCCTGCCCCAGCCGCGCGATCGACGAGGCGTACGGCTGATCGAGGGTCGACAGCAGCCCATCGGCCAGGCTGCGCGCCGCCCGGGTGGCAGATGTCGGAGGCCCCGAGTCGGGCGAGGTGAGCGCGGCCCGCGCTGCGGCGGCATCGCCGGTGGCGGTCAGGACCACCGCGGCCGCGGCGCTGACGTCGGGGTCGGGCCCCAGCCAGGTGAACAGGTCGGCGGCATGGCCGGCATTACCGTCATGCATGGCGACCGAGGCTGCGATCCGAACGGCGTTGGCGCGCATGACTTTGTCGTCGGACCCGAGCATCGAGTCGGCCAGCGCGGCGGCGCCGGCGCAGTCGCCGCGCAGTGCCAGCGCATCGGCCAGTCGCGGCGCCAGCGCGGTCGAACCGGCGTCGACCGCGGCCCGGTACAGCGATACGGCGTCCCCGGCATGCTCACCGCGTCCCGCCGCGGCTTCCAGAACGGCCGCAAGCCTGGCGTCGCGGACCCCGTGCTGGGTCAGCTTGACCGCGAGATCAGTTGACAAGGTCGATGATTCGAGCTGTGACACCATCAGGGCGGCTTCGATCTCATGATGCCGCGCGGCGCCGAGGAGTTGGGCCGCCGCGCGATGCAGCTGCTCTGAGAACTGCACACCCAGGCTGGGGTCCAGCAGTCCGGTGGCATACGCACGGTCGACCAGCCCGCGGGCGGCCTCGATGTCGACGGACAGCGTGGCGGCGATGTCGGCGGCGCCCAGACCGGCGCTCAACGATGCGATGAGCACAGCGTCGAGCACCGGTTCCTCGGTGCGGCGCAACCGTTCGACGAGTGCGAAATAGGCAGCGTCCGCCACGGTCGCGGTGCCCAAACTCGTCAGCACGCCCTCGACCAGGAACGGTAGACCTGCGG
This sequence comes from uncultured Mycolicibacterium sp., assembly GCA_945957405.1. Classification (GTDB taxonomy): domain Bacteria; phylum Actinomycetota; class Actinomycetes; order Mycobacteriales; family Mycobacteriaceae; genus Mycobacterium. The sequence continues at coordinate 846 of CAMFLL010000339.1, read as the reverse complement.
TGGCCGCCATGATCGCGCTGACCACATCGGGATCATGCGCCTCGGCGTGGCGGCTGACCTCGATCCGCGGCCAAGGCCCGAGGGCCACTCGGGGGCGTTCCCGCTCCATCGCAATCATCAACGCGCGCAACGCAACCCGATGTTCGCTCGGCTCGGTCGCCACCACCACCGTCGACTCCGGATCCAGGACGAGCCGGGTCAGTGCCTCCAGGTCGTCATCGGCGAGCAGGTGCGCGTCGTCGACGACGACCCCCGATTTCGCGGGCCTCGATTGTGCGGCGACGGGACTGGCGAACACTGCGAGCCCGCCGGCCCGCAGAGTCTCGCGGACCGCGGCCAGGGTGGTGCTCTTTCCGGTGCCGATGCCGCCGGTGACAAGGACTTTCACCGGCGCGGTGGCATGGTCGGCCACCTCACCGATGATTGCGCGTGCGCCCGGCGGGACCTCGCTCATGGCTCGATCAGGGTTCGTCGGGATCGGGTTCCGGGATCGGCACCGTGGTGGTCACCGGCGGCACCGTGGTGGTCACCGGCGGTTGCGTGGTGGTGGTCGGCGGCGGTTGCGTCGTGGTGGTGGGTGGGGTCGTGGTGGTGGTCCGCGTCGTGGTGGTGGTGGTCGGCGTGGTGGTCGTGGTCGTCGTCGTGGTGGTGGTCGTCGTGGTCGTGGTGGTGGTCGGCGACGTCGTCGTGGTGGGCGGCGACGTGGTGGTGGTCGTGGTCGGGGGTGCCGTGGTGGTGGTCGACGGCGGCGGCGGTGGCGGCACCACCGTGGTCGACGTGGTCGGCACACCGTTGTCGCCGGTGATGACGGTGGTCAGGGTCTCCGACGTCGGCAGGGTGGTGGTC
>CAMFLL010000338.1 GCA_945957405.1 uncultured Mycolicibacterium sp. | reverse complement strand
GCGCGCCCTCATCAGCCGACACGGCAGGCTCGTCTGCGTCCAGTTCGGCTTCGGTCAGCTGCTCGGCGGCCGGCTCATCGTCGACATCGACATCGGCTTCGGCCGATTCCTCGTCGAGCGTCTCGTCGTCGCCGGATTCAAGTTCTTCCTGCTGCTCGGAGACGGGGCCGCCAACCAGGGCCACGTCGTCGGAGAGGCTTTCGAGGTCTTCCTCGTCGACGGGATCGTGGTCCTCGTCAATCAGATCGGCATCCTCGGCCACCGCGGCGCTCTCGGTCTCCACGCCAGTGGCCGCAACTTCCGCCTCGAGCAGCGTCTCGTCCTCCGCCGCCTCACCGTCATCGGCGTCCTCGGCCACCGCGGCGCTCTCGGTCTCCACGCCAGTAGCCGCAACCTCGGCCTCCAGCAGCGTCTCGTCCTCCGCCACCTCACCGTCATCGGCGTCCCCGGCGAGCTCGTCGTCGGCATCCGCGGCCAGCGTCTCGGCGTCCCCGCCCGACGAGCTGATGTCCTCGTCGTCGTCCTCGCGACTGGCGACGGTGGCCGCCGCGACGACGCCACTGGTGGCCGCCACCGCGGCCAGGTCCTTGGCGAGTTCGGGAACTTCGGCGTCGCTGTCGGCGCGCTCCTGCGCCTCCTCGGCACCGCCGAGGGTGGCCGGATCCTCCCGGCCCTTCGGCGCCAGGATGAAGTAGACGATGGCGCCGATGAACACGAACGTCGCGGTGAACGAGTTGATCCGGACCCCGGCGATGTGGGTGGCGAAGTCGTCGCGCATCAACTCCACGCAGAACCGGCCGACGCAGTAGCCCGCGACATACAGGGCGAACAACCGGCCGTGCCCGATCTTGAACCGTCGGTCGAGATAGATCAGCGCGACGAAAACCAGGACGTTCCACAGCAATTCGTAGAGGAACGTCGGGTGCACCACGGCGGCGACCTGACCTGTCGACACCCCGTTGAGCGAGTGCACGTCGATGATCCCGGTCGGGTCGCGGCGGTAGAAGACCTCCATACCCCACGGCACCGTGGTTTCCCGGCCGTACAACTCCTGATTGAAGTAGTTGCCCAGCCGGCCGATGGCCTGGGCCAGGACGATTCCGGGTGCGATGGCATCGCCGAAGGCGGGCAACGGGATACCGCGGCGACGGCACCCGATCCAGGCGCCCACCGCACCGAGTGCGACCGCACCCCAGATACCCAGGCCGCCGTCCCAGATCTTGAAGGCCGCGGCAAGGCCGGCGCCGCCCTCCCCGAAGTACGTCTTCCAGTCGGTCATCACGTGGTACATGCGCCCGCCGATGAGACCGAACGGCACCGCCCAGAGGGCGATGTCGTAGATCACGCCGCGCTCGCCGCCGCGCGCGGCCCACCGGCGGTCGCCGATCACCAGCGCCACGATGATGCCGGCGATGATGCACAGCGCATAGGCACGAAGAGGAATCGGGCCTACATGCCATACGCCCTGCGACGGGCTCGGGAAATAGGCCAGCGTCGTCGTGATCACCCAGAGACCTCGGTAACTCGCTGTCGCACGCCCACGGCCAATTCCTCGGTCAGCGCGCGGACTGCGGGCAATCCCTTGTCGAGCGCCGACACCAGTGCAGATCCGACGATGACACCGTCTGCATAGCTGCCGATCTCGGCGGCCTGGGCCGCCGACCGCACACCAAGACCCACGCCGACCGGGATGTCGGACACCGCGCGCACGCGCGCGACGAGTTCGGGTGCTGCGTTGGACACCGCGTCACGGGCACCGGTGACGCCCATCGTCGATGCGGCGTAGACGAAACCCCGCGATGCCTCGACGGTGGCGGCGAGCCGCTCGGGTGTCGACGACGGTGCCACCAGGAAGATCCGGTCCAGCCCGTGCGCGTCCGAGGCGACGAGCCACTGGTCGGCCTCGTCTGGGATCAGATCAGGTGTGATCAGACCCAGCCCGCCGGCCGCGGCGAGATCACGGGCGAAGGCGTCGACGCCGTAGCGCAGCACCGGATTCCAGTACGTCATCACCACGGCGGCACCGCCTGCCTTGGTGATGGCCTCGACCGCGGTCAATGCGTCACGGACACGCACACCGTGGCGCAGGGCGACGTCGGTGGCCGCGGCGATGGTCGGTCCGTCCATCCCCGGATCCGAGTACGCGATGCCGACTTCGATGATGTCGCAGCCCGATTCGACCAGTGTGGTCATGGCCTCGATCGACGTCGCGACGTCGGGGTAGCCCGTGGGCAGGTACCCGATCAGTGCCGAACGCTGTTCAGCGCGGCAGGATTCGAAGATCGGCCCGAGCCGACTCGCGGTCGTCATGACTGCACCGCCGACTCGTCAAGCAGGTCGAACCACTTGGCCGCGGTGGCCACGTCCTTGTCACCGCGCCCCGACAGATTGACCACAACCACGGCGCCCTTACCCAGTTCGGCCCCCAGGCGCACCGCCCCGGCGACAGCGTGCGCGCTCTCGATGGCCGGGATGATCCCTTCCGTGCGGCACAGCAACCGGAAGGCGTCCATGGCCTCGGTGTCGGTGACGGGCCGGTACTCGGCGCGACCGACCTCACGCAGATAAGCGTGCTCGGGCCCGACGCCCGGATAGTCCAAACCGGCCGAGATGGAATGAGATTCGATGGTCTGGCCGTCCTCGTCCTGCAACAGGTAGGAGAAGGAACCCTGGAAAGCGCCCGGCGACCCGCCGGTGAACGTCGCGGCGTGACGCCCGGTCTCGACACCGTCGCCGGCCGCTTCGAAGCCGACCAGCCGCACGCCGGGATCATCGATGAAGGCGTGGAAGATGCCGATGGCGTTCGAGCCGCCGCCGACGCAGGCCGTCACCGCATCCGGCAGCCGACCCGCCTGGGCCTGGATCTGCATCCGGGCTTCCATCCCGATGATGCGCTGGAAATCGCGCACCATCGTCGGGAACGGATGCGGGCCGGCCGCTGTGCCGAAGCAGTAGTAGGTGGAGTCGGCGTTGGTGACCCAGTCGCGGAAGGCTTCGTTGATCGCGTCCTTGAGCGTCTTGGAACCCGCCTCGACCGACACCACTTCGGCGCCGAGCAGGCGCATCCGTGCGACGTTGAGCGCTTGCCGCGCCGTGTCGACGGCACCCATGTAGATCACGCAGTCCAGGTCCAGCAGCGCGCAGGCCGTCGCGGTCGCGACGCCGTGCTGGCCGGCGCCCGTCTCGGCGATGACGCGCTTCTTACCCATTTGCTTGGCCAGCAGAGCCTGGCCCAGCACGTTGTTGATCTTGTGGGATCCGGTGTGGTTCAGGTCTTCTCGCTTCAAGAAGAGCCTCGCACCACCGGCATGTTCAGACAACCGCTCGGCCTCGTACAGCGGTGACGGTCGTCCGCTGTAGTGGGTCTGCAACCGGTCGAGGGTGTCCAGGAATTCGCGGTCCGTGCGGGCCTTGTCGTAGGCCGCGGTGACCTCTTCGATGACGGCCATCAGCGCCTCGGCGACGTAGCGGCCGCCGTAGACGCCGAAGTGTCCGCCCTGGTCGGGGTCGTGACTGGTGGGCTCAGCCACCGCAGCACTGGACCGCGGTAGATCGGGGAGCGAGAAATCAGCCATGAGCGGAGGCTAGCGGGCCGGCTTCGGGCAGGACGGGTGGGTGCCTGCGGTGACCAGATCGGCGACGGCACTGCGCGGGTCACCGCTGGTGACCAGGCCTTCGCCGACCAGTACCGCGTCGGCGCCCGCGCCGGCGTAGGCGAGCAGGTCGGCGGTTCCCCGCACACCCGATTCCGCCACCCGGATGATGTTGCTCGGCAGGCCGGGCGCGATCCGGGCGAAGCAGTCCCGGTCCACCTCGAGGGTCTTGAGGTCACGGGCGTTGACGCCGATCACCTTGGCGCCGGCCTGCAGGGCGCGGTCGGCTTCCTCTTCGGTGTGCACCTCGACCAGTGCGGTCATACCCAACGACTCGGTGCGGTCGAGCATCGACGCCAGCGCCGGTTGTTCGAGCGCCGCGACGATCAGCAGCAGCATGTCCGCGCCGTGCGCCCTGGCCTCGTGGATCTGGTACGGACGTACCACGAAGTCCTTCCGCAGCACCGGAATGGTGACGGCGGCGCGCACCGCGTCCAGATCCGCGAGCGAACCGTGGAACCGGCGCTCCTCGGTCAGCACGCTGATGATGCGGGCGCCGCCGGACTGGTACGCCCGCGCAAGATCGGCGGGATCGGCGATATTGGCCAGTTGCCCCCGCGAGGGGCTCGCCCGTTTCACTTCGGCGATCACGCCGATACCGGGTTCGCGCAGCGCAGCCAGCACGTCGAGCGCCGGCGGCGACGCGTTGGCAGCAGCTTTGATCTCGTCGAAGCTGACGACGGCTTCACGCGCGGCTACGTCGGCACGAACCCCTTCGATGATGGAGTCGAGCACGTTAGCCGGACTCATGCCTGCCGTTCCTCCTCGCGCAAAAGGTCCCCCAATTCCGTTACAGAAGGGTAGCCGTAAGCCCGCCTGCAACTTTCACCGACCCTCTTCCTTAGGAGCGCCCTCAGCCTCCGAAGGACGTTGCGTCGGGTCCTGCCCCTCGTCGAGGGCGTCCCACATCATCCGTTCGGTCATCGGATCAGGCGTTTCCCCCGTCGGCGACGGTTCGACGGTGGCCGCCTCTTCGCGCACCTGCGACCGCCGCGCCCCGGGGGCCAGATACCGCGTTGTCGCGGCTTTTCCCGTGGCCGCCGAGCGCATCAAGAGCACCGCGGCCAGCAGAATCGCGACGGCGACGGCCACGGTGATCGCCGCGCCGGTGTAGAAGCGCCGACTGCCGACGAGCCACATCACCGGAACCTGGGCCAGATCGGCAGCGCGTACCGCGACGTCGGCGACCACCCACTGGCTGACGCCGAGATAGGCCGTCGCGGCGCTGACCAGGGCCAACAGCCCGGCGAGCAACCGCAGCGGCCAGCCCCGGACGGCCAGTGCGGCCACAGCGGCGGCTGCCAGCAGCAGTGCCACCGGCACCAGCGCCGTGGACCATTGCGATCCGGCCAGCGTGACGGTCTTCGGCGGACTCAGGCCGTCCTCGAGGTCGAGTTGCACCCAGGTCAGCCGGGACGCCGCCCACAGACCGACAGCCGCCAGCAGCAACAGCAGCTGGGCCACCCGGATCAGCCGCTTGCCGCTGCGCTCCTGTGCCTGCTCAGCCATCGCGCCCCGGGGCACGGGCGGCCGGCGACGTCAACGTCTCGGCCGCGGCGATGGCATTGAGCACCGCCTTGGCCTTGTTGGTCGCCTCGTTGTACTCGTAGGGGCCGTTGGAATCGGCCACGACTCCCCCACCCGCCTGCACATAGGCCGTGCCGGCCCGCATCAGCGCGGTCCGGATCGCGATCGCGAAGTCGGCGTTGCCTGCGAAATCCAGGTAGCCGACGACACCGCCGTACAGCCCACGGCGGGTCTTCTCCACTTCTTCGATGAGCTCCATCGCCCGGACCTTCGGCGCACCCGAGAGCGTTCCCGCCGGGAAGCACGCAGTCACCGCGTCCAGGGCGGTACGCCCCTCGGACAGCAGTCCGACCACCGTCGAGACCAGGTGCATGACATGGCTGTAGCGCTCGATGTGGCTGTAGTCCTCGACACGCACCGTGCCCGGTACGCACACCCGCCCGAGATCGTTGCGGCCCAGATCGACGAGCATCAGATGTTCGGCGCGTTCCTTCTCGTCGGACAGCAGCTCCTTCTCGAGCAGCTGGTCCTCCTCCTCGGTGCTGCCACGCCACCGGGTGCCGGCGATCGGGTGAGTGGTGGCCCAGCCGTCCTGGACGGTGACCAACGCCTCCGGACTGGACCCGACAATCGAAAATGCCGTTCCACCATCGGCATTGGGGATGTGGAGGAGATACATGTACGGGCTGGGATTGGAGACCCGCAGCATCCGGTACACATCGAGCGGGTCGACGGCGGTGTCCATCTCGAAGCGTTGCGACGGCACCACCTGGAACGCCTCGCCGGCCTCGATGTCGCCGACCAGTTTGTCGACGACCGCGCTGTATTCCTCGACGGTGCGCTGCGAACGGTGCTTGGGCTCGGGTCTGCTGAACGTCGCGACGGTCGACGGCAGCGGCTGCCCCAGTGCCTCGGTCATGACGTCGAGGCGTGCGACGGCGTCGTCGTAGGCCCAGTCCACCCGCTCGTCGGTACCGTTCCAGTTCACGGCGTTGGCGATCAGGGTGATGGTGCCCTCGTGGTGGTCCACCGCCGCGATATCGGTCGCCAGCAGCATCACCATGTCGGGCAATTGCAGGTCGTCGAGCGCCAGTTGCGGCAGCCGCTCGAGGCGACGGACCAGGTCATAGGCGAAGAAGCCGACCATGCCGCCCGACAGCGGTGGCAGGTCGGGCAGCGCCGCGGTGGCCAGCAGTTCCAGGGTGGTGTGCAGCGCCCGCAGCGGGTCGCCGCCCTGGGGAGCGTCCTGCGGGGTGGTGCCCAGCCAGGCGGCCTCCCCATCCCGGACGGTCAACGCCGACGGCGCGCCCGCACCGATGAAGGACCATCGCGACCACGAACGCCCGTTCTCGGCCGATTCGAGCAGGAAGGTGCCGGGCCGGTTCGCGGCCAGCTTGCGGTAGGCCGAGAGCGGCGTCTCACTGTCGGCGAGCACCTTGCGCGTCACCGGGACGACGCGATGCTCCGCCGCGAGCACGCGAAAGTCGTCCCGCGTGGTCGTCACGGGCTGGTTGGATTGCACGCCCGACATCCTCCCAGACTCCACGAAGTGGTCTTGCCGTGCTCCGGCGTAGCGTGACCGCCATGAATCGTGGCGACACCGTGCCGGACTTCGAGTTGGCCGATCAGACCGGTACTCCGCGCACACTCAGCGACTTCCTGGCCCACGGTCCGGTGGTGCTGTTCTTCTATCCGGCGGCGATGACACCCGGCTGCACCAAGGAGGCGTGCCACTTCCGTGACCTGGCCGCCGAGTTCGCCGCCGTCGGCGCCCAGCGGGTCGGGATCAGCACCGATGCCGTCGACAAACAGGCCCAGTTCGCCGACAAACAGAATTTCGACTACCCCTTGCTGTCCGACACCGACGGCGCCGTGGCGACCTCGTTCGGGGTGAAGCGGGGCCTCCTGGGCAAGTTCATGCCGGTCAAGCGGACCACGTTCGTGATCGACACCGATGCCAGGGTGCTGGAGGTCATCGCCAGCGAGATCAACATGGACACCCACGCCGACAAGGCGCTCGAGGTGCTGCGGGCGCGTCAGTCGGCGGGCTGAGCTCGCTCAGTTCTCGGCGGCCAGCAGCCTATCGGCGTCGAAGCAGGTGTGGTCGCCGGTGTGACACGCCCCGCCGACCTGATCGACCTCGAGTAGCACCGCGTCACCGTCGCAGTCCAGGCGCACGCTGTGGACATGCTGGGTGTGTCCCGACGTCGCGCCCTTGATCCACTGCTCGCCGCGCGAGCGCGAGAAGTACGTCGCCTCGCGGGTTTCGAGGGTGCGTGCCAGTGCGTCGTCGTCCATCCAGGCCACCATCAGGACGTCACCGGTCCCGCGCTGCTGTACCACCGCGGTGAACAGACCCTCGGCGTTGCGCTTGAGCCGTGCGGCGATCGCCGGATCGAGTGTGCTCATCGGACACAGATCCCCTCGGCCGCCATCGCGCGTTTGACCTCGGCGATGCTCAGTTCACGGAAGTGGAACACGCTGGCGGCCAGTACCGCATCGGCGCCGGCCTGCACGGCCGGTGCGAAATGTTCGACGGCGCCTGCCCCGCCGCTGGCGATGACGGGCACCGACACCGCGGCGCGCACGGCCCGCAGCATCTTCAGATCGAAACCGGCCTTGGTGCCGTCGGCGTCCATCGAGTTCAGCAGGATCTCCCCGACTCCGAGCTCGGCGCCCCGCACGGCCCATTCGACCGCGTCTATACCGGTGCCGCGCCGACCGCCGTGCGTGGTGACCTCCCAGCCCGATGGCGTTGCGGGTGAGCCCGCGGGCACAGTGCGTGCATCGACGGACAACACGATGCACTGCGAGCCGAACTGACGGGCCAACTCCCCCAACAGTTCCGGCCGTGCGATCGCCGCGGTGTTCACCGAGACCTTGTCGGCACCGGCACGCAGCAGCACATCGACGTCCTCAACCGAACGCACTCCCCCGCCGACGGTCAGCGGGATGAAGACCTGCTCGGCGGTGC
>CAMFLL010000337.1 GCA_945957405.1 uncultured Mycolicibacterium sp. | reverse complement strand
GCGACGTTGATGAGCCGGTTGAGCGTGATGTCGCTGAGCGCCATCAGACGAAGGTCATTGACCGTCATCTGGTTCATCGCGGGTGCGGCCGCGACGGCGGCGGGGACCTGAACTTCGTTGCCCTGCGGCATGAGCGCAGGCGTCGCGGCGACGACGGCGGCGGCACTCGCAACTGCGAGTCCGGCGGTGACTACTGGCTTGATTGCCATGTGGCTGAGGCCCCCTTGTGACTGGGTCGGGTGGTGATACGACGAACTTACGCGCATGTAGGAAGAAACTTAGAAGATCCTGAAGAATATTAGGGTGCAGTTTGCCATCCAGCAAGCGCTATCGCGATCTTTACACCGTCCTCCGCTTGGCGATCCCGAGTAGCAAGGCTCTGGCCCGGCCGCCTGCCAGTAACCAGTCCGTAACCTTGGAATCACCCGGCTAGCGGCCACGAATTCAAGATCGTGATCTTGTCGAAGCCGAAACGAGGGCGGCGTCGGAGTCGGCCATGTTTGCCCGGCTAACGCTGCCTGAGCCCTCTGAGCCTGACGGCAATGCAGATTTGCTGGCCCAAACGGTCGATTTGACTCGGTCGTGTATGGTGCAACAACTTCGCTGGACCCGAGTGCTGAGATCTCCGGAACCCGATCCTCCGAACAGGCCTTTCAGATGCGCTTGCGCAGGTCAGGCCAGCGATCTCCGCGTGGCTACCTCCGCGACCACATGAAGTGTGACGAGTTTTGGCGCGCGAGCGTCAATACCGTGAGCCGCTGCGCCCGCTCACGGCTAACTCGGCGCCGCTGGTACGATCCGGTACCAATTAGAAAGGCACCCCGGGAGGACCGCATGACCACCACGATCCGCAACGTCACCGTCCTGGGCGCCGGCGTCCTGGGCTCACAGATCGCCTTCCAGACCGCATACAAAGGATTCGACGTCATCTCCTACGACATCGACGAGCCGGCGCTGGTCTCGGCGAAGGAACGCTTCGACCGACTCGCCGCCACCTACACCGAGGCGTTCCCGGACGCCGAGGACAGCGCGACGGACGCCGCGCTGGATCGGATCACCCAGACCGACGACCTGGCCACCGCAGCGGCCGACGCCGACCTGATCATCGAGGCCGTCCCGGAAATCCTCACGCTCAAGCAGGAGACGTACCAGAAGCTGGCCACGCTGGCGCCCGCCGGGACGATCTTCGCCACCAACTCCTCCACACTGCTGCCCAGTGATCTGAAGGACTCCACGGGCCGGCCCGACCGGTTCCTGGCCCTGCACTTCGCCAACATGATCTGGGTGTCCAACACCGCGGAGATCATGGGCACCACCGACACCGACCCCGCAGTATTCGCCGAAGTGGTCGAATTCGCGGCGGCCATCGGCATGGTGCCGATCCAGATCCACAAGGAGAAGGCGGGCTACGTCCTCAACTCACTGCTGGGCCCGTTCCTCCGGGCCGGGCTGGAGTTGGTCGCGGGCGGATATGCCGAGCCCGGCGACGTCGACAGCACGTGGCGCATCGCGACCGGATCCCCGATGGGGCCGCTGCAGATCTACGACGTCATCGGTATGCGCACGCCGTACAACATCCTGGTGCACGGTGATGATGAGGCCCAGAAGATGGCCGCCTGGCTCAAGACCAACTACATCGACGCGGGCAAGCTGGGCCTCGCCACGGGTGAAGGCTTCTACAAGTACACGTGACGTGCGGTGAAGTGACGACATTGGTGCGCATTGGCACACTTGAGCGCCGTTACGGTTGAACTACGTCCACACCGTCGGGAGACCTCCAATGCCAAGCGAACAACCGGTTGTCCGCGCTGACATCGCGCAGCTCCACATCGCCGGCGGCGACGTCCAACGGCACGGCGAGGCCCTGATCGGCGTCCACCACGCGAGCTACTCCGATTCGGCCAACGCCCAGGGCGGCTGGGTGGGCAGCTCGTCGGGAGCATTGACCGGCATGCTCGATGACTGGTCGACGGTCGCGGTGAACCACACGGGTCAGTTCGTCCACCACGTCGACACGCTGCACACCAGTGCCAGCACTTTCGCCGAAGCGGTCCGCAACCACGTCGACGCGCTGGCCGCGGTGACCCCGGCCGCCGAACGCCCCGCATCCCAACCCGGCCCACAGAGTCCACGCGATCTCTGAATGGACCTGTCGCTGTCCGACATCGACCGCTGGGACCCGGCCACGGTCACCGCGGTGTTCGATGCGGCCATCAAGCGCTCTGACGGCGCCGCCACCGCGTCGACGAACATCCGCAACACCGTGGCGTTCCTCGATTGGGACGGCGACGTGGCGACGGCGGCCCGGGAGGCCACCTACCGCACGATGCTCGACCTCAACACGCACGCCGACGCCTGCGCCGCGATTGCCCGGGCGGCCGAGACGGCCGCCGGCGAGATCACCGCCATCAAGAAGAAGCTGCAGGAAATCCGCGACACAGCTGAGGATTTCTACCTATCGATCAACAACGAGACTGGGACGGTGTCATTGCCGTCCAACCTCGACGCCTTCAAACCCGCCGATCAGCAGTTGATCATCGACAAGGCCGCGGACCTGCAGCGCGAGATCAAGGCGCTGCTCAACTGGGCCAATGACGCCGACAACGCCTTGGCCGCAGCCATCCGCGGGGCCAGCGGCGACCTCTCCCCCGAAGGCGTCAACTCCGAGGTCAACCCCGGCGTCGTCGCGATGCCCCAGGTGCCCGGGCCCGGCACGTCACCCGACGACATCGACAAGTGGTGGCATTCCCTGACGCCGACGCAGCAGGACATGCTCGAGGCGGCCAACCCGAATGCGATACGCAATCTCGACGGCGTCCCCGGTGCCGTCCGCGACACCCTCAACCGCGACTACCTGACACATGAACTGAACCGCCTGCACCAGGGCTGGCTCACCCCGAACGGTTGGCATACCGATCCTGACAAGCTCGCCGACCTGGAGGCGTTGAGTCGGGCGGTGCAGGGCGACGACACCATGCTGTTGCTTCTCGACGCCACGAGTAATCCGCACCGAGTGCTCGCCGCCGTGGCCGTGGGCGACGTCGACAATGCTGCACGGGTGGGCGTCACCGTCGGCGGGCTCAACACGCGGGTGAGTTCCAGTGTGGAGTCCATGGTCGGTGAGGCCCGCGTCCAACAGGCCAAGGCGGCCGAATTGCGCGGTATCGCCGGCATTCCCAACCCCGGCGCCGTCGCGTCCATCGCCTGGCTCGGCTACCAGGCCCCCAGCGGCCTGGCCGCCGTGGCGCAGGATGATCTGGCCCGCATCGGCGCGGGCCCGCTCAACAACTTCTACAAGGGCCTCGGCGCCACCACCAACGTCGCCGATCAGAACATCACGGCGTTCGGCCACTCCTACGGCTCACTGACCACCAGCCTTGCGCTGCAACAAGGTGGTGCGCCGGTCGACGATGTCGTGCTCTACGGATCGCCCGGCGGTGAGATCACCGACGCCTCCCAGCTCAATGTCAAGCCTGGCCACGCCTACTACATGATCGGTGTCAATGACGGTGTCTCCGAGATCATCCCGGGCTTCGGTGCGTTCGGCCCCGGATTGGACGATGTCCCCGGCATGACCGAACTCGGCGTCAACACCACCACGGCACCGGGCGGCAGCCTCGGCGACGGCCAGTTACACGAAAGGGCTTACGGCCACTCAGAATACCCGCGCCTGGACAACGACACCGGTCCCGATCAACAACTCCGCGCCAGCGGCTACAACATGGCGGTCGTGCTGTCCGGCATGCCCGATCTGCAGGAGAGCATCCTATGGCCACGCGAACTCCCACCCGAATGGATCATCGGCGCCAACGGCATGGTGGTCCCCAACCCGGCCTACCACCCGTGAGCCGCGCATTCCGCGCGACAGCCGCAGTACTCGCCCTCGCGATGACGCTCACCGGCTGCGTCAAGGCCACGACGTTCAATCCGAATGCCGCACCCGATACCGGCGAACTCGACCGCCTGCAGGGTATCGTCAACAGCGCACCAGACCTGGAATCGGCGAGAACTGTTCTCGGTCAACTCGATACGACGATCCGGGTAGCGGTTGCCAAACATTCGCCCGAGACCAAGCTCGCCCCCTACGGGGCCGACGAATCGCTGGGATCGTGCCGGGAACCCAACACGTGGGCGGTAGGGCAGGAATTCACGTCAGCCCCACTGTCCGGTAGACCCGCCCCCACGCCCGCACAGTGGCAGATGATCGTCGACGAGGTGTTGCCGGCCCTCGCCGAAGCCGGATTCGAAGCGGGTAAGGAACCCTCGGCCAACGTGATGCACCTGAACTACGGCAAGGACGGCGCGTTCATCAGCCTCACCAACGCCGGACCGGACGGCCCGCTGACGTACAAGAGCGGCACCGGATGCCGTCTGCCCACCGCCTGGCGCACCTCGTCTCCGCCGCCGGGTACCTATGCGAGCGATCCGAACATGCATTACCCCTACCTCTTCGGTGAGGACGGCGGACGCACCGTCAAGCCCGGCTAGCGTTCGCCTTCGGCTTTCGGCGTGCAGTCCTTCCAACGCCCGTCCTCACGAATCAGCTGATTCTGCTTGGACTTCGTCTGCGTCTTATCGGCCAGTTTGAGCGTGGTGGTGACGTCGGCAGTCGCTGTGTTGCCGGTGACCTTGATGTCCCGCACGACAAGGTCGTAGAACAAGGCCTGCTTCATCACTTCCTTGACCGCCCGATCGAATGCGGCCTGGTCGTCGGCGACCATCGCCTCCGCCATCTGCCGAACCGTGACCTCGGAAGCAGGCACAAACTGCGGTGCGAGTATCCGAACCAGCTTGTCGACGCCGACAGATCGGTAATAAGCGGGTGTACCCCACTGACTCATCGGCATGGTGAAGGTCTCGAACTGCTCACGGATGCCCGCATGGAGCTTCGTGCACTTCAACGCCAACGCGGCGTCGAGGTCGAGCGCACGCATCGCGGTGACTGCCTTCGCGTACAGATCCCTGATCTGCTGTTCGTTGCTTGGACGCGGCGTAGTCGACGGCGCCGCCACCGCCACCGCTGACGTGGTCGCCGCGACGATGGTCGCGCCTCGGTCACCACCGGAGCAACCCGCGGCCACGACCACTACGGCAGCAAGTACTGACAGCTGTCGGACCGCACGCTCAACCGTCATGGTGCCCCTTTTCCAGACGATGTCTGTGAGGAGCCTATGCGTTCAACGCCTGCGACGGCGCACCTTCAGATAGTCGCCCACCACGGCAGCGCCCAGACCATCGAGGTCCGGTTCCACCACCCGGCCTTCGACGCGGCGCGCGACCTGGTCGATGAACCGGGCCAGACCAGGGTCGTCACCCAGCCGGAAGATGGTGACCTGCGCCCCGAGACGCGCGACCTCGTCGAAACCCTTGACGGTCAACCCGATGGTGCGGGGATGGGGTGGGTAGTCGAAGAAGACCTGCGCGCCCTCACCGTCGGCGTAGTAATCCTCCAGGTGTGCCGTCGGTTCACCGTCGGTCACGATCAGGATGACGGGCTGGGCGTTGGGATGGCGGCGCAGATGCCGTACCGCCAGCGCCAGCGCATGATGCAGGTTGGTGCCCTGCTCGTACACCCCCTCCAACCCGGTCAGCTCGGCGGCGGTGACCGTGCGGGCGTACCGGCCGAATGCGATGATCTCCAACGCATCCGAGCGGAACCGCGTGCTCACCAGATGGTTGAGTGCCAGCGCCGTCCGCTTCATCGGCAGCCACCGGTTCTCCATCACCATCGAGAAGCTGGTGTCCACCAGGAGCGCCACGGCGGCCTGGGTGCGCGTCTCGGTCTCCGAGACCTCGACGTCCTCGACCGTGATCCGGATGGGTCGCGCTGCTTCCCCGGTACCGGCCTCCCTCGTATGCACATTGGTCGCCGCAGTGCGGAGCACGGCGTTGGTGAGGGTGCGGGTCACGTTCCACGGTTCGGTGTCACCGAACGCCCACGGACGCGTGGCCCCGGTGAGCTCTCCGGCCGCCCCCGCCCGGCGCGTCTCCCGTTCCCCGTGCCGGCCCGAAAGCTGCTGTGCCACATCACGCAACGCCGTCTGCCCCAGTTGGCGCATGGCCTTCGGCGACAGCCGCCACTGTCCGTCGGAGCTGCGGTCCAGGAACCCCTGGTTCATCAGGGCCTTCTCGAGGTCGGCCAGGGTGCGCGCGTTGACGGCCGCCTCGTTGCCCAGTTGCCGGGCCAGCATGTCGAGATCGACATCGTCCATGGTGGCGCCCGAATAGCTCTGCGACAGCTGCTCGGCCAGCTGCTCCAACTCCCCGATATCGGCCAGGGCCTGCGTCCCCTCGCCCATGCCCATCGGATTGTCACCGGAGAACCGTTGCGATCCGTTCCAGTCCTCGCCGGGCCGCGCGGCCTGCAGATGCGCGTCCAGCCGGTTGAGCGCGTTCATCAGTGACGGTGACCCGAATGCCTGCTGCGCCAAGGCATCCAGTTCGGCCCGCTGTTCGGCGGACAGGCTGTTGCGAAAGCGCTGCGCCGCTGCGGCCCGTTGCGCCAGCGAGTCCAACAGCTCATCGATGTTCTGCGGGTTCTCCGGAAAGAACTCGCCGTGCTTGTCCATGAAATCCTGGAAGTCCTGCTGGGTGTCCTCACCCCGGGCGTGCTTGTCCAGCAGGTCGTTCAGGTCGTCGAGCATGTCGTTGACCCGTTGGCGGTCCTCGTCGGTGGCGTTCTCCATCGCCTGTTTCATGCCGGCGAACCGCTGATCGAGCATCTCGCGACCCATCAGGTCCTTGATCTGCTCGTACTTCTCGCGGGCCTCCTGCGATCGCCAGTCGTACTCCGAGAGTTCCTGCACAGCCTTGGCGGGTGACGGCGACAGCGACTCCAATTGCAGTTCGCCGAACCGGGCGTCGTCGTCGAGGGCGCGCGCGAGTTCCTTGCGTTCGGCCAGCACGGCCTCGTCGAGCAGTTTCTTGATCTCCTGCAGGGTGCCGTCGAGATTGTTGCGCTGCAACAGTTCCCGACGCCGACGGTTGGCCTCGGCGGCCAGCTTGTCGGCGCCGGGCATGTTCTTCGAACCGCGCCGCAACAGCTCACGCAGCGCCCGTTGCGGTGACGTCCCCTCCATGACGTCCTGGCCGATCTGCTCCAGCGCCTCACGCAGATCGACGGGGGGTGCCAGCGGGTCCGGGCCGCCGCTGTAGCGCGAGTATCGCGAGAGCCTGTTGTGCTTCATCGGTCACCCATAGATCGTTTCGCCCTCGCCCGAGACCTTGTCGATCCGCTTGGCCAAATACAGCGCCTCCAGGGCCAACTCCACCGCGGCGGCGCGTTCCCCCTCGGTGACGGCCTGCAACCGGCCGGCGATCTCGTCGATCACGGGCAGGTCGGGCAACGCGGCCAGCACATCCTTGGCCGACACCCGCTCCCCCGTCGTCACCGGTGAATCGGCCTCCACCGCCGCGACCAGCGGTCCGACGTCGAGTCCACCAAGCACCCGTTGTGCGGTGTCGGCGGTCGCGCGGCGCAGCAGATGCTCCAGCACCACCTGTTCGCGCCCCTCCTCGCCGGACTCGAATTCGAGCTTGCCGCGCAGCACATCGATGATGGTGCCGAGGTCCACCACACGCGCCACCGGATCCGGTTCGCCGAGGATGGCGCTGCGGTGCCGGGCCGACGCGGACACCGTCTCGGCGGCCGCGATCGCGAAACGCGCTGAGACACCGGAACGTTGGTCCACCGAACTCGATTCGCGCAGCGAGCGGGCGAAGCGCGCGATGATCTGCATCAGATAAACCGGTACCGCCGCGCTCAGGTGCGCCTCCTGCATGATGACGCCGACCTCGGCGTCGAGCTCCTGGGGGTAGTGCGTGCGGATCTCGGCGCCGAACCGGTCCTTGAGCGGTGTGATGATGCGGCCGCGGTTGGTGTAGTCCTCCGGGTTGGCGCTGGCGACCACCACCACGTCCAGCGGCAGGCGCAGTGTGTACCCGCGCACCTGGATGTCGCGTTCCTCCATCACGTTGAGCATCGACACCTGAATGCGCTCAGCGAGGTCGGGGAGTTCGTTGATCGCGACGATGCCGCGGTGCGCCCGCGGGATCAGGCCGTACGCGATGGTCTCCGGGTCACCGAGGCTGCGGCCTTCGGCGACTTTGATCGGGTCGATGTCACCGACCAGGTCGGCGACGCTGGTGTCCGGGGTGGCGAGCTTCTCGGTGTA
>CAMFLL010000336.1 GCA_945957405.1 uncultured Mycolicibacterium sp. | reverse complement strand
ACACGTTGTCCTCGATGATGATTCGCGCTTCGTTCTGGACCGGGATTGCGTGGTGGGACGGGACCCCCACAACTGCGAGGCGGTGCAGCGTGGACTGCGTCCCATCCGGATCGACGTCCGCGCCAACGGGATGTCCCGAGCACATCTGGAGATCCGGTGCATCTTCGGTCAGGTGTACATCATCGACCGCCAGTCGAGGAACGGCGTCGACATCAGGCCGGCCGGGCAGTCGGAATGGACCCGGATCGCGCCGTGGCAGCCGACTGTGTGGCTGCCCGGGATGTCCGTGCGGATCGGCAGCCGAATCCTGCGGCTGGAAGCACCCGGTCAGAGTCCGACAGTTCGGATGGAGCCGACTGTCCCGATCACAGTCAGGATGCCGAGGCCCGCGGTGCCGCTCTCGTGTGCATCGACCGTACGCATGAAGCGCACCAACAGGTTTCCCGACGCAGCCGCTCCAGAAAGGAATGCATCATGAACGAGCATCAGCAAGCGACCAGGCCACGTGCCTTCATCTTGACCGGCTATCTGCCCGTGGTCTGCCGGGATTCCATCTATATCGACGACCTGCGGAGGCGTGACCTGAAGGTTCTGGTGATCACGCCGGCCATCTCGCGCCCGTACGCGACGGCGCATGGTGACGATCCCGCCCACCCCATCTCCAGGATCGTCGAGATCGCCTTCGTCGACGGGTCGGCCGGCAGCGAAGGCTCCTTCCTTCCGGGAGTCATGCGGCACGCCGAACGCTGGCGGACGCAGTACGACGTCGTCGGCATCTACGCCGTCGGAGAGACTCTGGTCGAGCCGACCGGCCTGGTCGCCGATTACTTCGGCCTCCCGTTCCCGGGGTTGCGCGCGTCGCGCGTCTGTCGCAACAAGTACCTGCAGCGCTGGTACCTGCCCGATCTCAGTCCGACATCGGTCCTGATCCCGCCCGGGGCGCGGGACTCCGTCGACTCCGCGTCCGTCCCGTTCCCCGCGGTGGTCAAGCCGGCCACGAGGCACTCGAGTGAGGGTGTCCTGATGGTGCACGACCACGCCGAGTTGGCCCGGCAGTTGGTCGAATACCCGGACCAGGAGACGATCCTGGTCGAGCAGATGATCACCGGACAGGAGTACTCCGTCGAGAGTCTGACCCAGGACGGCAAGACGCTGTTCTCGTCGGTCACGCGGAAGGAGACAACCGACGTCGACTCGCAGTATTTCGTCGAGATGGCCCACACCGTGCCCGCCGCGCACGATGACGCGTGGGATGCGGTGCAGCGGGCCAACATCGAGATGCTCGACCGGCTGGCCGTCGAGGACGGCATCACACACGCCGAGTGGCGGCTCGATGCCCGGGGGGAGGCCCGTCTCATGGAGGTTGCCGCCCGGACTCCCGGAGACGGGATCATGGTGCTGTACCGCCTCGCGACGGGACGACCGATGGAGCCCGAGATCCTCCGGATCGCACTCGGCGAGCCCGCTGACTATCCCGCGGCCCGGCGCTACGCACGCCAGGTGTACGTCGCGCACCGTCCCGGAATCCTCGCCGATGTCGCGGTTGACTGGCCCGGGGTCGAGGCCCGATGGGTCGACGACGGTAATCCCTGGCCCGACATCCCGGCCCTCCCCGCTGATGCTCCGGCGGCGCTGCGTGCGGTCCTCGTCTATGAGGCCCGCGGCGCAAAGCTCGGCCCCATCCGCAGCTCCGACGATCGGGCCGTCACCTTCTTCATCGACGCCCCCACGATCGCCGAGCTTGATGAGATCGAGGAGCGCGCTCGCCGGGCCGTGACGATCCGCACGGCCCCATCCTGACGACCAACTCGGCTTGTCGGCACGCCGCCCATATGCGGGGCCGCGCTCATTCGGAGCGCGGCCCCGCATTCGTGCGTGATCAAAGCGGCTCGTTTCCGGCGACATTGACCCCAGGGTCGTGAATCGCCCAGACCCACAGCCCTGACGTCGATCTGGCGCGAGCATTCATACTTACCCGGCGGGTAGGAAAACCTTCCCCATCGACCGGTGGAATCTGGTATCGCCGGTGATTACGCACGAACCCCGTAATCACGACCATTTGAGTCATGACCAAACAAGACACCTTGCTCGTATTCGACGAGACCGTTACCCGCGCCGGCGTCGAGGGATGGATACAGCACCTGGAGTCGGCCGGCGCGCCAGCCGAGATGTACCGGCTCGGCGGCACATTCGTCCTTTCGGTATCTGATACAGACCTCATCCACGCGGCGCCGGACCTTCCAGCACCGACGCACCAGGTGCCCAGGCACAAAGAGGCCCCGTTGGGAAGCAAGGAGATTCGCCCCAGCGGAACCGAGGTCTCCTTTGGGCCGATCACGATCGGCGACGGTTCGGTCACGGTGATCGCCGGACCGTGCGCGGTCGAATCGCCGGAACAAACGCTGGCTACCGCGGCCGTCGTGGCCGAACACGGCGCCGTGGGCCTGCGTGGCGGCGTCTTCAAGCCGCGGACCTCGCCACACTCATTCCAGGGCCTGCAGTGGGACGGGCTCGACCTGTTGGCCGAGGCCAGGGAGCGTACCGGCCTCCCCGTCGTCACCGAGGTGATCGATCCGGAACACGTCAAGCGACTCGCTGCGGTGGTCGACGGACTGCAAATCGGGGCAAGGAACATGCAGAACTTCGCACTACTGACCGCAGCGGGCCAGAGCGGCCTCCCGATCGTGCTCAAGCGCGGCTTTGGCTGCACCGTGGACGAGGTCCTCGCCGCGGCCGAATACCTGCTACTCGAGGGCAATGACCAGGTTATGCTGTGCGAGCGCGGAATTCGCACCTTCGAGCCGTCGTCGCGCTTCACGCTGGACCTCACCGCGGTCGCAGTGTGGAAGCAGCGCACCCACCTGCCGGTTATTGTCGATCCAAGCCATTCCGGTGGCCACCCAGACCTCGTGGCACCGCTGTCGCTGGCCGCAGTGGCAGCCGGCGCGGACGCGCTCCTGATCGACGTGCACGTCGCGCCGGAGCAGGCGTTGTGTGACGGCGCTCAGGCCCTGCGCCCACAACAGTTCGCCGACGTGATGAGCCGCCTCACTCCGGTGGTGGCCGGACTCGGCCGCCGCATGAGCAGCGCATCGATCGGGACCTCAGGTGTTCACTGAGCAGCTGCACATGGCGATCGTCGGGCTCGGCCCGCGCGGCTTGTCGGTCGCAGAACGCCTGTGCGCCAACGCCGAGTCGATTCTGGAGCACGGGCAGGAACTCGTCATCCACCTAGTCGACCCGCACGTGCTCGACGGCGGTCAGGTGTGGCGAAGCACGCAAGACCGGGCGCTGTTGATGAACACGGTTGCTTGCCAGGTGACCATCTTCGTCGACGACACCGTCGACTGTGCCGGGCCGGTGGTGAGCGGGCCGAGCCTCTACGAGTGGGCCCGGTCGATCGCGTTGATCGGCAGCCCGAACGTACCTCAGGCGGTTCGGGCCGAAGCCGCCGCGCTCGGGCCGGACGACTATCCGTCTCGCGCGTTCTACGGGAGTTATCTGCAGTGGGCGCGCGACCGGATCATCTGGACCGCGCCCCCGTCGGTCAGCTTCACGTCGCACGAGGCGACTGCGGTCGACGTTCACGACACGCCAAATAGCTTGCAGGAGATTGTATTGGACACCGGTGAGACCATTGGTGGCCTGCAGGCCGTGGTGCTCGCGCTCGGTCATATGCCACATCACCTCGGTGAGTCCGAGATAGCCCTGAGTCAGTTCGCGGACCACAATGGCCTGCGGTACATCGCTCCCGGCAACCCCGCCGACGTGCCGCTGGATGTCGTACCCGCGGGCGAGCCGGTGATCTTGCGGGGCATGGGCCTCAATTTCTTCGACTATATGGCGCTGTTCACCATCGGACGTGGCGGGACGTTCGTGCGCGAGGGCGGCACCCTCGCCTACCTTCCGTCGGGCCGGGAACCCCGGCTGGTGGTGGGATCACGTCGCGGTGTGCCCTACCATGCCCGCGGCAAGAACCAGAAGGGATCGTTCGGCCGGCACCATGCGCGGTATCTGACCGCTGAGGTGATCGAGCGGCTGCGGGCCCGCGCCGACGCGGGGACACCAGCGGACTTCCGTCGCGACATCTGGCCGATGATCGACCAGGAAGTCCGCACGGTGTACTACGCGGCCCTGGTTCGGGAGCATCAATGCGCCTGCAACGCAGACGAATTCACCGCTTTGTTCGCCGCGGCGGAGCCGGCGGTGGTGCCGATCTTCGGCGACCCCCTGGCAGTCGAGGAGAGCGACGCTCAACGCACCGTGCTCGCCAAGTTCGACATCGATCCCGACCAGGGCTGGAACTGGCGGAGGATCGCGTCGCCGTTCACCGACGCCGACGTTTCCTCGACCAAGAAGTTCCGTAGCTGGCTGCGGTCGTATCTGGACGATGAAGTCCGAGAGGCCAGAAAGGGGAACGTGACCGGTCCGCGCAAGGCCGCCATGGATGTCCTGCGCGACCTGCGCAACGAGATCCGGTTGTTGGTGGACCACGGTGGCCTGTCCGGTGACTCCTACCGGGACGAGCTGCAGCGCTGGTACATGCCGTTGAACGCCTTCCTTTCGATCGGGCCGCCGGCCGAACGCATCGAGCAGTTCTGCGCCCTGATGGATGCGGGCGTACTCGAGGTGCTCGGCCCGGACCTGCGCGTCGAATACTCGGGCGGACAGTTCGTCGCGTACTCCGGAGCCTGCCCGGACCTCACCGTGCGGGCTGCAACGCTGATCGAGGCACGCCTGCCGGAGACGGACCTGCACCGCACGGCCGATCCGCTGCTGCGGACACTGCGCGACCGGGGCGAGTGCCGGCCGCACCGCATCCCGATCCGCGGCGGTGGTCACTGGGTCGCCGGCGGTGTCGCCGTCACCCGGCGTCCCTACCGGCTGCTCGACGCGCACGATCGCGCGCACCCGCGGCGTTTCGCGTTCGGCGTGCCCACCGAGTCGGTGCACTGGGTGACCGCGGCAGGCATCCGTCCCGGCGTCAACTCCGTGATCCTCGGTGACGCGGACGCCATCGCCCGCTCCAGCCTGCACACGGCGATCGACCACCTGACCGAGAGATCAGCATGACGGACTACGGAATTCTGGCGCCCGCATGGGCGGCAACTGGAGCGGCTGACCTCGTCGACGACAACGCGTTGCTGACAGCCATGCTCGCCACGGAAGTCGCTCTCGCCGAGGCGCAGGCGGAGTTGGGCGTGATTCCCGCGGGGGCGGCGGTGGCCATCAGGGCCGCCGCCGTCCCTGCACACATCGACCTCGAGGTCGTGGCTGCGGGAGTACGCGACACGGCCAACCCCGTCGTGGCGTTTGTCGAGCAGCTCACCGCCGCGGTCGCTTCCGTCGACGCGTCCGCCGCCGAGTACGTGCACCGTGGTAGCACCAGCCAGGACATCCTGGACACGGCGCTGACCCTACTGTGCGCGGCGACACTGGACCGCATTGCCAGCGACCTGTTGGCGTGCGCCGACAGCCTGGCAGCACACGCCGAGCGGCATCGTGACACGCCGATGGCCGGGCGCACCCTGACCCAGCACGCGGTGCCGGTCACCTTCGGATTGAAAGCGGCCACCTGGCTGCATCTGGTGCTCGACGCCGTGCAGCGGGTGCGTCAGGCGCGCGCGGCGCTGCCGGTGTCGCTGGGCGGTGCGGCGGGCACACTTGCGGCCTACCACCAGTACGCGTTGGGCACCACCGATCCGGTTGGCACGACACTGCGCTTGCCGGCGTTGGTGGCCAGCCGCCTCGGGCTGGCCGAGCCGACCCTTCCCTGGCACGGAGTCCGCACACCCCTGGTCGATGTCGCGGCGAGTCTGATGATCACCACGGGCGCGCTCGGCAAGGTGGCTGCCGACGTCCTCGTCCTGAGCCGGACCGAGATCGGAGAAGTCAGCGAGGAGCTGGTGCCGGGCCGGGGGACATCATCGGCGATGCCGCAGAAACACAATCCTGTCTTCTCGACGCTCGTCGCGACCGCCGCCCGGCAGCTGCCACCGATCGCCCTCGTCTTGTTCGGGTCCATGGGTGTGGAGGACGAGCGATCCTCGGGTGGGTGGCATGCCGAGTGGTTACCGCTGCGGGAATGCCTGCGCATCGGTGCCGGTGCCGCCGCCAATGCCGCGTGCCTCGCGAAAACACTTCGGGTCTCGCCCGAGGCGATGGCCGCGAATCTGCGGCTGACCCGCGGGGCCATCGTCTCCGAGCGCGTCAACGCGGTGCTTGCGCCGTTGCTCGGCAAGACCAACGCCAAACGCCTACTGGCCGAGGTGACCGCGGCCGCCGAGCGGGACGGTGCCGATGTCGCCGATCTGCTTGGCCCCGCGCTGGAAGAAGCCCTGGCGGGGACCGGAGTGAGCGGCCCCGACGTGCCCGGGCTGTTCGATCCGTCCCGTTACACCGGGATGTCCGGTCCGCTGGTCGACCGGGCGCTCCAGCGTTTCGAATCGGTCCTGAAGGAGACGTGACATGGTTGACCCGAATGACATTGCTGCGCTGGAGTTCACCCGGCAGCATGCATCGCCGACCCCCGCCGCGCGGCGGGAGGAGCTGCTCGCGACCCCCGGGTTCGGCGATGTCTTCTCCGATCACATGGTGACAATGCGATGGTCCGCAGCGGTGGGCTGGCACGACGCCCAGGTCGGGCCGCTCGCGGCGATGACGCTTCACCCAGCCACGATGGCATTGCACTACGGCCAGACGATTTTTGAGGGTATGAAGGCGTTCTGGCGCCCGAACGGCCAGCGGGCTCTGTTCCGGCCCGCCGACCATGCCCGCCGATTCAACAGTTCGGCGCGCCGGATGGCCATGCCGACGCTGCCGGAGGACGATTTCGTCGCGGCGCTGGAAACACTGGTGCGGGTCGATGGCGCCTGGGTGCCACGCGCCCGCGGATGCAGCTTGTATTTGCGGCCGTTCATGATCGCGGCCGAAACGGGCCTGGGTAACCGACCCGCCGAGGAGTACTTGTTCACGGTGATCGGCACTCCAGCGCGGCCCGCATCCTCTGCGGAACCGAAGCCTTTGCGGTTGTGGATAGCAACCGAACACATCCGCGCGGCGCCGGGCGGTACCGGTGCGGCCAAGTGTGGCGGCAACTACGGCGGCTCCTACGTCGCCCAGCGACTGGCCGCGGCCCACGATTGCGACGACGTCGTGTGGCTTGACGCCCATGAGCGCCGATGCATCGAGGAAGCGGGCGGATGCAACCTGTTCTTCGTGGAATCGACCACCGAAGGCCCCCGCCTCCGCACGCCGCCGTTGAGTGGAACCCTGTTGGCGGGAGTCACCCGGGACTCGATCCTGCGGTTGGCGGAAAAGCTCGGTTACCCGGTCTCGCAGGAGCCGCTGACGGTCGACGAGTGGGAGCGATGCTGCCGAGACGGGCGTATCACCGAGACGTTCGTGTGTGGCACCTTCCGCGCGGTTGTCCCGGTTGGGCACGTGGTCTCCGCGAAGCGGGAATGGTCAGTTGCAGGGGGCACTGGGGGTCCGGTCACGTCTCGCCTGCGCGAGGCGTTGCTCGACATCCATCACGGCCAGACTCGCGACGAATTCGGCTGGATGCGGCTCGTCGGCACCGAGGGCGATGCCTAGACAACACGGCAACCCTGACATTTTGCCGATCACGCTGCTGATACAGGAATGGGATTGGTTGCGGGCGCTGCATTTACGACACGGTGCCCCGGCCGTGACGCTGGGTCGCGATCTCCCTGAGTTTGATTGCCAATGGCTTTCGCTTGTGTACAGGACCCCAGATTCCGTGGCCGAAAGGGATGTTTCCTATCCGCTCGCTCACCAACAGGGCTGACTCGCAGGTGCGAGTTGGCCCAACCCAATAAGCTATCCGCATGCCTTCCCACCTGGAAATCTGGAGACCGTCAGGACGGCAGCTGATCACACTGGGCGGCGAGCGAGTGACCGTCGGCAAGTCCTCAACCAATCTCGTCTCACTCGATCACGACTCGACCGTGTCGCGCGTACACGCCGTGTTGGAGAATCTCGGGTTTGCTTGGTCGATACGGGATGTGGGTAGTCGCAACGGCACTTATCTCAACGGAGAGAAGCTCTCCGCCGAGCGAGTCCTGCATTCTGGAGACGAGTTGCGGGTCGGTAAGTCACGGTTGGTCTTCTGGGAGGTAAAGGACGCCGACGAAAAAACGGTTGGTGAAGCAACGATTTCTGCCGCCCCTGTTCAGCCC
>CAMFLL010000335.1 GCA_945957405.1 uncultured Mycolicibacterium sp. | reverse complement strand
CCAAGCACTTTCGAGCTCAATTCGATGTCACGGTAGCCGAGGAACCCGGTGACGAGCACCGAACCGACGGCCAGTGACCACCACGGCACGTTGAGGTCGGTGTAGGTGGCGATGACGTTCGACGCCGCAACACCGACGTATGCGTTGACCCCGATCAACAGCACCAGGTACGAACCGAGCGCCAACGCGGCCGACGCGGTGCCCAGATGCCGGCCGAGGCCGGCCTGGATGTAGGAGTAGAACGCGCCCGCATTCGGCACATGCTTACTCATCGCGGTGAAGCCCACGGCGAACAGCGCCAGGATGATCGCCGCGATGACGAAGAACAGCGGCGCCGCGACGTTGGCACTGCTGGAGATCATCACCGGCAGCAGGCCGCCGACAGCGCCGAGAGGTGCGGCCGCGGCGACGACCATCAGGACGATGGACCACACGCCGAGTCCGCGATGCAAGGCCTTGTGATCGGCGGGTGTAGGTGGGGTGGGTGGTTCGGTCATGGCATCCTCGTTCGTTCATGGTGAAGCAGAGTGTGTGCACTTCGGTGCACATTCGTCGGACTGAAATCAGGCGCGCACCGGGACATTCCGGATCATCTTCTTGTTGGCGAACTCGTCGGCGGCACGGCTGCCGAGCTCGCGGCCGAACCCGGATCGCTTGACACCGCCGAATGGCAACTCAGGGGCATCGCCGCCGACGACATTGATCCACACCATCCCGGCCTGGATCTGGTCGGCCACGCGGGCGGCCTGCTCGGGGTCGGTGGTGAACAGATAGGAGCCGAGCCCGAACGGCGTGGCGTTGGCCACGTCGACGGCTTCGGTCTCTGACGCGACGCGGTAGACCACCGCCACCGGTCCGAAGAATTCCTCGCGGTACGCATCGGCGGCAGGTGCCACTCCAGTCAGGACGGCCGGTGTGAAAAAGTTGCCCCTCCGCTGTCCACCGGCGACCAGGGTCGCGCCCTGCGTAACCGCCCGCGCCAGTTGCGCTTCGAGGCGGTCGGCTGCCGCTGCCGACGACAGCGGGCCAAGGCCCGTGGCGGGATCCGTCGGGTCACCGGGTTCGACCGCCGCGAGCGAGGCGGTGAGCTTCGCCAGGAATGCGTCGTGGAGATCGTCGATCACGATGAACCGTTTGGCGGCATTGCAGGCCTGGCCGGCGTTCTCCAACCGCGCCGCGACCGCCGAGGACACCACAGCATCCAGATCGTCGGTGCTGAGCAACAGGAAGGGATCCGATCCGCCGAGTTCGAGCACGACCTTCTTGACGTGCTGTCCGGCCACCGCGGCGACCGTCGATCCCGCACGCTCTGACCCGGTGACGGAGACACCCTGGACGCGCGGGTCGCCGAGCGCCGATGCGACCTGGTCGTTGGTGAGGTACACCGTGGTGTAGGCCCCCGGCGGGAATCCGGCGTCACGGAAGATGTCCTCGATGGCCATGGCCGACGTCGGGCACTGCGGCGCAGGCTTGAGCATTACGCTGTTGCCGAGAATCAGGTTGGGCGCCGCGAATCTGGATACCTGGTAGTAAGGGTAGTTCCACGGCATGATGCCCAGCACCACGCCGATCGGGCTGCGCCGCAGCAGCGCGCCCCCTTCTCCGGCAGAAAGAGCGATCGGTTCGTCGGCCGTCATCGACTCCGCGTTGTCGGCGAAGTACTCGTAGATCGCCGCGCAGAAGTCGATCTCCTCGAGTGCCTGCGCTATCGGTTTGCCCATCTCCTCGGTGATGACCGCGGCCAACTCGGCCCGACGCTTGGTGTGCAGTTCGCCCACGCGTCGGATCATCGCGGCGCGATCGCTGACTGAGTACGTCGACAACACGTTGCGTTGTGCCACATCGGCATCGGCGATGGCCGCGTCGATCTGCGTGTCGGTGAATTCGGGGACTGTGCGCACCAATTGGCCGGTGGCCGGATTGACCACGCGGTAGATGGTCGAGGGTGCCGGCGCGCGTGAGTCGGATTGTTCTGTCATTCGTGTTTCCCGATCGGTTCAGTGGTTGGTGTTGATCAGCAGGGTGCGCAGTGCGCGGCCCGCCTTGAGGTCGTCAAGGGCCTCGCGGGCCTCCTCGAGCGGCCGGCGGTTGGAGATCAGTGAATCCAGATCCAATTGACCGGCCATGTACAGGTCGACCAGTTCCGGGATGTCGCGATGGGGATCGATGGACCCGTAGTGCGAGCCGAGAATCCTCCTACTCGCCTCCGACAGTGCCAGCGGATCGAACCGGGCCGTCGTGCCTTCAGGGGGCAGTCCGACGATCACTGCCGTGCCACCGATGCCCAGAGCCGCGACGGCCTGTTCGGTGGTGACGGTCTTGCCGATCGCATCGAAGGCGAAATCGACACCCCCCGAGGTGATCTCACGAATCTCGGCGACCGGGTCGGCGGTCTGGGCGTTGATGGTGTCGGTGGCGCCGAGCCGGCGGGCGACAGCGAGCTTGTCGGGATTGACGTCGACGGCTATGACTCGGTCAGCTTTGACCAGTCGCGCGCCCTGGATACACGAGAGTCCCACTCCCCCACAACCGATGACGGCGACGGTGGCGCCCTCGGGCACCCCTGCCGTATTTCGGACGGCACCCACCCCTGTCGCGACACCGCAGCCGATGATCACGACACTGTCCAATGGTGCGTCTGAGCGGATCTTCACGGCACCGGACTCAGGGACCACCACACGTTCGGCAAACGACGAGACACCCGAGAAGTGGTGCACTGGAGCGCCGTTGCTGGACCACCTCGACGTCCCGTCGAACAGCACGCCCTGCGTTTCGATCACCTCGACCACCTGGAGGCACTGCCAGGGCCGGCCTACCTGGCAGTGTCGGCAGTTCCCGCATCGCGGCATCCACGTGAGGATGACGTGATCTCCGGGCACGACACCGGTGACTGCCTCACCCACCGCGGTCACGATGCCTGCGCCTTCGTGTCCCAGTACCACTGGTGTAGGGATGTCCCAATCACCTACCGCCACGTGCAGGTCGGTACCGCACACGCCCGCGGCCACGATGGCGACCTCGACTTCGTTCGGACCGGGCCCCGCGAGCTCGATGGTCTCCACCACCGGCCCCCTCGCGACGTCCTCGAACACCACCGCGCGGACCTTCGCCGACTGCTGCCGTGTCATGTGCGCTCCTTCGATTCCGATCCCGCCCGCGGGCCTGGCCGCCCGATGTGAGCTGGGATACAGTCGAAGAGAATTGCTCCAGAAGCCGCTTTGCGCCATAGATCGCGGTCCTTATCCAAGGAATGGTGAAGAAAATTTCGTCAAACGACCTCTCCGACCAGTCGCCGGCGAACAATATTCGCCTCGACCGGCTCGACGAACAGATCCTGTGGGAGCTCTCGCGCGACGCCCGGATGGCGAACAACGTCCTGGCCGACAAGCTCCACGTGGCACCCTCCACGACCCTCACCCGACTGAGGCGGCTCGTGGAGACCAAGGCGCTGATCTCCACCCATGCACAGGTGCATTACCCGTCGGTGGGGCTGCCGATCCAGGCTGTGGTGTTCATCCGGCTGCGGGTCCAGGCCCGGGTCAGCATGCGTGCGTATGCGCAGAAGATCATCAAATTGCCCGCGGTGCTGAACATCTTCTTCCTGGGCGGTGCCGACGATTTTCTGGTGCATGTCGCGGCGACGTCCACGGAGCACCTCCGCGACCTCGTCACGCTGCGGCTGAGCGCCGACGCCGCCGTGGCGTCAACGCAGACACACATCCTGTTCGAGCACCTCATCGGAAATCACCACATGGACCATGTCGACGGGTACGACGATATGCGCGCACCGATCTCCTAGTGCTGTAGCCGCGTGGAGGACTAGCGTTTCAGCATGGCCATCGACCCGAACACCACCGCCGTCGTGTTGATCGAGTACCAGAACGATTTCACCTCCGAGGGCGGTGTCCTGCACGACGCCGTCGCCGAGGTGATGGACAAGACCAAGATGCTCGCCAACACGCGTGAGGTCGTTGACGCCGCCCGGCGCGCCGGCGCCACCGTCATGCACGCACCCATCACCTTCGCCCCCGGCTACGGCGAGATCACCAAGCACCCGTACGGCATTCTCAAGGGCGTCGTCGACGGCGAAGCCTTCGTGAAGGGGACGTGGGGAGCCGAGATCGTCGACGAGTTGACGCCTGCGGAGGGTGACATCGTCATCGAGGGCAAGCGCGGTCTGGACACCTTCGCCAGCACCAACCTCGATTTCATCCTGCGCAGCAAGGGCATCACCACCATCGCCCTGGGCGGCTTCCTCACCAACTGCTGCGTCGAGTCGACGATGCGTACGGGATACGAGAACGGTTATCACGTCGTCACTCTCAGTGATTGTGTCGCCGCCACCTCGGCCGAGGAACACGACAACGCGCTGAAGTACGACTACCCGATGTTCTCCGAGCCGATGACGGCCGGGGAGTTCGTGTCGAAACTGTCGAAGGGCTGAGCCGGGCTCAGACCACTCCGCTGACGTGCTCGCCGGCATGCACGGCGTCGAGCACGCCGCGCATCGCGTCGGCACTCTCAGACCAGGAGAATTCGGCACTTCTGGCCTGCGCCTTGAGCCCGAGCTGGTCGCGTAGCACCGGGTCTGACAGCAACTGCTCGAGCCGGTCGACCAACTCGGCGTGATCGTCGACGAGCACACCGGTGACACCGTCGACCACCGAATCCGTCAAACCACCCGAGGACCGGTAGCCGATGGTGGGCACGGCATGCTGCGCCGCTTCGATCACCGCGAGGCCCCAGCCCTCCTTGCGGGAGGGCAGGAGATGTACCCAGGCCCGTTGCACCGCTTGATGTTTGGTGACATCGTCGATGTGACCGTGGAAAGTCACCGCGTCGGCGATACCGAGGTTCTCGGCGTGCACGACCAGGCGCCGGTGCCACCACCCGCCGCCGACGACGTCGAGGTGCAGCGCCGGGATCCGGTCACGCAGCAGCGCGATGGCGTCCAGGGCGTCCTCGATCTGCTTGTGCGGCACCAGCCGGGACAACACCACCACCCGGGGCACCGCGGACCGCGGTGCGGTCAGCGTGCTCGCCGGGGCGTCGTCGAGCCCGTTGCGCACCACTGCGATTCGGCGCTGCGAGACACCCGACTCGGCAAGATCCCGCATCGACGGCAGGGACACCGTGACGTATTGATTGCGGCGATGCAGCCATGGCGACAGCCGCGATTCGACGAACCAACCGAACCGGCCCGTCCAACGCCCGGCGACCGGCCACTGCTCGCGATGGCAGTGGTGCACGAGCACCACCGCGCGCCGACCGTAGGCCAGTCGCGCCAGGAACGGGATGCCGTTCTGGGTGTCGATCACCACATCTGGGCGCACCCGCCGCAGCGGCCCGAGGCCGACACGGGCCAGCACCATCGCAAGTCCCGCCCAGATGTACACCGAGTAGGGTCCGCCGCCGCGGCTGATCCGAACCCCGTCGACGACACCGCGGCGCGGCGCACCGGGATACCGGGCGGTGCGGAGGGTGACCGACACACCGGATTCGGCCAGGTGCGCGCCGATACGCTGCAGATACATCTCGCTGCCGCCACCCTGCGGGTGACCGGTGTCACGCCAGCACAGCATCAGCACTGAGCGGACGGGTTGGACAGACATCGAAGACAGCCTAACGGTTGTCTAGGGTGGTCCCGGTGGCGATCACCCACACGTTTGCGCGGCGGGCGACCCTGGCCAGAGCGGTACGACTGCTCTCGGAGTTCCGTTTCGAGCAGACCGAGCCCGCCCGCTTCTACGGCGCCGTTGCCGACGACACCGCCGCGATGGTGGCCGATCTGTGGCGTGGCGCCCACGACGCCGAGCTTGCGGGGCGCACGGTGCTCGACGTCGGCGGCGGCCCGGGCTACTTCGCCGAGGCGTTCGCGGCGCGCGGCGTGGACTACGTCGGCGTCGAACCCGATCCGCGCGAAATGCACGCCGCACCAACGCTGGACCGCGGCAGCGGGATGTTCGTCCGCGCCTCGGGCATGGCCCTGCCGTTCGCCGACGCCAGCGTGGACATCACGTTGTCGTCCAACGTGGCCGAGCATGTCCGCTCGCCGTGGCAACTCGGCGCGGAGATGCTGCGGGTGACGCGGCCCGGCGGCCTGGTGGTCCTGTCCTACACGGTGTGGCTGGGCCCGTTCGGTGGGCACGAGATGGGGTTGACGCACTACCTCGGCGGCGCCCGCGCCGCCGCCCGCTATACCCGCAAACACGGTCATCCGCCGAAGAACAACTACGGATCGTCACTTTTTGCGGTGTCCGCGGCGGACGGGCTGGACTGGGCCGCCAGCACCGGCGCGCTGATGGCCGCATTCCCCCGCTACCACCCGCGATGGGCGTGGTGGATGACCTCGGTACCGGTGCTGCGGGAGTTTCTGGTGAGCAACCTGGTGCTCGTCCTTCGCCCTGGCCAATTCCCAGATTGAAACATGTTCTTGTTTTACCGCCGAATCGGTAGGGTGTGCGCTATGACACAGACTGCAGAGGCTGTTTACAAGACCGACTACGACACGCTGTTCATCGGCGGTCAGTGGGTCGAGCCGTCCACCGACGAGGTGATCGAGGTCTTCTCCCCCGCCACCGGCGAGAAGGTCGGTCAGGTGCCGATGGCGGCCGAAGCCGACGTCAACGCCGCATGCGCCGCAGCGCGCAAAGCCTTCGACGAGGGCCCGTGGCCCACCATGAAACCCGAGGAACGCCAAGCCGTCATCGCCAACGCGGTCAAGCTCATCGAAGACCGGGCCGACCTGTTCAAGCACCTGCTCAAGCTCGAGACGGGTCAGCCGACGATGATCGTCGACATCATGCAGTACGGCGCTGGCGTGTCCGGTCTGCAGTACTACGCGTCGGCTGCCGACAAGTTCACCTGGGACGAGATCCGCGACGGCATCTACGGCCAGACTCTGGTGACGCGGGAGCCCGTCGGCGTGGTCGGCGCTGTGGTCGCGTGGAATGTGCCGTTCTTCCTGGCGTGCAACAAGCTGGGACCCGCGCTGCTGGCCGGTTGCACCGTGGTGCTCAAGCCGGCCGCCGAGACCCCGCTGTCCACCAACGCCCTGGCCGAGGTCTTCGCCGAGGCGGGCCTGCCCGAGGGCGTGCTGTCGGTGGTGCCCGGCGGTCCGGAGACCGGCCGCGCACTGACCGCCAACCCCGAGCTGGACAAGTTCACCTTCACCGGCAGCTCGGCGGTGGGCAAGGAGATCGGCAAGTTGGCCGCCGACCGGCTCAAGCCGTGCACGCTGGAGTTGGGTGGTAAGTCGGCCGCAATCATCCTCGAGGACGCCGACCTGGACTCGTCGCTGCCGATGCTGGTGTTCTCGGGCTTGATGAACTGTGGTCAGGCGTGTGTGGGCCAGACCCGAATCCTGGCGCCGCGGTCGCGTTACGACGAAATCGTCGAGAAGGTGGCATCTTTCGTCGCCGCGATGCCCGTCGGCCTGCCCGATGACCCGAACAGCGCGATCGGTCCGCTGATCAGTGAGAAGCAGCGTGAGCGCGTCGAGGGTTACATCAAGAAGGGTGTCGAGGAGGGTGCGCGCATCGTCACCGGCGGCGGGCGTCCGGAGGGTCTCGACAGCGGCTGGTTCGTCCAGCCCACGGTGTTCGCCGATGTCGACAATTCCATGACCATCGCTCAGGAGGAGATCTTCGGTCCTGTGCTGGCGGTGATCCCCTACGAGACGGAGGATGACGCCATCCGGATCGCCAACGACTCGGTGTACGGCCTGGCCGGCAGCGTGTGGACCACCGACAACAAGCGTGCCCTGGAGATCGCCCGCAAGATCCGCACCGGTACGTATGCGGTCAACATGTACGCCTTCGACCCGGGTTCGCCCTTCGGTGGCTACAAGAACTCGGGCATCGGCCGCGAGAACGGTCCCGAGGGTATCGAGGCCTACTGCGAGCCGAAGAGCATCCTGCTGCCGTTCGGCTACACCCCTTGATCCTTCGTCCCTCGCCGAGACTGTAATTCCAGTACACATCCGCCGAGTAACACCGGCAAAAACCACAGTCTCGACGGAAGGGTGGGTAACCCCATGCCGCCGCCGCCACATCACTCGCCGAGACTGTAAATCCAGTACACATCCGCCGAGTAACACCGACAAAAACCACAGTCTCGACGGAAGGGGGGGCAGCAACCCCATGCCGCCGCCGCCACATCACGCGCCGAGACTGTAATTCCAGTACGCATCCGCCGAGTGGCACCGGCAAAAACCA
>CAMFLL010000334.1 GCA_945957405.1 uncultured Mycolicibacterium sp. | reverse complement strand
TTCACCTCGGCCCTGATCGAGGGCGTTACACGAGGCGAGACCCCGCAGTTCGAGGACGACCGCGCTGCGTTGCACGCGTACTTCGATGAGCTGATCGCCGGTCATCGTGCTACCGGGACAGGCAATGATCTGCTGTACGTGATGCTGGGCCACGACGCCGACGGGCAGCCCGTGCTGGATTCGGAGAACGTCCGCAACCAGATCATGACGTTCCTCATCGCGGGGCAGCTGACCACGTCCGAACTGATGCCGAACGCGGTCTACAACCTGGTGCACCATCCGGCGGTGCTGGCCCGTGTCCAGGCCGAGGTCGACGCGGCCTTCGGCCCCGACGACGATTACGTGCCGACGTACGACGACGTCGGCAAGCTCGCCTATCTGCGTCAGGTGATCAGCGAAACCCTGCGGCTGTCCCCGCCGGTGCTCAACTTCGACCGAATGGCGTTGGCGGACACCGTCATCGGCGGCGCCTACCCGATCAAGCAAGGTGAGGCCGTCACCATACTGACCGGAGCGCTGCACCGGCAGCCGCAGTGGGGCGACAATGTCGAACTGTTCGACCCCGGCCGGTTCGATCCGGCTCTGGCCGACGGCAGGCCCACCGCGTTGTTCAAACCGTTCGGCACCGGGGAGCGGTCGTGCATCGGGCGGCAGTTCGCCCTGCACGAGGCCGCCATGCTGATCGCGCGACTGGTCCACCGCTACCGGCTGGTCGACTCGCAACACTATGTGCTGCAGTGGGACAGCCCGCTCAGCCGCCGGCCGGTCGGCTTCCACCTCGACCTGGTCAGGCGCACCCCGGAGGATCGCCGACACGCCGCGGCGGCGCCGTCCGCGCCTTCCGTCACCACGGCCGCGACCACACCGGTCAAGGCGGGGACCACCCTGGCCGTGCTGCACGGCTCGAACCTCGGCACCTGCCGGGCGCTCGCGAAGCAGCTCGCCGAGGAAGCCACCGATATCGGCTGCGCGGTCACGGTTGGCCCGCTCGACGACGCCGCCGGTGGGCTTCCCGAGGCCGATGCCATCCTGATCGTCGCGTCGTCGTACAACGGGCAGCCGACCGACGACGCCCGCGAGTTCGTCACCTGGCTGTTCGGCGATGAGGCTGCGCTGCAGGGCAATCCGTGGTTCGCGGTGCTGGGCGTCGGAGATCACAACTGGGCCGACACGTATCAGGCAATCCCCAAGCGTATCGACGAACGGCTCACCGAACTCGGCGGTCGGCCCCTGCTCCCCCGCGCCTCGGCCGACACCTCCGGCGATCTGACCGGGACTCTCGAGGAGTTCACCGGCGCCCTCTGGGCTGCCCTCTCGGAACACTACGGTGACCCCGATGCCACCCCGCTGAGCAGCAACTCCGAGCCGCTGTATGACTTGCACCTGATCACCGGGCCGCTCACCACGGCGATCGACACCCGCTTCGCCGTGCAACCGATGACCGTCACGCTCAACGACGAACTGGTGAGCGCCGACAACTCGCTCGGTCAGGCCAAACACTATGTCCGCGTGGCCCTTCCGTCCGACATCGAATACTCGACGGGTGATCACCTGACAGTGCTCGCCGACAATCCGCCCGACGTCGTGGACGTCGTGATCGAGCGGTTGGGGATCGACCCGGAGCTGCGGTTGTCGATCAACCCGCGCCGCACGTCACGCCGGCTCATTGCGCTGGACCGCGAGGTGAGCGTGCGCGAACTGCTCACCCATTTCGTCGAGCTTCGGAAGCCGGCGACGCCGTCACAGTTGCGCAAGCTCGCCGCGGCCAATCCCTGCGAGCCCGAACGCCAGCGGCTCGAGGAGCTTGCCGACTCGCCTGACCCGTGCGTGCTGAGCCCGCTGGAATGCATCGCCGAGTTCACGGCCTGTGTACTGACCGGTGCGGACCTGCTGGAACTGCTGGAACCCATGACGCCGCGGCACTATTCGATCGCGTCGTCGTCGCGGTTGTCGGCGCATGAGGTGGCGCTGATCGTCAGTGTGCTCGACACCCCGGCCCGCTCCGGGGAGGGTTTGTTCAAGGGGGTGGCGTCCAACCATCTGGCGTCGATGGCGCCCGGTACGCAGATCCGCGCCAGGGTCGATCCGGCGCGGCAGGCGTTCCGGGCCGGTGCCGATGCGCAGAAGAATGTGATCCTGGTCAGCGCGGGCACCGGCGTCGCGCCGTTCTGCGGATTCCTCGGTGATCGGTTGGCGGCCAAGCAGGCCGGTGAACCGTTCTCGCCGGCGCTGTGTTTCTTCGGCGTCCGCGACCCCGACGTCGACTACATCTTCCGTGACCTGTTCGAAGGTGCCGAAGCGGAAGGGATCGTGCGGATGCGGCCCGCGTTCTCCCGGGCTCCGCAGGACGGGGTCCGGTACGTGCAGGACCGGATCGCCGCCGACGCCGACGACGTCTGGGAGCTGCTCGGAGATCCCGCCAAGAACACCCATGTGTTCGTGTGCGGCGACGGTGGCCGGATGGCGCCGGCTGTGCGGGACGCGTTCCGCGGCATCTACTCGGCGCGCACCGGTTCCGACGACGCCGCGGCCCGCGACTGGCTCAACGCGTTGGTGGAGTCCGACCACTACGTCGAGGACGTCTGGGCGGGGTGAGCCGCGGGGTCGGCTGGCGACGCTGGGTCACATTGGCCCCATCCGTCACCGCCGGAGAGTGAGTTGTCGATGTGCCCAGCTCAGCGCGACAACCCGCGACAATAGCGACAAATTTCGTCGTGTCAGACCCTGGTGCGAGTGTCTCGCCATGGACACACCGAAAGTATTGCGCGGGATCGAGCTTCGATACGTGCTCGCCCTGACGCTGGCCGACCAAGGCCCCATGACCATCCGCGATCTGATCGACGAACTCAGCCGGGCGCGATTCGGCGTCAACGGTCGCCCGTCGAAGACGGTGTCGGACTCGTTGCGCTGGGAAGTGGCGCTGGGGCGGGTCGAGCGTCGGGACCGAAACCTCTATGGCCCCGGGTTCATTCCGCGGTCGACCGATCAACGGATCCGCAGCAGAGTGGCGGACCTGCGGGAGGAAGCCATGCCGTCTGATCGCACCGACGACTGGGACGCGATCTTCGGTGAGGTGCGCGGCGCCTAGCAGTTTGTCGCTGTTGTCGCGGTTTGTCGCGCTGAGGTGGGCTACTCGACGACCCCCGAACCAGTCACCTTGCACAATTCGTATGTTCACGCTTACGATCTATTCATGCCTACAATTGACGTATCGCTCCTACACACATTGACGGAGGATCTCGCCGGATTCCTGTCCGAGGTCACGCACGGCGATCTCAGCCGACCCATTCCGGGAACCACCGGAGATTTGGCTGATCTGTATCGACATCTGCTGGAGCAGAACATCGCGACCGCCACAACTGTTGCAGGCAAGCCGATCTCACGAATCCCCCTAGACCTGGATGCCCGGGTGGACGTGTACGGGGGCTGCGGACTCGAATCGGATTACCGCAGGACGGCGCGCCTGATGGAGGACGCGTTCGCAGCTACGGAGGCCGTTGACGCCGCCACCCTTTACGACGCGCAGATCAGCAATACGGTGATCCGCACCTGGGACGTCGCCGAGGCCCTTGGCCTGCACTACCGGCCGGACCCCGCCGTTACCCAGCGCGTGCTTCGGTCTTTCGCCAGGCAGACGCCGCCGACCGATCCCGACATCTTCGACTGCGTCCTCACGCTGTCGGGACGAAAGACGGTGGCCTGAGCCATGGACATCCAGTTCGGCATGATCGTCCTCTACGCCCGCGATCTCACGAAGACCATCGAGTTCTACCGACGACTCGGACTCGATATCCCCGATCCGCGTGCCGACCGACCCGTGGCGATCTACCGCATGACCAATGGTCTCAGCATCATCTTCACGACCGGCGACGTTGCCGTTCGATACGACGCTGACTGGGCACGGCCCGAAAGCGGCTACCAGCAGGTCATGGAATTCGTGGTGGGCGATGATGCGAGTGTCGACGCCCTGTGGAACACGTTGACATCCGCCGGCTATCATGGACGAACGGCGCCGGCGCACATCAACGGTCCGTATGCGGCCTTGGTCGAGGATCCTGACGGCAATGCGGTGCTGATTTCCTCTGACCTCGCCACGCTGACCGGCGCCACCAGCATCTAGGGCAGAAGCAACAGCGCTGAGGTGATGAGCATGACGACGGCGGTCAGGCCGTGCACGCCCAGGGCGATCGACTTGGTGCCGCCGTTGCTGAGCACGATGGCCGCGTCGGCGACCGGAATGATGGTGGCGGCCAGGATCACCCAGCCGAGCAGGTGGGTCTCGCCGACGGCCATCAGGATGATGAGGAACAGCCCTGAGGCGATATCGCGGATGCCTTTGACGCTCAGGTAGGCGTTCGGCTGGCTTGGCTGCACTCCATATCCGGCGGCGGCGACGCGCGGTGCGACGAGAAATCGTGCGCCGATGAAGATGATGCCCGCGGCGATCAGTCCGGCGAGTGTGTAGGCGACGGCGGTCATGTCCGTGCTCCTTCAGCTGACCAGGACCACAGACAGCGCGGCCACCGCCAGACCCTGCAGCATCGCGCGGGCGCCAATGATGCTGTCCCACTTCGACTGCAGCGCACGCCCGTTCATCAGCGTCTGGCCGGACTCGGCTGCGGCCGTCAGTTGTCGATTGATCGGTGCACTCACCCGCGCGTAGAGCGCGATCCAGATGAGCAACAGGGTCAGGGCGATACCTGCAGCGACGGCCTGCGTCCAGTGCGCGGTCACCGTAGCCAGCACCGCGCATACGGCGGTGCCGACAATCCCGAGCACGCCGGGCACCGGCATTCGCCGGTCCCCGTAGCGGTGCACGTTTCCGGTGAGCGCGACCAGGGCACGGTCGTCGACCGACGCCAAGGCCGGTCGCAGCACGATCGCGCAAAACGTGTCGGTGCCGTAGACCACGGCGGTTCCCAGC
Organism: uncultured Mycolicibacterium sp.; assembly: GCA_945957405.1. Lineage (GTDB taxonomy): Bacteria > Actinomycetota > Actinomycetes > Mycobacteriales > Mycobacteriaceae > Mycobacterium. The sequence continues at coordinate 3,299 of CAMFLL010000334.1, read as the reverse complement.
AGCGCGATCAGTGCAGCGACATGGGTCATGAGGTCGAGGCTCATATTTCAACCCTTTCCTTCGTAAGTGTTAGCAATGCTAACCCCACCTCGATCTGGCGTCAATAGCAGCGCTAGAACTTCTAGCAGTGATACCATCAAGCATGCCCATTGAAGATCGGCGTGAGCGTGAGCGGGCCGCGCGTCGACAGCTGATCATCGCCACGGCCCGAGAGGTGGCCGAGGCCGAAGGCTGGGATGCCGTTACGACCCGGCGGCTGTCCACTGAGATCGAGTACAGCCAGCCGGTGCTGTACAAGCACTTCGCCGGCATGGAACAGATCGCCGACGCCGTTGCTCTCGACGGGTTCGGCGAGCTTGCGGAGGTGCTTCGGGCTGCCCGCGCTGGTCGACGCGGTAAAGCCCTGACCCGAATTGCGAACGCCTACTTGACCTTCGCGCGGGACAACCCGGCGGTGTACGACGCGATGTTCACCCGCACGACCACGTTGCATTTCGGCGCCGAAGACACACCGGCTCAGTTGACGGCGGCGTTCGCCGAGCTGCACCAGACGGTCGACCTCGTCGCCGGCGAGCAGGATGCCGACTCGCTCACCGAGGTGTTGTGGGCCGCCCTGCACGGGCTGGTCACCCTCGGCCGCGCCGGCCGGCTACGTCCCGGCTATGAGTCGGAGCGGTTGCAGTTGCTCGTCGACCAGTTCACGACGTGATGCCGAGGCGCCGTGCCAAGTCCGGTCCGCCGACCTCGCGGATGAACTCGGGATCACCGCAGACGACGAGTTGGTCACGGGCGCCGGACAATCCGACGTAGAGCCGCTCGCGGGAGCGTTCGAACTTGCCCTGCTCGTTGACCACCAGCACAACGCAGCGACGTTCGAGGCCCTTGAAACCCAGCACGTGACCGTAGAACACCTGATCGGTGTCCCAGAACGTGTCCCAGTACGCCTTGCTGCCTTCTTTTTGGCGTTCGGCCTGCTCGGGGTGGCGACTGCCGGTGGTCAGCAGGGCGACATCCTCGGGGCGCCAACCCTCGTCGAGTAGCAGGTCGATCTGGTCGTCGCCGGCATTGAGTGCCTCGTGCCGGTCGCAGGCCACGAATGTCACGGCAGGGCCTTCACCACCCATGAACCGCATCGGATGATCGACGAGCGGTTGGAAGGCGTTAGCGATCTGCCGGGTGTTGCGCAGGTTGTGGTCGAGGATCAGGGGCACCAGCGGCACCGGCGGTGAGCCGTGCCGGTTGAACACCCGCTGACCCTCGTCGCTGAAGACGTAGAGCCCTCCTTCGACGGGGTCACGCAGCGAGGCAAGCATCGGGTCCCACCAGGCGTCGGCGAAGTCCTGCGCTTCGTCGACCACCACGGCGTCGAAGCGGTGCCCGGGTTCCAGTTCGGCTGCCAGGTCGGCCATTTGGCGGGGCAGGTCGTGCTCCCAGAACTGCACGGTCTCTTCGGTGCGCAGGGACTCGTCGGGGCCTTCGGGGGCGCCCCACTGCACGCCGAGGGCGTGGAACTCGCCGACGTAGGCCGGTTGTTGACGGCGCCGCCAGGTGGCGGCGATGCGTTCCAGGTAGGACGCCAGGCCGTGTGAGTAGCAGACCAGGGCGACGCGCTGCCCGCGCTGCGCGAGGCGGCGGGCCTGCTCCATCGCGAGGAAGGTCTTGCCGCTACCGGCGCCGCCGCGGACTTCGACCCGGTTGAGCAGCCGGATCGCGTCGAGAATGACGGCCTGGTGTTCGGTCAACGCGTCGGCGGCATCCTCGTTGGCCAGGGCCCGCGTGACAACATCGCGTTGCGGTAATCCCCTGCCGCTGAACGCCGTTGTGAGTTGATCGATGCCGATGCGAGTCAGTAGTGGCCGGTCGAGTTCCTGGCGGACCAGCACGTAGCGCAGCTTGGCGACGAGATTGGGCAGGTCGTTGCGGTCGATGATCTTCCAGCGCGGGCATTCCGGTAGACCGAAGTCGGCGGAGATCTCGGCGTTGGGCAGGACGACGACGTGGTCCCACCGCATGCGTCCCTGCGTCCAGCGCGGATCCTTCTCGACGAAGTCGCGCAAGGCGTAACAGGCTTCGCGGGCTTGGCGGACCGGCTCGATCTTGCAGTCCCGGCCGCCGCGCATCTGGTGCCAGCTCTCGCCGTCGTGCCAGACGTCGCCGCCCTTGACCTCCAGGCACACGATGCCGGCGCCTTCGATGCCGACGACGAAGTCGACCTCGTGGTCTTTCAGGTGGTCGGTGACGCGTTGTCCCGGGACGACGAGGTCGTTGGGTTCCAACTGGTCGACGAGTGCCTGCCAGGTGCGGCGTTCGGCCGCGTTGGCCAGGCGCGGCGTCTCGGTCGGTGTGATGGTCAAAGCAGTCCCTCCCCTCATCTGCTCGACGGGAGGTTATCTGACGGCACCGACGATTCGGGTGAACTGGGCCTACCGCAGTCGGGCGATGCTGTAGTTGGGTGCCTCCCGAAAGATTCGCCCGACATCATCGACGGTGTAGGGCTCATCTCCGGACGCCCAATAGCAAGTACGCCAACCGTCGAATTCATGCGAACCGCTCAGATAGACGCGTTGGAAGACCACACCATCGCCGCGCAACAGCAGCTGGCCATTGCTGACGAACGGATAGTTGTCGTCGTCACTCGTGTCCAATTCATACTCCCACCGCGCGAGCAGTTCGTGACCCTCGCAAAGGTCCTCGGTGGCCTTGTCCACCTCATGACTGATCACTGTGTTCTCCCTCCCTTATCTAGAACCCGGCGCCTCCGTCCGGGCAAGCAATCGTGCGAACGCATCCCTCGACGCGTCCCGACCTGGCGGCCACTCTTCCTGCCATACCCGAAGCGGGATGTCTGCGAGCGGGTCGAATCTGCCTGCCAGTCGGCGGTATTCGTGCCTTTCCCAATCGCCCAGGCGCGGATCACCCAGTGAGAACGACACCAGCCGGGCAACCTGCCGTTCGCGCTGCACCACGGACCCTCGCCGCCCGACCCCGATACCGTTCATCAGACTGTGCCGCCCCAGCGCGATCGGCCGAACTCCCAGGGTCGACGCCTTCGCCTCGTTGACCTCGCGGCAGTTCTCGCAGGCGAGCCATGACCACTTCGTTGGGCCACCCGCGGTGGCGCGGAAGCAGATGACGCACAGCTCATGTAGTCGCGAGACGTCGCAATGCTCCCACTGCTCGGGGGCGTCCTCGTCCCTGCAGGACTGCCACCGTACTTCTGAGCCCAGCAGCGGATAACGGGTGTTCTGCACGGGGCCGCGCAATACACCACACGGGATGTGCACCGACAGCTCTCGGAT
>CAMFLL010000333.1 GCA_945957405.1 uncultured Mycolicibacterium sp. | reverse complement strand
GATATAGGGCACCCCAAGCGATTTCGGTGAGCGTGTCGGCCAGTTCGGCATCGTAGTCGGCCGGGTTGCGGGGCAGGTTCTGCTGGCAGGTGCGTTCCACCATCCAGGTCAGCGTGCTGGCGGCGGTGGCCGCGCGCACCTCGGCGCGGATCATCCCGGCGGCTTGGCCCTGTGCTATGACGAGGGCCAATCGCTCGGCGACGCCGTCGAGCAGCGCGCGGTAGGTGTCGCCGACCTGCCGGTCATAGGACGCCATCTCGTTGATCGCCACCAATACGGGCTGATGACGCCGATAGCCGGCGATCACCGCGGCCATTCCGGCATGGACATCGGTCGGATCGTGCCGTTCGGCGACCGACCACCACCGCTGCGCGGCCTCGGTGAGATCGACGAACACCTGCCTGGCGAGTTGGCGCAGCAGGTGGCCCTTGTCTTCGAAGTAGATATAGAAGCTCGCGCGGGAGATCCCGGCCGCGGTGGCCAGTCGATCGACGCTGAGTTCGGTGTAGCTGGCGCCGTCGGCCATCAAGCGATCGGTCGCATCGAGGAGGCGCCGCTCGATGTCCTCGCGCCTCGCCTGACGGCTGGCCTGCGACTTCCGCGTGACCGATGGCATGACCGCACTGTATCGAAGAACTGTTCGTCTTGACTAGACGGAGTGTCTAGTCGTAGTGTCTCGGCCATGACTGTGCCGTCGATCACACCCCCGCGCCCCGCCACCGACCGCGCGTACGACCCGATCGAACTGTCGTCGCGGGCGTTCTGGACCACCACGGCCGCCGACCGGGAACCGGCGTTCGCCGAGCTGCGCGCACGGCGTCCGGTGAGTTGGCACCCACCCGTCGAGGATTCTCTGTTGCCGGATCCATCGGACCCCGGTTACTGGGCGGTGACCCGGCACGCCGACATCGTCGCAGTCAGTCGCAACAGCGAAGTTTTCCTGTCAGGGCAGGGTGTGATGTTCGAGAACGTCCCGCCTGAATTACTGGAAGCGTCACAGTCCTTCCTGGCCATGGATGCGCCGCGGCACACGCTGATCCGCAAGGTGGTGCACGCCGCCTTCACGCCGCGTCAGGTGCGCCGTATCGAGGATTCAATCAAAGCCAACGCCAAGACCATCGTCGAGGAACTCCGCGCGGCGGGCAGCGGCGTGAACTTTGTCCAGCACTGTTCGAAAGAGCTTCCGCTGCGCACCCTTTCGGATATGGTCGGCATCCCCGCGGCGGACCGGCATCGGGTCGCCGATGCGGCAGACGCCATGGTGTCGTGGGGCGACCCGGAGTACCTCGCCGGCCGCAACCCGCTCGAAGTGCTGATCGCCAGCCAGATGTATCTCCACCAGGTTGCGCTCGTGCTGGCCGCCGAGCGTCGCGAGAACCCGGGTGACGACCTGTTCAGCGCGCTGGTGCACGCCGAGGTCGAAGGAGCCCGGCTCACCGATGCCGAGGTGGCTGCGTTCTTCGTCCTGCTGGCGGTGGCCGGGAACGACACCACGCGGCAGACCATCAGCCACGGGATGAAGGCGCTGTCCGATCATCCCGAGCAGCGCGCGTGGCTCACCGCCGCGTTCGACGAGCGGATCGGGGGAGCGGTCGAGGAGTTCGTGCGCTGGGCCACCCCGGTGATGACGTTCCGGCGCACGGCGGCAACGGATTACGAGCTCAGCGGGCAGCAGATCCGGGCCGGCGAGAAGGTGGTCATGTTCTACTCGTCGGGCAACTGGGATGAGGATGTCTTCGACGCGCCCGGACGGTTCGACCTGAGCCGCAGCCCCAACCCCCATCTGGGGTTCGGTGGCGGTGGACGGCACTTCTGCCTCGGGGCGCATGTCGCGCGAGCGCAGCTACGTGCCATGTTCGGCGAACTGCTGACGCAGATCCCCGACCTGCAGGTAGGCGAACCATCCTACGTCGCAGGCAATTTCATCCATGCAATCCGGAGTATGCCCTGTCGGTTCTGAGCGCGTCGAGATCGCTGGCCAGCAGTGTGAGCATCTCCGAGCAGCCGTTGTCCAGCTTCACGGTGGCAAGGTGGTCACCACGGGTGGGCCCGCGATTGATGATCGCAACTGGCTTGTGGTGCGCAGCGGCGTGCCGGACGAACCGATAGCCGGAGAACACGGTCAGCGACGACCCCGCAACCAGCAGTGCGTCGGACGTGTCGACTATCGAATAAGCCTCGTCGACAACAGTTTTGGCGACACTCTCGCCGAAATAAACGATATCCGGCTTGAGCATACCGCCGCACCTGGGACAGTCGACGTACCGGAAGGACGCCGTCTCGGACACCATCGCGTCGGCGTCGGGTGCCACCGCGATGCCTCCGACGGCCTCCGTCCGTTCGATGAAGCCCGGGTTGAGGGCTTCGAGTTGGTCGGCCAGCACGGCCCGGCTGACGGTGAATCCACAGGCCAGGCACACCACCCGGGCGTATGTCCCGTGCAGGTTCACCACGACGCGGCTGCCGGCCTTGGTGTGCAACAGGTCGACGTTCTGCGTGATGACACCGGGTACCACCCCGGCGTGTTCGAGGGCGGCCAGCGCGCGGTGTCCGGCATTGGGTGCTGTCGAGTCCATGTGCCGCCACCCGACGTGGTTCCGGGCCCAGTAGCGCTGGCGAAACACCGGATCGGAGGTGAACTGCCGGATGGTCATGGGGTTGCTGGGCGGCGAGTCCGGGCCGCGGTAGTCCGGGATGCCGGAATCCGTGGACAAGCCCGCGCCGGTCAGCACCGCAACGCGCCGACCGGCGAGCACATTGACCAGCTCCGGGGCATCCACCTCATCGAGGATAGCCGCGGCGTGCGGTCATGACGTGCCGGCGGCCCGACGGCGATATCGTCCCAGCATGGAGTTGACGGTGCGCAAGCTGCGTTACTTCGCGGTGCTCGCCGAGGAACGGCACTTCACCAGGGCCGCGGCGCGACTCTTCGTCGCCCAGCAGTCACTGTCGCGTCAGATCCGCGATCTCGAGGACGAACTCGGCGTGGTGCTGCTCTACCGCACCACCCGCTCGGTCGAGCTGACGCCGGCCGGCGAGGCGTTCCTGCGCCACGTGCAGTCGGCACTCGCCGGCCTCGACGCGGGTATCGATGAGGCTCGTCGGCACCACGAGGGCACCGTGGGCCGGCTGCGCATCGGGTTCGGTATGGGCGCAGCGCTCGAACTGACACCGCACATCGTGGAGGAGTTCAGCCGCCGATTTCCCAACGTGGACATCGAGATGCGGGAGTTCGCGCTGCCCGATCAAAGCGCCGGGCTGTCCGATCATTGGGCGGACGTCGCGATCGTCAGACCGCCGCTGGCCGACCCCGACCTCGTGACCCACACACTGTTCGTCGAGCCCCGCGTGCTGACCGTCTCGGTGCGGCACCCGCTCGCCAAGCGGGACACACTGGAGGTGGCCGACATCCTCGACATCCCGCTGGCGGTCGGTCGCTCAGATGACGAGGAATACCGACGCTTTTGGAGTCTGCAGGACTACCGAACGGGGCGCACCGAGCCATTGCTGACTCCGACCACGACCAACACCGAAGAGATCGAGTTGATCGCCGCGGGGCTGGCCTGCACCGTGAACCCGGCGGCCATCATGCGCTACATCCCCAACCCGGGCGTGCGGTACATCCCGATCGTCGACGTGCCGGGATCAACCCTGGCGATCGCATGGCGACGTGACCGGGTGTCACCGCTGGCCGTGGCGTTCAACCAAGTGGCGCAAGAGGTTCGCGACCGCGAGGCCGAGACCGTCAGACGGATCGAACACCCCTTCGGCGAGAAGTAGGCGGTCAGACCCGCTTGAGAGAGTCGGAGAACGCGGCCACCCCCGCCTCACCGCGTTTGATCCGGCCGCGCAGGACGGCAACGTGCCACAGGATCGCGAGCACGGTGGCCCCGGCCACCACCTTCACCGCGCCATGGAAATCGGACGGAATGGTCAGGATCAGCAGTGCGGTCACGATCCACACCAGACCGATGACCATCAGTGGGGCTCCCCACCGCCCCAGGTTGAACGCGCCTGGGGCGGCCGCCAGTGTGGGTCTCCTGCGCATGTAGGAGCCGACTATCAACAGGTACACCAGATACGGCGCTATCGACGTCGCGCCGACCAGGGTGGTGAACGAATCCGTCTGCAGGAAGCCGTACACCATGAAGCAGACACTGACGACGCCGCCGACCACGAGCGCCCGCAGCGGTGTCTTGGTCCGGGGATTGACCACACGGAAGTGCGCAGAGAATGGCAACATGTTGTCCCGGCCCATGCTGTACATCAGCCGCGCCTGCGCGGCCTGGTTGGCAATCACCAGGGCGATCATCGAGAAGGCCACCACCACGATGAAGATCTTCACCACGACCGTCGGTAGGTAGAACTCGGCGATCGTGACGATCGGCTGAGAGGATGCCTGCGCGGCACCGAGATCCGGCATCGCCACCGTGAAGCAGATCAGCGCGAGCATGCCCAGGACTGCCGAGCCGATGACGCCGGTCAGCACACCCCGCGGCACAGCCTTCTGTGAATCGACGGCCTCTTCGGTCAGGTCGGCGGACAGCTCGAAACCGACCATCGTGTAAATGCCGAGCAGACCGGCCATGACGAAGTGGCCGATCCCGGAACCTGCTGTGCCCGTGGTGTTCCAGAGGTTGGCCACCGAACCGCCCGCATCGCCGCTGTAGAGCCCGAAGGCGACGATGACGGTGACCGCCAGCAGGACGGTGCCGATGATTTCCGCGACCACCGCGGTGTTGTTGACGCGCGCGGCCAACTGCACGCTGACGATGTTGACCACGACGGTGAAGAGCAGGATCGCGATCGCGACGCCGAGCAGCACCCCATTGGGCGGGCTGACGCCGAGGGCGTCGAACAGCAGCGGAGTCGCCCCGAGCAGGATGATCGCCCCGCCGGTGATGCTCATGTACAGCAGACCGAAAAAGCCGGTGTACCAGCCGTATGTCGACCCGACGAGGCGCGCTCCCCACTGGTAGGCATAGCCCGCCAAGGGAATCTTGGTCGACAGTTCGGCGATGAGCAGTGCCATGACGATCTGACCGACAGCAGCGATCGGCCATGTCCAGATCGACGCCCCGCCGAACTGATTGATCGCGAAACCGTAGTTCAAGAAGATGCCGGTCGATATCGAGACGATCGAGAAGGATATGGCGAACAACGAGAAGAAATGCAACGTGCGTTTGAGTTCCTGGGCATATCCGAAGGATGCGACCTTCGCGTCGTGCGGATTGGCCGGATCTGATGCAGCGATATGGGTTTCGGCTGGTTGTTCGACGGTCACGAAGGCCTCCTCGGGTCGGTCGGTGCGGCTAGACGCTGGGGCCGAAGCGCTTGCGCACCTCGGCGAAGGCGGCCTCGGTGCCGCGGAGAGCTCGGTCGATGACGTCGTCATCCATTGCGCAGGACATGAACCAGTTGTGCTTCGGATGCAGGTAAACACCCTGCGCGAGAGCGACTTCGGCGAAATATGTCATCCGCTCGTGGCCGACGTCGCCGGTGAAGGTCAGATAGGGCATGACGTCGGGTCCGGTGTAGGCGATGGACAACCCGGCGTCGGCGGCCTGCGCCACCATCCCGGTACGCAGCCGAGCACCCGCGCGGCGCATCAGGGCGACGCCGTCGATCTCGGCGAGCCTGCCGATGGTGGCCAGCGCCGCGGCCATCGGCGTCGAGTTCATCCAGAACGATCCGGTGAGGAACACCGACGATGCCGCATCCCTGACGGCGTCTGTGCCCGTGACGGCGGCAAGGGGGTATCCGTTCGCGATCGCCTTGCTCCACGCGCTGAGGTCGACCCGCACTCCGATCGGTTCCCAGCTGCCGCCGTGCGCGAGCCGAAAACCACAGCGGACGTCGTCGAGGATCAGCAGGGCGCCCGCCGCGTCGCATCGCCTCCGCACGTGCCGGGCGAACTCGATGTCGACGAGTTCCTGGTCCTCGCCCTCGACGTGGCGGAACGGGGTGAGCATCACGCCGGCGAGGGTGTCACCCGCCGAGTCCACTGCGGCATCGAAGCTGGCGCGATCGTTGTAGTCGAAATAAGCCATCGCCGCCCGGTCGGTGGGCAGCGTGCCGGTGGGATCGGGTGTACACCATGGTGCCGCACCGTGATACACGCCGCGCGCCACCAGGACCACGGACCGCGACGTGTGCGCACGAGCAATCGTCAGGCAGGCTGTTGTGGCGTCTGTGCCGTTCTTGCCGAACAAGATCCAGTCAGCGTCGGCGATGGTGTCGACGAGTGTCTCGGCCAACTCGACCAGGACAGTTCCTGGGCCGTCGAGGCAGTCGCCCAGCGCCATCTGCGCCTCCACGGCGCGGGTGACAGCAGGGTCACGGTGCCCGAGGACAACCGGACCCCACGTGCACATCAGGTCCACGTACTCGTTGCCGTTGACATCCGTGACGAGGGCGCCCTCCCCGGACGCGAAGAACTGTGGATAGGCGGGGGAGAGATGCCGGATGGCCTGATGGCCGTACATTCCGCCGGGAATGACCGCTCGCGCGCGGTCTGCTAATGCCGTGTTGGCATCGAGGACCTTGGCGACTGAGGTCACGGGCCGCTCCTTGTCTGCTGTTCGACCGGTTGCACACAATGATTGGCCGCCGATGCCCCTGGTCGGAAACACCTATTTGCGCGCAATTGACAACACTGGTGTTGTTAATGGGTTTTGCATGGGGCTTTGCGACAATGGAGCTGTGGACTTCTACTCCGCATACCGCCACGGGTTGGTGCGCGTCGCCGCCTGCACGCTGCACACCACCATCGCCGATCCACCCGCCAATGCCCAAGCGGTGCTGGCGACGGCCCGCGAATGCCATGACGACGGCGTGGCGCTGGCCGTGTTCCCCGAGTTGACGTTGTCGGGCTATTCGATCGACGACATCCTGCTGCAGGACACCCTGCTCGACACCGTCGAGGTAGCGGTGGCCGAGATCGTGGCCGGCTCGGCGGAGCTGTTGCCGGTCCTGGTTGTCGGTGCGCCGTTGCGCTACCGCCACCGCGTCTACAACTGCGCCGTCGTGGTGCACCGCGGGAAGCTGTTGGGCGTCGCCCCGAAGTCGTACCTGCCGACCTACCGCGAGTTCTACGAGCGGCGGCAGATGGCGCCGGGTGACGATGTCAGCGGAACCATCCGGGTCGCCGGAGTCGACGTGCCCTTCGGTCCCGACCTGCTGTTCGCGGCGTCCGATTACCCGGATTTCGTGCTGCACGTGGAGATCTGCGAAGACATGTGGGTGCCGGTGCCGCCGAGTGCAAGGGCTGCGCTGGCCGGCGCCACCGTACTGGCCAACCTGTCGGGCAGTCCCATCACCGTCGGCCGCGCCGAAGACCGCAAGCTACTGGCCCGGTCGGCGTCGTCGCGCTGCCTGGCGGCCTACGTCTACGCCGCTGCGGGCGAGGGGGAGTCGAGCACCGACCTGGCGTGGGACGGCCAGACCATGATCTATGAGAACGGTGTCCTGCTGGCGGAGTCGGAGCGATTTCCCAAGGGCGCACAGCGCAGCGTCGCCGATGTCGACACGCAGCTGTTGCGCGCCGAGCGGATGCGGATGGGCACCTTCGACGACAATCGCCGCACCCTGGAGATTTCGGGGGACTCGTTGCGCCGGGTGGAGTTCACCCTCGACCCGCCCGCCGGCGATATCGGACTGCGCCGGGCGATCGAGCGGTTCCCCTTCGTTCCGTCGGATCCCGCACGGTTGCAACAGGATTGCTACGAGGCCTACAACATCCAGGTGTCCGGCCTCGAGCAGCGCCTGCGGGCACTGAATTACCCGAAGGTGGTCATCGGTGTGTCGGGGGGCCTGGATTCCACGCATGCGTTGATCGTCGCTGCCAGGGCGATGGACCGGGAAGACCGGCCACGCAGCGACATCCTGGCCTTCACGATGCCGGGTTTCGCGACCGGTGACCGCACCAAGGGCAACGCCATCGCGTTGTGCAAGGCGCTGGGTGTCACGTTCGCCGAACTCGACATCCGCGAGACCGCCAAGCTGATGCTGACCGAGATGGACCATCCGTTCGGCCGTGGCGAGAAGGTGTATGACGTCACGTTCGAGAACGTGCAGGCCGGCCTGCGTACCGACTACCTGTTCCGGCTGGCGAACCAGCGGGGCGGCATCGTCCTGGGCACCGGCGATCTCTCGGAGCTCGCGCTCGGGTGGTCAACCTACGGCGTGGGCGATCAGATGTCGCACTACAACGTCAACGGCGGCGTGCCCAAGACG
>CAMFLL010000332.1 GCA_945957405.1 uncultured Mycolicibacterium sp. | reverse complement strand
GTTCCGTGCTTGCGCGGCGGGGGCGGCGCGGGCCTTCGTGGAAGTGGTGGCGGCGCCTGCCGGGGTGGTGGGGGCGGGGGCGGCCGCCACTGTGGAGGCGGCGGCTGCGGCGGGGGCTGCTGCGGAGGTGCGGGCTGGCGCGGCGGAGGACCGGGCGGCGGTCGGTAGGCCGGGTCGCGGCGGATCACCTGCGACGGCTCGTCCGGGTGGGCCGGCCGGCGAAACCACGGGTCGTCCGCGCGGGGTCGCCGGTCGTCGTTCACCAGGACAATTTACGTGGTCGGCGGCGGTTCTATGCCGAGCCAGCCCAGTCGCGACGCCAGCAGTGCGTAGCCGACGAACGCGACCGAGTCGATGATGCCGTGGGCGATCACCAGCGGCCAGAGTCGCCCGGTTCGCCGCCACGTGTAGCCGAACACCAGGCCCATCGCCAGATTTCCCAGGCCGGCACCGAACCCCTGGTACAGGTGATACGCGCCGCGCAGGACGCTCGAGGCGATCAGTGCCTTGGTCGGGGTGACACCGAACTGTTTGAGCCGGGTCAGCAGGTACCCGACGACGATGACTTCCTCGGCCCAGCCGTTGGCGAACGACACCAGTATCAGCACCGGGATGCGCCACCACGACGCGGTGAGTTCGGTCGGGACGACGGCCACGCTGAAGCCCAGTGCCCGCGATGCCACGTAGAGCGCCAGGCCGGGGATACCGATCAGGGCCGCCAGACCCAGGCCGCCGAGCAGATCCGCCTTGAATCGGAATCGGCGCAGTCCGATGCTGGCGGGGCTGAATCCGCTGCGCCACAACAGGTAAACCGCGAGCGCACCCCACGCCACCAACTGAGCGATGTAGGCCAGGTTGAGGCCGAGGTCGATCAGGTCGTAGTACGACCGCCGCGGATTGAGTGCGACGCGCTGGCCGGCGAGGCCGCGCAGGACGAAGTCGATCAGCTGAAGGGTCGCGGTGACGGCGCTGAGGCCGAACGTGACCGCCAGGACGAGGACGATCTCGATCCGGAGGATGCGTCGCCACTGGCGCATCTCCGGGTCGGTGGATGACACGTCCTGTGCACCCGGGTCGAGGGGTGCTTGGTCGGGCGCGCTCACCACGCCACGGTATCGGTCAGGTTCGGCGCGCGCGCAGGCCGTTGACGAAGGGGCATCCCATCAGGATCCGGATCGCCTGGCTCAACCCGTTGACATCGTCGACGGGTTTGCCGAAAGGCAGGCGGACGTCGTGGTCGCCGTCCTCGCCCTCGACCCGCAGTCGGACGCCGTACCGGTCGAGTCCGAGGGGACGCACCTGGCCGGAGCGCAGCGGTCGCGGCAGCTTGGCCGCCAGTCGGGCCACCACATCGCGGTGATCGGTGTCGATATGGCGCAGCCAGCATGTCTCCATGGCGCAGAACGGATCGGGGGCGGCTGCCAGCAGGGCGCCGACACTCACCGACTCCGCGCCGGTGGCATCGGCGACGACGACCGACTCGATCTCGAGCCGAAGCAGTTGATACTCCGAACCGACTTGCAGCAGAACGGGATTGGGGTCTTCGGTGGCGATGATGTCGAGCGTGGCGCGGACCATCGACGCCGGGATCGGGTACATCCGGCCGCGGATCCAGACCAGCGACCGCACCGGTTCGCGCAGTGGCAGCGGGGCGTAATCGGTCAGCTCGAGCATCGCCTGCACGCCGGCTGCGCCGGAGCTGACGACGTTCGCCGCCGCGACGCCGTGCACGGGGACGGCGACGGCGAACGAACCGTCGGCCAACAGGTGATGCACCGACACGCTCTCCGGCTCCGCGCCGTCCAGGGCGATCAGCGCGCTCTGGGCACGCACGCACGCGCTGCGGATCCGTTCGGCGGTTGTCGGTCCGGGGAGAGTGGCCAGTGACATGAGGAGACCTTTCACGTGCTGGTCAAGGGGTAGGACGAAAAACGATCATGAACTGAGGTAAGCCTAACTTAACTAAACGGCCGTCGGGCGCGCAAGGGTTACCCGATAGGGTCTGGGGTGTGCCACGCATCGCCTACCTCGGCCCGCAGGGGACCTTCACCCAGGCAGCGTTGCAGCAGATGGCGGTGCTCGGCCTGACGCCCGGTGAGGTCGACGAGGTCCCGACCGACAGCACGCCCGCTGCCCTGGGCGCGGTGCGATCCGGCGCCGCCGACCTCGCGTGTGTGCCGATCGAGAACTCGATCGACGGCTCGGTGCTGCCGACCCTGGACACCCTCGCCACGGGGTCAGCGCTGCAGATCTTCGCCGAGCTGACGCTCGATGTCGCGTTCAGCATCGTCGTCGCCCCGGGCCTGGCCGCCAGCGAGATACGGACGGTCGCCGCGTTCCCCGTCGCCGCCGCGCAGGTGCGGCGCTGGCTCGACGAGCACCTGCCCGAGGCGACGGTGGTCCCCGCGATCTCCAATGCGGCAGCGGCGCAGGACGTCGCCGACGGTCACGCACATGCCGGTGTGAGCACCGCGGTGGCGGCCCGGCTGCATGCTGTGGATGTCCTGGCCGAGTCGGTGGTCGACGAGCCCAACGCGCGCACCAGATTCGTCCTCGTCGGGCGGCCCGCACCGCCACCGGCGCGCACGGGCGCGGATCGGACGTCGGTGGTCCTGCGCCTCGACAACGTGCCGGGCGCCCTGGTCGCGGCGCTCACCGAGTTCGGGATCCGCGATATCGACCTGACCAGAATCGAGTCCCGGCCGACGCGGGTCGAACTGGGCACCTATGTCTTCTTCCTGGACTGTGTGGGCCACATCGACGACAGTGCGGTGGCCGAGGCACTCAAGGCGCTTCACCGTCGTTGTGTCGATGTGCGTTATCTCGGATCATGGCCGACCGGCTCAGCCGCCGGCGCCCTCCCGCCCGAACTCGACGAGGCCACCCGGTGGCTGTCAGCGCTGCGATCGGGGCAGTCGTGAGCGGGCGGCTCGTCCTGGTCCGGCATGGCCAGAGCTACGGCAACGTCGACAAGCGTCTCGACACCCGCCCGCCCGGAGCCGAACTGACGCCGCTGGGCCGCGACCAGGCCCGCGCGTTCGCGCACGGCACGTCGCATTCGCCGACACTGCTGGGGCATTCGGTGGCCACCCGCGCGCGTCAGACGGCCTCGGAGATCGGCACCGAACTCGGCGTCGCACCGCACGAGTTGACCGGTATCCACGAGGTTCAGGTCGGCGAGCTCGAGAATCGCAACGACGAAGCGGCCGTCGACGAGTTCAACCGCATCTACCAACGCTGGCATGACGGTGAACTCGGTGTGCCGATGCCCGGCGGCGAGTCCGGTGACGACGTCCTCGAGCGTTACCTGCCCGTGGTGACGGATCTCCGGATGCGACTGCTCGACGACGACGATGTCCGGGGCGACATCGTGGTGGTGAGCCACGGCGCGGCCATCCGCCTCGTGGCGGCGACCCTGGCCGGGGTCGAGGCGAGCTTCGCGCTCGAGCATCACCTGGCCAATGCCGAAGCCGTGGTGCTGGCTCCCATCACCGATGGGCGCTGGAGCTGCCTGCACTGGGGCGCGGCGGGCCCGCCGTTCTATCCCGAACCGGATGCCAATCCGGTCGAGGACGCGAAACGCGCTCCCGACCCGATGGGTTGAGCACACTCACAGCCGATGACGTCGCAGTCCACGACGTAGGTGTGGACGGTCAACTCCGGAGCGCTGCAACTGTCGTCGGTGCATTCGGGGCGGCCGCCCGCATGGCGGATGAGTGTGCCGTGACAATGCGCCAGATCGGCGGCGCATTCGCGACAGACGGCACTCATGGGCCGTTCCTATCACCGGTCGACGACAATTCCGAGCTGCCGCGCCGCGCCTGACCGGTGGGGTGGCCGGCGGGTCAGGCCCAACCCAGCTCGTGTAGCCGGTCATCGTCGATGCCGAAATGGTGAGCAATCTCATGGATCACCGTGATCGCCACCTCGTCGACGACCTCGTCCTCGGAGTTGCACATGTCCAGGAGGGCGTCGCGGTAGATGGTGACCGTGTCGGGCAGCGCGCCGGCGTACGTCGAATCCCGCTCGGTCAGCGCGATGCCCTCGTAGAGGCCGAGCAGGCCGGGCTCGTCGGGGTGGCGGTCCTCGACCAGCACGACGACGTTGTCGATACCCGCGGCCAGCTCCGGCGGAATCAGATCAAGTGCATCGGAGACCAACTCGTCGAATCGCTGCGGGCTCATCTCCACAGCCATCGGTTACGCCGGCGGGGGTGGAAGGATCTCGGGGCCGGGCGCTGGACCGACCACAGGGGCGGCCGGTGCCGGCACGTCAGCCGGTGGTGGCAGAGGCGGCGCAGGCTCGACGGGAGCCGCCGGCGGCGGGGCGTCGGCCGGTGGTGGCGGCGGCGGATTGAAGGTGTTGCCCTGGGGCGGCGGGGCCGTGTCGGTCGCTGTCGCGCTCGGCGGCGCGGCCTGACCCGGCAGATGTTGGGTTCGGTCGCTGGTGTCGCTCTGTGAGCTGTCCGACGAGCCGTACGACCCCGAGGACGAACCGGACGAGCCCGAGGAACCGGACGACGAACTCGACGAGTCCGATGTCGAGGTCTGGTACTCGTCGGGATCCGGCATCGGGACGGGTGGCATGTTGAGGCGCTCGGCCGGGATGTCCGGCGGCGGAACCGGCGGCTGACCGTTGATTTTCAGCGGGCCCTTGGCGGTGTCGAGCAGAGTCGCCCAGCCGCCGTTGCCGAGCGTGGCACCGATGCTGCACGCCACCTGGTGGCTGCCCGCCGACCAGCTCGGCAGGGAGATCGTGCTGTAGATCAGCGTCAGCGTGGTGCTGCGCAACTGCACGGGAGCCAGGTAGGCGTCGGTCATCCGCGTGCAGGCGTCCTTGATGAACGCGTCCTGGTCGTCTTCGGCAGGTAACCCGCCGGGGAACTTCTCGGCCAGGTTGACCGCGCCCGTCACCTCCATGGCGTGCGGGGTGAGGCAGTCGACGGGAATGTCGGTGGGCTGGTTGCTGGTCGGGTCGATGCCCAGACAGGTCCCCGCTGGCCAGACCTTCGACTGGTCGACCTCGGCGATCTTGCCCTTGAACGACAACTGCTGACTGTCGGGGCCCGGCAACTGCAGCCCGCACAGCATGCGGCGCTCGCCGTACTGCCGCCACGCTTTGTCGCCTGACCACAACATACTGACCGTGAAGCGGCTGTTCGGGTCGAACTTCGGGCCGAGATACCGACGCACGGCGACCTGGCACTGTTCCTGGCTGATCTGCTGGATCCGGGCCGGCGACGGAGGCGCAGCGTCGGGGCCGTACTCCGTGCCCGGGAACGTCCGCATGTCGACCGATTCAGCGACCTCGAAGCGGTGGTCGTCCTTGCAGTCGACGATCGCGGCGTCGTCGGGACTCTTCTCGGGCCAGTTCAGGCAGTCGCCGCCCTTGGCGTTGTTGAACGTCGCGTTACCGCGCGTGCCCGTACTGGGGACGGGATCGGCGGCCAGATAGCTCACCAGCCCGGTCTGGTTTCCGCTGACCGGCAGTGCGGTGATCACACCGGCGATGAGCAGGGCGCCGAGTGCCGTGAGCAGCAGCGCCCGGCGCGTCGAGGCGGCCTGCAGGGTGCGCAGCCACCCGAACCGCTCTTTTGGCTGTTCGGGAGCATCCAGGGCGGCCGCCTCGGAGCCGTTGATCTCCGGCTCGTAGGGGTCGACACCCTCCTGGTTCTGCTTCGGTGGCTCCAACATCGCGTTCCATTGTGACAGGCGTGTCGGGCGCTGTGACAAGTGTTGCAGTTGTAGCGTTATGGGGTTGTGCTGTCTGAGCTGGTCCGGCGGGTCGCAGCCCGTGTCGGCCGTATAGGGGACCTCGGCACAGTAGCCGCTCCCGGACAAAAGTAGGGTTGGCGGGCGTGATCGACCTGAAGGTGCTCCGGGAAGACCCAGACGTCGTGCGCGGGTCGCAGCGCAGTCGCGGCGAAGACCCGGCTCTTGTGGATGCCCTGCTGACCGCCGACACCGCGCGGCGTGCCGCCGTCTCGGCCGCCGACAACCTGCGCGCCGAACAGAAGACCGTCAGCAAGAAGGTCGGCGCAGCCAGCGCGGAGGACCGTCCCGCCGTACTGGCCCAGGCCAAGGAGCTCGCGGCGCAGGTCAAGGCCGCCGAGACCGCACAGGCGGATGCTGACCAGGCGTTCACTGCTGCGCACATGGCCATCGGCAACATCATCATCGACGGCGTGCCCGCCGGCGGCGAGGACGATTTCGTCGTACTGGACACAGTCGGACAACCGCCCGCGATCGAGAACCCCAAGGACCACCTCGAGCTGGGCGAAGCGCTGGGGCTGATCGACATGGAGCGTGGCGCCAAGGTGTCGGGCTCACGCTTCTATTTCCTGACCGGTCGTGGGGCCCTGCTGCAACTCGGGCTGCTGCAACTGGCAGTCCGGGTTGCGGTCGACAACGGGTTCACCCTGATGATCCCGCCGGTGCTGGTGCGTCCCGAAGTCATGGCCGGCACCGGATTCCTGGGCGCCCACGCCGAGGAGATCTACCGCATCGAGGCCGATGACCTGTACCTGGTCGGCACGTCGGAGGTTCCGCTGGCCGGTTACCACTCCGACGAGATCCTCGACCTGTCGGCCGGCCCGCTGCGGTACGCCGGGTGGTCGTCGTGTTTCCGGCGGGAAGCCGGCAGCTACGGCAAGGACACCCGCGGCATCATCCGGGTGCACCAGTTCGACAAGGTCGAAGGCTTTGTCTACTGCAAGCCCGAGGACGCCGAGGCCGAGCATCAACGGCTGCTCGGCTGGCAGCGGGAGATGCTGGCGCTCATCGACGTTCCCTACCGCGTGATCGATGTCGCGGCAGGCGACCTGGGTTCGTCCGCGGCGCGCAAGTTCGACTGCGAGGCCTGGGTGCCCACCCAGCAGACCTACCGCGAGCTGACGTCGACGTCGAACTGCACCACGTTCCAGGCGCGGCGACTCGCGACCCGCTATCGCGACGAAAGCGGTAAGCCGCAGACCGCCGCGACGCTCAACGGCACGCTCGGTACCACCCGCTGGCTGGTCGCCATCCTGGAGAATCATCAGCAGCCCGACGGTACGGTCCGCGTGCCCGAAGCGCTGGTGCCCTACGTCGGTACGTCGGTTCTTGAACCGGGGAGGAAGTAATGATCGAGCTCGACTTCGAAGAGATGCGTTCCTGGTTCGGCTTCGGGGTGGCGGGAAACTTCGCCGGACACCTCGAACAGGCCGGGGAGGCAGCGGATTTCGTCAACGTCACGTCGGAAGGCAGTGCGCCGAAAGGGATCTTCCCGTGGTATGCCCCCGGCGTCGACGGCTTCCTGGGCGAGTTCCCGCTGTCGCATGACGAAGTGCTGCTGCCACCGGAGACGGACGGACCGCTGAATCTGCAGATCGAACCCGAGGTCGGATTGGCCGCTCACGTGCACTGGAACGGCGACACGGTGGCCAGCCTGGAGCCGTTCGCGCTCGGTGCCTTCAACGACTGTTCGATCAGGCGGCCAGGCGCACCGAAGATCAGCTACAAGAAGAACTGGGGCCCGTCCTCGAAAGGTGTTGCGGCGCAGTTCTTCGACATCAGCGACCTGACGCCGGACGGTCCGACCGCCACGCTGCGACTGGTCTGCTACCTGCGCGGCAGCGACGGCGAGGAGCACGCGTACGGCGTCGACAGCCCGCTGCTCGGGTACTCCTACTACGGCGAAGTCCTGCTCGACTGGATCGCCGAACGGCTCGCCAACCAGAAGGGCTCACCGGAGACGCCGCTGGAGGACGTCGGCGCGCTGATGGTCGCGGCAGGTCATCCGCGCAACGTGCTGATCGGCATCGGTGCCACGCGCTACACGCCGCTGGGTGAATCGACGTTCCTGCAGGGCGGGGACGAGGCGATCGTGCGGGTGTACGACACCGAGTCTGACGCGGCATCCGAGCTGCGGCAACAGGTTTCGAGCCGGTGAGGTAGCCGTGGCGGACGTCAGCGTCGCTCAGCTGTGGCGGTTTCCGGTCAAGTCCCTAGGCGGTACCCGCGTCGACGAGGTCCGGATCGACAAGCGGGGGGTGCACGCCGACCGGCTGTGGGCGCTGCGTGACCTCGACAATGACGTCACCGCCTCGGCCCGGCGCCTACCTGCCCTGCTGACGTGCACCGCGCGCTACGCACAGGAGGCCGGTCTCGATGCCGGCCCAGGCAACGTGCCGGAAGTCATCATCACGCTGCCCGACGGTACCGAGGTGTCCAGCGCTGATCCGCTTGTGCATCAACATCTTTCGGATATCGCCGGCCGGCCCGTCCGGCTCACCGCGCTGGCCCCGACC
>CAMFLL010000331.1 GCA_945957405.1 uncultured Mycolicibacterium sp. | reverse complement strand
TCCAGGAAGGTCGCGCCGCCCTTGAAATCGACCAGGATGAGGTTGAGCGTCTCGGGCGAATGACAGGCGATCATGCCGAGCGCGATGGCCCTGAGGAGTTCGGACTTACCGGATCCGGTGGCACCGACGCACAACCCGTGTGGACCCATCCCGTTCGCCGCCGCTTCGTTGATGTCGAGTTCGACCACCGAACCGTCGGGCGCAGTGCCGATGGGGATACGAAGCTGATGGTGGGAGTGGTCCTGCCACAACTGCTTCGCGCACACCTGTTCGGCATCGGCGATGCCGATCTGGTCAAGCCAGCCACTGGTTCGCTCGGCGCGCTGCCGGCGATGGGCGGCCAGCCGTCGCGCGCACGCCAGCGCCTCGGGGACCGTGAGCAGATCGGGCTCGGCGACGACGTCGGGTGTGCCGGGCTGCGTGACCGTCACGGCCGCATCGTCGACCGTGATCCGGGTGTGCGTCCCTGGAATGTCCTCGGCGCCGAGCACCAGCAGCGTCACCCCCGGCGGCGGCCGCACTGCGGCATCGAGCGCGGCCCGGTCGACGACGGCCACGATGTGGCCTGCCGGGTCGGTCCGTGGCAGGCCGGCGACAGCGTGGTAGAACATGGGCCGGGCCGTGCCGCCGTCCACGTTGTGCGGCAGCCATTTGACCCAATCCCATTGTAGCCGTGCTTTTCCGGCGACCACGGCAATGGTGATGTGCTCAGGGTGGTGCCAGACCGCGAGCTGGCACAGCATTGCCCGGACCAACGCCGCAGCACGGTCACCGCACACCGCGATGACACCCGGCGTGGTCAGGGCGACGGCCACCGGTGCGCACTCAACAGTCTCGTGCAGGAGCAGGAACCGACGCAGCGCGTCGGTGGTCACGGGTTCGTCGTGTCCGGTGGCCGTCTCACGCTGCGGCGAGACCACCGGTCGGGTCTGCGCGCTCACCGCGCCCACGCCGATGCGCACCTGCCCGAAGTCGGCGTCATCGGGGCCGTACCGCCACCTGCGATCGGTGTCGACCACGGTCCACAGCGCCGCCGCACTCGGATGGCGGTGATGCAGCTGCGCGCGCTGACGATCCGCAGCCCCGGTGAACCCGTCGGTGAGCAAGTCGAGATGCGACAGGTAGTCATCACGACTCTGGTCGAGCTCCCGGTTGCGCAATCCCGCGCCGGCACTGTAGACAACCGTGGCCAGCGTCGAGGCGATCATCAACACCGGGAACATCAGCGACGTCGCACTGTGCGATCCCAGCCCACCCGAAACACTCAGTGCGACAGCGCCGCCCACTCCCGCCAACAGCACGACAGGCATCAGCCAGCGCAGCGGGCCACGCGACACGGCTGACTGTGGAACGGGCGGCGGGACCGGCACCGGAACGTCCATGAGCCCTCCTTACGGTGTCAGCCAGCGACCGTATGCACCGCGGCGGGAACCGGCAATTCACCTGTGGACAGCCGAGCACGCCGTGCCGGGTCCCGCGGTTAGCTTCGCCCGGATCCCAGACATCACAGGAGGGCAGAGGCGTGTTCGCTACCAGGCAAAATCTGTGTCGGGTGACGGTGCACTACGAGAACACCCAGTTGGACGCCACCGTGCCGGCCTTGTTGCCCGTCGCTGAGCTGATCCCCCAGTTGTGGGCAATCGCGGCGGATCGGGCAGGCGTGCCGAATCCCCCTCGGCCAGCCGTCCTGCTGCTGTCCAGAGCCGGTCATCCACCACTGCCCCCGTCGACAACACTGGCAGACAACGGTATTCGGGACGGTGAGGTCCTCCTCGTCACGGTCGAGGCGATACCCCGGCCGCAGACCCGCCACCTCAACGACGCCGCCGCAGTGACCGCCGCCGGACCGCCCGGTCCAGCCTGGACGGGCCGATGGTCGCGGCGCGCCGCGACACTGACGGCGGTTTCGATGGCCACGGCGGCGGGTTTCGTCGTGGTTCCCGGCCAGGCCGGTCTGCCGCGACTGATACTGGCCAGTGCAGCGATGATGACGGCGGCAACGGTCGCGGTACTGACCTCGACCGACAGCGGCCCGGCCCCCACCGTGATCGCCGTCGTCGGCGGGCTGATCCTGCTCGCCTCGGCGGGCGTCGGCGTCCTACCGTGGTCGGAGCCCGCCGACGTCGGGGTGGCAGTCGCGACATCGGCCGTCGTTCTGCTGGCGCTCGCCGGTCGCGTGGCGATGGCGCTGTCGGGCCTGACGGTGCGCGGACCGGAACGCGCATCCGCGGCCCACCGGACACATATCCGACTGGAGACGGCGGCCGCTGCGGCCGCCGCACTCGGTGTGGTCGCCGCGGTGGCCGCCGATGCCGCGCCGCACCCGCCGCTGTTCGGTCTCATCGGCATTGTCGGCGCGGCGCTGCTGCTGCGTGCGCGGCGGCACCCGCACGCGGTCCTGAGGGCGACGCTGCTCGGTGCCGGAACATGTTGTGCGGTGGCCTTGTTGCTGGCTCTGCAGCGGGGCGGAGTTCTGGGCCCGGTGTGGCTGTGTGTGGTCGCGGCGGGTGGGGCTGGTGCGGCGATCTGGTCCGGGTTCGGCACCAGCACCGCACCACCGATCCTGGCGCGCTGGGCCGACGCGGCAGAGTTCATCACCCCGGCGACCGCCCTGCCGGTCGCGGCGTGGGCCATCGGCGTGTTCGACGCTGTGCGGGGGTTCGGCTCGTGATCAGATGGCTCGCAGTGGCCGGTGCTGTCGGCGTGACTGTGCTGGTCTGCGGGCAGTGTCCCGCGTGGGCGATCACCCCACCGGTGGTCGACGACAATCGCCTGCCCAGCGCGCGACCGGCCGCAC
This sequence comes from uncultured Mycolicibacterium sp., assembly GCA_945957405.1. Taxonomy (GTDB): domain Bacteria; phylum Actinomycetota; class Actinomycetes; order Mycobacteriales; family Mycobacteriaceae; genus Mycobacterium. The sequence continues at coordinate 5,494 of CAMFLL010000331.1, read as the reverse complement.
CACCGTGGCCCACCATGGCGCGGCAGACCTGTGTGACCCCGATGGATGTCCCCGGCGACCGCGCCGGCCCGCTGACCACGCTGGGCCTGGACGCGGTGTGGCCGTTGACCCGCGGGCAGGGGCAGCGGGTTGCGGTCATCGACACCGGGGTTGCCCCACACCCCCGACTGACCCGCGTGGAGGCAGGCGGCGACTACGTCGCCTCGGGTGACGGCACCCAGGACTGTGATGGTCACGGCACGCTCGTCGCCGGAATAATCGCCGCCGCACCCGATCCGGATGGCGGCGAATTCGCCGGCGTCGCACCGGATGCGGCCATCATCAGTATCCGTCAGTCGAGCACGCGGTTCGGTCCCGCCGACGACCCGTCCGTGGCGGGCGTCGGTGACGTCGACACCATGGCCATGGCCGTTCGGACGGCCGCCGACCTGGGCGCCACGGTCATCAACATCTCCTCCGTCGCCTGCGCCGCGGGCGGTTTCGACGATGGCGCACTCGGCGCGGCCCTGGCGTACGCCGTGGACACCAGGGACGTCGTGGTGGTGGTCGCGGCGGGCAATGTCGGTGGCGCCAACCACTGCCCTCAGCAGCCCGACGGTACGGCGTCGACGTGGGCGGACGCCACGGTGGCAGTCAGTCCCGCGTGGTATGACGACTATGTCCTGACGGTCGGTTCGACAGGGGCCGACGGCGCACCGTCGGCGTTCACCCTGGCCGGGCCCTGGGTCGACGTCGCGGCACCCGGCGAGCACATGGTGTCGCTGAATCCGGCGGGTGGCGGGCTGATCGACTCGGTGCCGTCGATTGGTGGCGCCACCCCGATCTCCGGCACCAGCTACGCCGCCCCGGTGGTCAGCGGCCTGGCCGCGCTGATCCGCGCCCGATTCCCGGAGCTCACGGCAAGGCAGGTGATGCAACGCATCGAAGCCACCGCCCATCGACCGCCGCAGGGGTGGGATCCGTCGCGGGGTAACGGCGTCATCGATGTCGTTGCGGCAGTGTCGATCGACGGGCCGGTACCCACGGCCGCACCGGGCCGTACACCCGTCGGCCGCATCACACCCGGCCCGGCCGCTCCGGTGGTCGGCGACGGCCGCACCGTCGTCTGGGCGGGGCCGGTGTGTGCGTCGCAGCGCTGCTGGCCGCCTCAGCGTTCGCCCGACTGCGACGGACCCGTCGTGATGACATCGCGGCCGAGCAACGCGTCCTGCCTGTCGAGCACGGGCCCCGCGGGTAGCGCAGCCAGCACAGCGGCCGGCGCGGGCGCAGGTATATCCGGAAGACCGAGCACCCGCGCCGTACCTGCGTCGGGGATCGCGAAACGAACCCCGGTACCGGCGACGAGCGACCCGGTCGTCGAACCGCTGCCGTCCGGACGCACATACACGCTGCGGCCCGGCGCCACGTACACCTCGTCGAGGGCGGGTCCGGCGCCGTCGGCGGAGGCCAGCCGCACCGTGGCATGACCCTCCGGCAGCGGCGGCTGGTCACCGGTCGACAACGTCACATCACCGGCAATCCAGGTGGCACACAGTGTTTCATGATCCGCCATCTGCGCTGGGCGCTCCGGATAGGTATCGGTGGGCAGCACGGCCAATGTCGGGACGGCGCGCAGGGTGGCCTCGGAAACAGTCGGCACCGCAGTGGCTCCGTGCAGCCCGCCGGCCCGGATCAGGTCGGCGGCAACCGGGCCGATGCGCTGGACTCCGCCGTCGAGCACGACAAAATACTCGGTGGCCGATGCCCTTTGAACGCGGATGACGTCGCCGACGGACAGCCCGGCGAGCGCACCGGTGGCGGGGTTCCCCGCGCCGGGAATGCGCGGGACTGCGATCGGAACCACTTCGGGGATGAGGTTGAGCAACGTCGCCGAGACCGGCCGCGCGGTGATTCCGGACAGCCCCAGGGCCCGGGCGACGGCGGGATCGGCCGGATCGAGTGCGGCTCGCTGTCCCGCGTAGAGCAGATACGCGGTGCCGGTGGGGCCCGCCACCAGGACCGGATCGGCGATCTCCGGAAGTTGTTGTCCGGCACCGGCGATCGCAGCGGTCGAACCACTGTCGCACACCGTCCACCGCGTGTCGTCGAGCGGTACACCGATGCGCGCGGGCGCTCCCGGGATACCAACCTGAACACCGTACTTCGCAGTCTCGAGTGCGGCATCGGAGACCGGCTCGGGATCATCGGCGCGTCCCGCGATCAGCCGGGCCGACGTCAGGTTCAGCACGGGATGCACGGTGTCCTCGATCCGGACGTACAACGCACCGGACCTGCGTTCCATCAGGATCGGCGCGTCGGGAAGCTCCGCGGGTGGACGCACCAACGAGAACACGAGACAACCGACAGCGCCGACCGCGGTCAGGCCGATCCCGACGGCCACCGATAAGGCCGGTGCGCGTTGAATATCCGTCTCCGAATGCGCCGGTCCGTATCTCAGTGCGTGCTCGAGCCGTCGGTTCAGATACCGCTGCGCACTGGCCTGCAGCCTGGGGTTGGGACGTGCCACCGCCTCACGCTAGGTGGGTGGGCGCCGGTGGGTGCGCGACGATCCACAGCGGTCAGCGCCAGCGGGCCCAGACGTAGGGCACCAACGAACGCAGGAAGTCCAGATCCGGGCCCGGCCGGGCCTCGGCGAACGCCTGCTCGAAATAATCCTCGGCGACCAGCAGGATGCCCTCGGCGTACTCCCTGGTGAAGTCGATGCTCCCGTACTGGTCCATGAGCGCCCGGACCGTCCGCACCATGTCATCCGAACGCTCGGGGCGCTGCAGCCGTAGATACTCCCCGACGAATTGCCGGTCCTGCCCCTGGGCGGTCGCCATCAGGTGGACCAGGGTCAAGGTGCGCTTGCCTTCGTACAGATCACCGAGAATCTCTTTGCCGTAGGTCTTTTCGTCACCGATCAGATTCAGCAGATCGTCTCGGATCTGGAATGCGGCGCCGAAGTGGAAACCGAAGCGCACCAGGGGCCCGAGGTCGGCCGTACCACCGGAACCGATCAGCGCGCCGACACGCAACGGGTAGATCGTGGTGTACCAGCAGGTCTTGTGCATGATGAGCTCGAGATAGTCCTCGGGCCGCAGATCGTCGACGTTGTCGAGCTGCCAACCGATTTCGGTGGCCTGCCCCTCCAGTGTGCGCATGGCCATCATGTCGAACTCGGCCATCACCAGGTCGGCGAGATCCCGGTCGAGCGCCCGGGCGGCCTTCCGCAGCACCTGGCTGGCGACGATCGCAAGGCCGTCGCCTGCGTTCAGCGCGGCCGCCAGGCCAACTCGGGCCGCCAAGGTGGGCCTGCCCCGGCGCATCTCGCTGCCGTCGGCGATGTCATCGTGCACCAGGAAGGCGTTGTGCAGCAGTTCAATCGCGACCGCGATACCGGTCAGGGCATCCGAATCCGCGCCGAACACCCGGCCCGCCGACAAGCACAGGGCCGGTCGCAGCGCCTTGCCCGGACGGGACGGGTATTCGCGCATCGGACCGTAGAGCCACTGCACCGGCTCACCGTCGGGCATCGCATCCAACATCGCGCGCCGGATATCGCGGCCTACCGTGCGCAGCCGGTTCTCGACGTCGGTGACGAGGTTGGGCCGGTCGGAGATGCTGGTCATCGCCGGTGCACAGTCAACGCGACCGGTAACCAGAGCTCGGGATAGCCCTCCGCCAGCAGCGTGCCCCGGTAGAGCCCCGGCACCAGGTCGTCGTCGACGCTGACCGCCACGCAGACACCGCGACTGGAGCGGGCAGGCATCGGCACGTGCTCCGGTGCGATGGTCACCGCGCCGGCCCGCAGTACGCAGCCGTCGCTGGACAACAGATCACTGCAGCGCAGGTGGACGCGGCCCAGATCGGACCGACCCGTGTTGTGGAGCCACACCTCAGCGGTGACGACGCCGGCCGACGAGGCGTCGAGGTCGACTCGCCCACTGCCCTCGGTCTGTGCGAGGTCCAGAGTGGGGTCGCCGGCGTTGGCACCGCCGGTCCGGGCGTCGCCGGCGCTACCTCCCATCATTTGCTCGTAGATCGACCACAGGGATTTCAGCAACGGCTCCACATCGGTGGCGCCGAAGAGGTCGGCACGCTGATCCTGGGCGTGTGCGCCGTCGGTCGGTGCGGCAGGGCGTTTCATGATGTCGCCGGTGAGTCCGGCTGAGGCCATTCGCACGAAGCGTTCGACGATTCCGCTGGCTGCGCGCAACCCCTCGGCCTGGATGCTGGTCAGCGCCCGCATGTTGGCTGCGGAGTCGAAAACCGATGCCCACGGCAGGTCGCCGGCACCTCCACCGGATCCCCGATCCACTGCTTACTCCTCCGATAGTTAGCCACGCAAGCGAGCCCGCCCCACGGTATGCTAACTGCGCAAACGGGGGCGAGGAGGGGCAATGGCTGCGCTGCGTTCTCTGCTCGAGGTGTACGGCGCCCTGGATCTGGCGGTCACCGAGGCAGGCGATGCCGCGGTTGCCGATACAGCAAACGGCTTTCTGCCGGGCGCCTCGACGAACACCGGGTGGTACAGCGAACTCGAGACGTTGTTCTTCGGTGCCGATGCGAGGCAGAGTCCCAATTTCGTGCGCGCAATCGACGAGATCGAAGCCGAGGAACTGCGACCCGAGTCCGACGCCGACCGGCGTCCGCTCACTGCTGCGCAGAAGTCCCGGCTTTTCTATGCGACCTCGGCGCTGGCCCGCGTCGACCAGTCCGCTCCCCGCACCACCTTCAGGTCGTTCAACTCCGAGAACACCGACTTCACCGATGCGCTGCGCAAAGCGCTCGCGCTGGTGGGGCCGGGTGACGTCCCCTACGCCACCCGGCTGCAGAATCTGCAACCCCCGGAGCGCACCAGATCCGTCACCGAGGATGTCGAGACCGAAGATCCGCTGAAGACACGGTTCCTGGACGAACTCGCGTTCCGGCTGCCGAATCGAGACAACTTCTACGCCTTCCGGGCGTTTCAGGCAGACAACGACGGCCTACTCGATCCCTCCACGCTGGGTGTGCCCGTCTGCCACGCGTCGGTGATCGATGTCTGCGGCACCGAGGCCGTCGTGGTCGACACCGAATGCGACTCGGATGCGGTGTCGCTCGACGAATTGAAGGACATCGTCAACCCGTTCAACTGGTGCCGCAACTATGACGAGTTCTTCTGCGACATGGCGAGGCTGGCTGACCCCGAGCGTCCCGACGGCTGGCGACGGGTGCTCGAGTTCGTCGGCTTCTGCCCGTCGGGTGGTTACCTGCTGAAGACGGCCTTGAAGTATCACACCGCGGTGACCGACCCCGACTGGGACACCGACCAAACCGACTGGGCCCGTGTCGACTACGACCTCGAAGACCCGTGTCCCGGGCCCGGTGGCGACGGACTGGTCACCGTGGATCGCGGGTACATCAACATGTGGGCGCGCAACGGCGACCCCGAGGGTCCGGACAAGAACGATCCGAAGGCCAAGGGCTGTCTCTTATACACATCTGACGCTGCCGACGAAGAGGATAGTGG
>CAMFLL010000330.1 GCA_945957405.1 uncultured Mycolicibacterium sp. | reverse complement strand
CCGCCATCCTGATCCAGGGCGTCATCTCATCACTGATTCTGGTCGGGCTGTATTCGCAGAGCAGCATGGCCAATGTCACCATCTACCTGCAGGGCGGTTTGTCGACCGTCTGGCTGCTGTCCGGGTTCTTCTTCTTGATCCCCGTGGTCATCGCGCGTAAGAAGTATGCCGATCGCTACGAGAACGAGAAGTTCTGGCGCATCCCCGGCGGCATGGTGGGCGTGTGGATCGTCGTCGTGGTCGGCACTCTCGGCACCATCGGCGGCGTCTACTACTCGTTCGTCACGCCGTGGATCGATGTCTCGACCGCCAACTGGATGACCTGGGTGGGCAGCATCAGCCTGGGCATGTTCGCCCTGGGCCTGATCGTGTACGTGTTCGGCCGCCGGTCGGCGCACAAGACAAGCCAGGAAGATTCGCTGGCCCACCTCGCCGTATTCGACTTGACCAAGGAAAAGGACGCAACCGCATGACCATGGACAGCACCATGCTGAGCACGCCGGGCACCGGTGACTCGGTCCGCTATCCACTGGACCCGCTGTCCGGCAGCGAGATCGAATCGGCCGCGCGGATCATCTCTGACTCCGAATACGGCACCCCCACACTGAAATTCGTGATGATCCAATTGGCCGAGCCGGGCAAGACGCCGGCGCTGACGTTCGACCCGGCGATCCCGGTGCCACGGCAGGCGTTCGTCACGATGTACGACGCCGCGGCGAAGATGATCTATGAGGCCGTCGTCGACGTCCTGGCCGGCACCATCGACGCCTGGAAGGCGGTGCCGGGCAAGTTCCCGTCATACCTGGTCGAGCACATGACCGGGGTGGAGGAGAAGGTCAGGGAGGACCCGCGCTGGCAGGAGGCGATGCGTAAGCGCGGCGTCACCGATTTCAGCCTCGCGATGATCGACCCGTGGCCGGCGGGGTATTACGGCGCACAGGACCACTACGACAATTCCGCGCTGATCTGCCGTCCGCTGACGTTCATGCGGGCGGCGCCGTCCGAGCACGGATACGCCCGGCCTGTCGAGGGTTTGATCGTGACGTTCGACCTCGATGCGATGACGGTCATCGACATCGAGGACCACGGTGTGGTGCCGTTGCCACCGAAGGCGGGCAACTACTCCGAGCAGTTCATGTTCGATCCCGACAACCGGCCGGCCTTCACGGCGTTCCGCGATGATGTGAAGCCCATCGAGATCACGCAGCCCGACGGCCCCAGTTTCACGGTGGACGGCTGGAATGTGACGTGGCAGAAGTGGTCTCTGCGAATCGGTTTCAATCCCCGCGAAGGTATCACCCTGCATGAGGTCACCTATACCGACCGTGGCCAGACACGGCCGATCCTGTACCGGGGATCGCTGTCGGAGATGGTGGTGCCGTACGGGGACACGTCACCGACGCACTGGAACAAGAACGTCTTCGACATGGGTGAGGTCGGCATGGGTTTCTCGGCCAATCCCTTGACGCTGGGGTGTGACTGCCTGGGCGAGATCCACTACTTCGACGGGACGGTCAACGACTCCGACGGGAACGCGGTCGTCATCCCGAATGCGATCTGCATGCACGAGGAGGACTTCGGGATCTCCTGGAAGCACACCGACTTCCGCACCGAGGAAGTCGAGGTGCGGCGGTCCCGGCGGTTGGTGATCTCGATGATCTGCACCGTGGGCAACTACGAGTACGGTTTCTTCTGGTACTTCTACAACGATGCCTCGATCGAGGTCGAGGTGAAGTTGTCGGGTGTGCTGACCACCGGTGCGGTCGCAGAGGGCGTGTCGCCGCGATGGGGCAAGATGGTGGCGCCCGGTATCTACGGGCCGAACCACCAGCACTTCTTCAACTTCCGGCTGGACATGAGTGTCGACGGTCCGGGAAACAGTGTGTACGAAGTGGACTCGATACCGGAACCTGATCCGGCGCTGAATCCGCACAGGAATGCCTGGATCACGCAGGACACGCTGGTGTCATCGGAAGCCGAGGGCGCGAGGGACTGGAACTGGGCCACCGGGCGGTACTGGAAGGTGACCAACCCGTCGAAGACGAACGAACTCGGTGCGCCGGTGGCCTACAAGCTGGTGCCCAAGGAGATCGTGCCGGTGATGGTGCAGGAGGGCTCCTACATCTATGACCGGGCCAGGTTCGTCCAGCACAACCTGTGGGTCACCAAGTACGACGCGGACGAGATGTATGCGGCCGGCGACTACATGTACCAGAGCGCCGAAGCCCAGGGCCTGCCGCAGTTCGTGGCCGACGACGCCCCGTTGGAGGACACCGACGTCGTGCTCTGGTACACCCTCGGCGCACACCACGTGGTGCGGCCCGAGGACTGGCCCGTGATGCCATGCGCGTACACCGGTTTCCATCTCAAACCGGTCGGCTTCTTCGACGGAAACCCGGCGCTGGACCTGCCGGCGTCCCCGCCGAAGGCCTGCCACCAGCACTGACGATCAGCCGGCCAGGTCCGGGTAGAGGGCGGCCACTCCGCCTGACAGCCCGGCCTGGACCTGGCGGCTGACGTCGTCGGCGAGAACCTCGTATGCGCCGTCGGCGACCCCGTCGAGTGCCATCCGGGCCACCGCGGTCGGATCGGCCTTCGGGGTGTCGTAACCGGCGGCCATCTCGGTGGCCATCAGGCCGACATGCAGTCCCGTGACGGAGATTTTGCGCCCGGCAAGTTGTGCGCGCAGGGCGTTGGTCATCGACCACTCCGCGGATTTCGAGGCGCAGTACCCGCCGGTGTTGGGAAAGCTCACCCACGACAGCACCGACAACACGTTGAGGATGGCCCCGCCGCCGTTCGCTTCGATCTTCGGCGCAAACGCGCGGATGACCGCGAGAGTGCCGAAATAATTGGTGTCCATCTCGGCGCGGGCGTCGTCGAGATCGCCGTCGAGCAGATCGACGCCGCGCGAGATACCCGCGTTGTTGATCAACAGCGTGACGTCACCGGCGGCTTCGGCCGCGGCGGTGATGGTGGCCGGGTCGGTGGTGTCGATGGCTACCGGGATCACGCCGTCGAGCCTGACCGACGACGGGTTGCGGGCGCCCGCATACACTTTGGCTCCGCGGCTGCGCAGTTCCTGGGCGAACTGCAGGCCGAGGCCCCGGTTGGCGCCGGTCACCAGCGCGGTAGCAGTCGAGAGATCCATGTGATGAGCACCCTTCGCGTCGCCGCCCCCGCAAGGCATTGTCCTCGCCTGCGCCGACTCAGCAACCCGTGAGGTTCCGGTCGCTACGCGAAGACGCGGTGGCGTGCTTCCCATGCGGCGCTGCCGTGCCTGGCGAAACCGGTCCAGTGCGCGCGCATGTCGCGGGCCAGATCCTGATCGATGGGATCGGTGCCGGGCCCCAGCATCGGCGCCGACCGCCACGCCGCCCGCCCGGCGAACAGCAGCGGGAGTTCGATGCAGTGGCAGGCCCCCAACGGAGCCCCCGGCGGCGCCCAGTCGACACGGTAGGTGCTCACCCGTCCACCGATGGCGCGGAAGGTGGCGGCGAATTCGTCTGCGGGATCGCCGAAGAACCGGTCGGTCACTGCAGCGACGGCAGCAGGGTCCGGCGTCGTCGCCCCTGGATCGGGTGATCCCATCGCCATGACCACGAACGGCGCGGCATCGTCGCGGGTGTACCCGATGACGAGTTCCACATCGGTGGCGGCCCTGGCGAGGCGCTCACCGACGTCGGCTGCCGCAGGTAACGGGTCCAGGCCGATGATCGGCCCGTAGGCCATCCCGCCGGTCGGGAACACCGTGGCGGCGGCGGCCGCGGTGACTTGGGCGTCGAGGAGTTGTGCGACGGTGGCGTCGGTGGGTGCGACATCGCCAAGGGCGTCGGCGACTGCGGCGCGCATCGCGGCGGTCATCGGCTCCCGGCCGTCCCGCACACCGAGCGGGGCGCTATGCATGATGGCCCTGGTGAACAGGCCGTCGGCCGCCGGGCAGAGCATCAGGGAGAGCACCGAATCACCGCCAGCCGACTGCCCGAACACTGTCACCTGGCTGGGATCGCCGCCGAATGCGGCAATGTTCTGGTGCACCCAGCGCAAGGCCAGGATCTGGTCGCGCAGACCCAGATTCTGCGGTGCTGCCGCGTCGGGGTTCAGGTAGCCCAGCAGGCCCAGCCGGTAACTGACGGTGACCACGACGACCCCGCCCTCGGCTACCAGCGGATCCGGGTCGTACAGCGCGGATTCGCCACTGCCGGACACATACGCGCCGCCGTGGAACCACACCATCACAGGACAGTCCGTGGTGTCGGCGGGTGCGGTGACCGACAGCACTAGGCAGTCTTCGCTGGTTTCCAGTCCGTCGACAGCGGGACCGGTCACAAAACCCAACCGCGACGGCAGTTGTGGCGGCACGGGGCCACGGCGCGCACCGTCGTGGACCTCGGTCCAGGGCGGCAGGGCATCAGGCGGGCGGAACCTCGCGGCGTGCCCGTACGGCATGCCGCGGGCGGTCAGCAGCCCCGCGGTCACCACGGCCGACACGGGACCCGCTACTGGAGTCAGATGCCGTCGCCCCACGAATCGCAACGGTACAACGCCTCACCCCTGCAAACCCTCGGCGACCCGATGAGGCAGGATGGACGTGGCCGTCCAGGTGGACACCGGATGGCGTTGTCATGCGAGGAGGCCGAGGAATTCCATGGGGGAATCGAGCACCAACGGTGACACAGCAACACTTCGCCCCAAGTACGAACGTGTGCTGCTCAAACTCGGCGGGGAGATGTTCGGTGGGGGACAGGTTGGCCTTGACCCCGACGTCGTCGCACTCGTCGCCCGCCAGATCGCGGAGGTGGTGCGCAGCGGCGTCCAGGTCGCCGTGGTGATCGGTGGCGGCAACTTCTTCCGCGGCGCCCAGTTGCAGCAGCGCGGGATGGAGCGCACCCGCAGCGACTACATGGGCATGCTGGGCACGGTGATGAACAGCCTTGCGCTGCAAGACTTCCTGCAGAAGGAAGGGATCGACACCCGGGTTCAGACCGCCATCACCATGGGGCAGGTCGCCGAACCTTACATCCCGCTGCGGGCCCGCAGGCACCTCGAGAAGGGTCGCGTGGTGATCTTCGGCGCCGGTATGGGCCTGCCGTACTTCTCCACCGACACCACGGCCGCGCAGCGGGCGTTGGAGATCGGCGCCGAGGTGGTGCTGATGGCCAAGGCAGTCGACGGCGTGTTCACCGATGACCCCAAGACCAACCCGGACGCCGAGATGCTGACCGCGATCACCCATCGGGAGGTCATCGACCGTGGCCTGCGGGTCGCCGACGCGACCGCGTTCAGCCTGTGTATGGACAATGGCATGCCGATCCTGGTGTTCAACCTGCTGACCGATGGCAATATCGCGCGTGCTGTTGCAGGTGAGAAGATCGGAACATTGGTCACCACCTAGATCAGGTGGATGCCGGGGCGCGAACGTAGCGACGGGAGAAGAACAGTGATCGACGAGGCTCTCTTCGATGCCGAGGAGAAGATGGAAAAGGCCGTGACGGTGGCGCGGGACGATTTGGCGTCCATCCGCACCGGCCGGGCCAATCCGGGCATGTTCTCCCGCATCAACATCGACTACTACGGCTCGATGACGCCGATCACGCAGCTGTCGAGCATCAACGTTCCCGAGGCCCGCATGGTGGTCATCAAGCCCTACGAGGCGTCGCAACTGCGCAACATCGAGGATGCGATCCGTAATTCGGACCTCGGGGTCAATCCGTCCAACGACGGCAGCATCATCCGGGTGGCCATCCCGCAGCTGACCGAGGAGCGGCGCCGCGAACTCGTCAAGCAGGCCAAGTCCAAGGGCGAGGATGCCAAGGTCTCGGTCCGCAACATCCGTCGCAAGGCGATGGAGGAGCTCAGCCGCATCAAGAAGGACGGCGAGGCCGGCGAGGACGAGGTGGGCCGCGCTGAAAAAGACCTCGACAAGAGCACCGCGGCGTACGTGGGCCAGATAGACGAACTGGTCAAGCACAAGGAAGGTGAATTGCTGGAGGTCTGAGACCTCCCAGCATCGACACCGACGTGTCCGACACCGAGACCGGCGAACCGTCGCCGAAGACGTCGCGCGCCGGGCGCAATCTGCCCGCCGCGATCACCGTCGGGGTCATTCTCGGCGTCGGGCTGATCGCGATCCTGTGGTTCGTGCCCTACGTGTGGATCGGTGTCGTCGCCGTCGCGATCGCCGTGGCCACCCACGAGGTGGTGCGCAGGCTGCGCGAGGGCGGCTATGCCATTCCGATCATTCCGCTGCTGGTCGGCGGCCAGGCGATGATTTGGCTGACCTGGCCGTTCGGTCCGACGGGTGCACTCGGCGCATTTGGCGGCACGGTGTTGGTGTGTCTCATCTGGCGGCTGCTGGCGCAGGGTCTGAGCAGCGCACCGGTGAACTACCTGCGTGATGTGTCGGTGACGATCTTCCTGGCCACCTGGATCCCGTTGTTCGGGGCGTTCGGTGTGCTGCTGATCTACCCCGCAGACGGCTGGGCGCGCGTCCTGTCCATGCTGCTGGCCGTCACGTTCTCCGACATCGGCGGCTACACCGCCGGGGTGCTGTTCGGCAAGCACACCATGGTGCCCGCCATCAGCCCGAAGAAGTCATGGGAGGGCTTCACCGGATCGCTGGTGTTCGGCACGCTGGCCGCCGTGCTGTCCGTCACGTTCCTGCTCGGCCAACCGGCCTGGGTCGGCATCCCGCTCGGCATCATGCTCGTCATCACCGGCACGCTCGGTGACCTGGTCGAATCCCAGGTCAAGCGTGATCTGGGGATCAAGGACATGGGCACTCTGCTACCGGGCCACGGCGGCATCATGGACCGCATCGACTCGATCCTCCCGTCGGCCGCCGCCACCTGGCTCGTCCTGTCGCTGCTGGCGTGACGCCCTGGCGTTGAGCCAGCACGCCGCCGCGCCCAGCACCAGTCCGATGCCGACTCCGATGTCGATCCGCTGACCGAGCATCACCCAGGACAGCGCGCCGGCCACCGCCGGGATGACGCAGAACAGCATCGCCACCGCGGGAGCGCCGTGCAGGTTGATCGCCCGGACGTACAGGGATATCCCCAGCGCGGCGTTGAGCAGCACCACCCCGGCCACCGCCACCGCCGCATGCGCCGCGTTGTGCACCGCGAACGGCGTCAGACACGCCAGTACGACGGCGGGCACCAGGGCGACACTGTTCTGCACCGCGGCGGCTGCGCGGAAGTCGACGTCGGCGCAGAACCGTTGCTGGTAGACGCCGCCGGCGGCCAGTCCGAGAAGCGCCACGAGCAGCAGCACCAGCACGGGGTCGACACCGCGTTCGGCGGCCAGGCGGGAAGCACAGGCGGCCAGGACGGCAGCCACCCCCAGCACGAGCGCGATGATGCGGCCCGGGCCGAGGCGGTCCTTGAGGAATGCGGCGCCGAGCAACGCGGTGGCGACCGGGTTCATCGCGATCACCACGGCGCACAGCACCGCCGGTGCGCCGCGCTGGATCGCCAGGTACAGGAAGCAGAATTGGACGGCCTGCATCAGCACGCCGGTCACCGCGACATGGCCCAGCTTGGCGCCGCGCGGCCAGGTGACCTTGGCCGCCCGCGCCCACGTGCCCAGGATCGCGGCGGCCAGGGCGAAACGGAAGACCAGAATCGCCATCGGTGACATCGCAGCCACCGCGGCATTGCCCACCGGGTATCCGAGTGCGTAGAAGAACGTCACGGTCGACGCGGTCCGGACGGGCATACGGGGGTGGTCCATGCTGTCGATGGTGTCCACTCGGGCGGGCCGCCGTCCAACGAATATTCTCGATCGACTTCGATCACAATTCGTGATCAATCCGTGCGGTCCATTAGCTCGAAAAGGAGAAAATTGATCGCTTCTGCTGATCAGAGTACGGTTGCGGCGTGGGTCAGGTCCTGGATATCTCGCCGCTGCGCAGCATTGTCGCGGTGGCCGATTGTGGTGGATTTCACCGCGCGGCCGCGGTGCTGCACCTGACTCAGTCCGCCGTCAGTCAACATGTCCGCAGGCTCGAGGCGGTGGTCGGTGCGCCGATCGTCGAACGGTCCGGGCGCAGCATGGTGTTCACCGAACTCGGCCACCGCGTCGTCGTCCATGCCCGCCGGATCCTGGCGGCCCACGACGCGGCCATGGCCGATCTCGGTGCCGCCGAGGAAAAAGTGCTGCTGGTCGGCGCCACCGAGCACGGCGCCGATGTCATGCTGCCCGGCTTGACCGAGGCGTTGGGGGCGCGGCTGCCGGACTGGCGGATCCGGTTTCGGCTCGATCGCAACGTGGTGCTGGCCGATGCGATCGAGCACGGT
>CAMFLL010000329.1 GCA_945957405.1 uncultured Mycolicibacterium sp. | reverse complement strand
CCCCCCACCATCCTCTTCGTCGGCAGCGTCAGATGTGTATAAGAGACAGACTCCCAGGAGTCCGATGTCGGATGCGGTGGGCATGAAACGGTAGCCCAGGGCGATCATCTTGGCGGACACGTCGGGTTCACCGGTGTACAGGCCCGGCGCCACGCCGGCTGCGTCACACCGGCGAGCGATGTCGGCGAGCACGCCGTCCGGCCCGCCGCCGAAGAGTTCTTCGAGCGTGACACCGAGACTCAAGGCCAGGTCGTACGGTCCGACGAAGACGCCGTCGGGCCCTGCCGCCAAGATGCCGTCGAGGTTCTCGAGCCCCTCGACGGTTTCGATCATGACGATGCATGCTGGATCGTCATGCGGATTGCCCGGAACAGGCTTGGGGTAGCGCGGGCTGCGGCGGGTGGGACTGTAGCTACGCTTACCCCTGGGCGGGAATCGGCAGGCGGAGACCAGGAATTCGGCTGTCTGTGCGTTTTCCACTGTGGGGAAGATGAGGCCGCCGGCACCTGCGTCGATCACCCGGCAGATGGTGCCGAATTCGTGTCCGGGAACACGGACGATCGACGGTACGCCGAACATGTGGGCACCCTCGATCAGAAGCTGCACTTCGTCGATCTGCGGGCCACCATGTTGAGCGTCGATGCAGACCCAGTCGAAGGACTCGGCGGAGACGATGTCCACCACCAGGGGATCCCGGGTGACAATCCAGATTCCGAGATGCAGGCCCCCGTCATCGAGGGCCAACCGCGGTGTGAGCACCCCGCTGTTCCGATTGCTTTCACCGTGGATCTTCATGCCGGGAGTCCATTCGAACCGACGGGACGATCGATCACACGGCCGTAGTGCGACTGCGTCACGGGGGTGGCCATCGGAGCTCCTTTGCCTACAACAGTGGTGTTCAATATATGAACATATGATTCACTTTAGTCACCACAATTGTGCGGATGGAATCGCGGTCTGTCAATGGTTGTGTCAGCGTTCGCCGCATATTTCCGCACGTAGTCAAGCCTGTCTCGGCGTAGGATGCCCGCGAATTCGCCGCGCGAAGGGATCAGTCGACGAGGCAAGGGCATCCATCTTTAATGAGCATATCGTGCATATAGTGAACAAATGATTGTGGACACTGACGACGGCGACGTTCTTCGATCGGCCGTGTCAGACCCCGCCACCACACTGTCGGCATGACTGCGCCGTCCTCGTATCCCACCGCTCCTTACATCGAACCCGAGCCGCGCTGGCCGGGATGGCACGATGCGTGGTGCCGCGTCACATTCACGCCTGCCGACGGCGACGGTGATCCGCGCGTGATCGTCGGCCCGTACCTCGACGCCCACAGCCCCCGCGGTCGGATCAGTCTCGGTGACGGCGTGGAAGCGGCCGCCCATGACCTCGGGCTCACCGATGAGCCGGTGGCCGCCCTGATCGCGGTGGCCGACGCGGTCAGTGACCAGCTCGCGCAGTGGCCTGGCGCCAGAGTGCGTTGTCCCAGAGGATCATTCGAAGTACAGCTGATAGCCGTACCGGATCCGGCGGTGGCGCCTAACGGAGCGGGATGTCCGCGGTGATGCGGTCCAGCAGAGCGGTGTACCGCTTGGCCTCGGGGTCGCGGCCGGGCTTGCCACTGCTCACCACCGCCGCGGCCAGTTCGCGTTCGGGATCGGCCCACACTGCGATGTGCACCAGTCCGGTGTGTCCGAATGCGGCAGGCGCGTTGCGGCCGAAGGGCCCGAACCGGTTGGTGCCCAACTGGAATCCGGTGGCCCAGCGCATCGGCATCAAGCCGACGGAGACGTCGGGACGCAACCGTCGGGACTGCCGTGTCGCGGCGTAGAGCGCCTCGGGGGAGAGCACCCGCACCCCGTCGAGTTCGCCTCCGCGGCACCAGATCTGCGCGAACCGGGACAATTCGTCGGCGGTGGACACCGTGCTCGAGGACGGCACGACACTGGTCAGGAAGGCGGGGGTGTTGGAGAACGGGATGATCTTGTTGGGCGCCCCACCGACCGCGATGCGGAATGCCTTCTCGATCACGGCGGGAACGGGCGGGCCGGTGACGTGGCTGGGCGCCACCAGCGGAACATCCTGTTCGGCCACACCGAAATTGGTCCATCGGAAGCCGAGCGGGTCGAGAATCTCGGTGGCCAGGATCTCGCGGATGTTGCGGCCGGTGGCGGCGGACACGATCTCGCGGATCAGCGGACCCCAGGTCAGGCCGTGATAGATGTGCACCAGGCCGGGCGGGTACACCGGTTTCAGCTTGCCGAGCATCTCCCTGGCGTAGTCGCTGTCGTTCATCCGCCGCAGGTCCGGACGTGGTCCGGTGGCGAACGGCACCCCGGCGCTGTGGGTCATGACGTGCCGGACGGTGGTGCGGTCCTTACCGTGGCTCGTGTAGCTCGGCAGGTATTCGCACACCCGGGCGTCGAGCGACAGTTCGCCGCGTTCGACCAGCATGTGCACCACCGTCCCAGCGATGCCCTTGGCGGCCGAGTAGACGCAGAAGGGCGTCTGCGTCGTGACGGGAACCTTGGCGGCGTCCGCCGGGTCGTCGGGGGCGTTACCCCACCCGTGCCCGATGGCGCGGTTGAGCACCACGTTCCCGCGATGGCGCAGGCACACCTGGATCGCCGGATGCATCCCGGCCGCGTACCAATGGCGCGCGGCCTGCCAGATCCGCTCGATGGCGACAGGGTCGATGCCGGAGTGGTCCTCCAGCGCGATGTCCGTCACGGCGTCGAGGTCCGCCGGCACGGTGATGCGGCCGTCCTGGGTCATCCGGCCTTCCTCTGCAGCGTCGCCGCAAGATGATGCTGCAGAGGCAGTCCGACCGCTCCCATCTGGACCCGGTAGGTCAACACGTCACCGTCGACCCGGATCCAACGGCTCAGTGCGGTAACGCTTTTCGCCGTCGAGGTCAACCCGATGCCCGTCGATGCCAGGTCGAGGGTGAGCACCGCGCCCTCGGTGGTGACCGTGCCTTCGTCGATCTCGGTGATTCCGGTGGGGTGGGCCAGCACCAGTTCCGCGCGGCCAGGCTCCGGTATCCGCAGATAGCCCGTCTCGGCGTGCAACGGCCTGCCGTCGTCGGCGGCCCTGGTCCGTTGTGCGTACGCCAGGAAGGGCTTGCCGACGTGGCCGAACGTCACCTCTTCGAGGTAGTCGAACGTCTCGATGGTCGGGTACTCACCGGTGCCGGTGCCGGTCCAGGTGCCCAGCAGCGGTGCCAGGACCGCGACGGCGGGATGCAGTTCGGCCACAGTCGCCAGCGTACGTGCGATGACTTCGACGTCCGCCGAAGGTCTGTCCTGGGGTGAGCAGCTTCGCGGTGACGTCGTTACGCGTATCCCAGCGCGATGTTCTCGGAGTGGATGCGCACCCGCAGCACCAGCGCGTTGGCGATGCTGAACACGATCGCCGTCAGCCACGCCGAATGCACCAGCGGCAGCGCGGCCACCTCGGCGGCCACCGCGGTGTAATTCGGATGATGCAGCCACCGGTACGGGCCGGTGCGCACCAGCGGCGCGCCGGGGATCACGATCAGTCGGGGATTCCAGTGCTTGCCGAGCACGGCGACACACCACCACCGGATCACGGTGCTGGCCGCCACGACACCGACCATGGGCCAGCCCAACCAGGGCAGGAAGGGCCGGTGCAGCAACCAGACCTCGAGGACGGCCGACACCAGCAGCGCGGTGTGCATGGCGACCATCACCGGATAGTGGCCCTGGCCGAACTCCTTGCCGCCGTGGGCGATCGACCATGCGGCGTTGCGGCGCGAGACCACCAGCTCGATCAGGCGTTCAACGCCGATCACGAGAATGAACAAGTAGTACATGGTCGCCCCTCACCAGCTCAGCAGCAGGAGTTCGAAGCTGAATCCCGGGCCCATCGCGAGCATCATGCCCAGCGAGCCCGGTGGCGGCGGATCGGCCAGCGTGCGGCCCAGCACGTCGAGCACCGACGCCGACGAGATGTTGCCGTGTTCGCGCATCGAGGCCCGGCTGTGGGCCACCGCCGTGGGCGGCAGGCCGATCGCGTTCTCGATGGCGTCGAGCACCTTGGGTCCGCCGGGATGACAGATCCAGGCCGCCATGTCGGACGAGGTCAACCCGTGGTCGGCCAGGAAACTGCCGACCTCGGCGCCGAGGTGGTCGTCGGCCATCCTCGGGACGTCCCGAGACATCACCAGCTGGAAGCCTTCGGAGCTGACGTTCCAGCCCATGACGTCGACGGTGTCCGGGAACAACCGGCTGCGGGTGGCGAGCACCCGGGGCCCACGCGGCGCCGTCGGACCCGCAGGGACGCGGTCGGCGCCGGTGGCAACCACCGCTGCGGCACCGTCGCCGAACAGGCACACGCCAATGAGCGCCGGGATCGAGGTGTCGTCGCGCTGCAATGTCAGCGAGCACAGCTCGACCGACAGCAGCACCGCGACGCCGCCGGGATCACCGCGCAGATAGTCGTTGACGCGGGCCAGCCCGGCAGCTCCCGCGACGCAGCCCAGCCCGAACAGCGGGACCCGTTTGATGTCGGGGCGCAGACCGAGTCGAGAGATCAGCCGTGCGTCGATGGTCGGAACCGCGACGCCGGTGCTCGACACCAGCACGATGACGTCGACCTCTGCCGGTGTCACGCCGGCGGCGGCGAGCGCCGACGTCACGGCCTGCTCGCCGAGTTCCACGGCGACGTCCAGGTACGCGTTGTTGGCCTCGGTGAAACTGTTCAGCTCCCGATACCGGGCCACCGGCAGCGCGAGGTTGCGGTATTCGACGCCGCTGGTGGCTGCGAAGCGCAGAAAACCGGGATCGGTGACGCCGGCGAGCGCGCCGGCCACCTCGTCCTGGTTGTACCGGTGCGGTGTGAACGCCGTGGCGGTGCCGGCGATATGCGGTGCGCCCGGCCGGGAGGTGTCGTGTGAGCGGGTGTAGGGGTGATGCGTTGTATCGGTCATACCCATGGATACGTACGCACCACGCCATTGGCTCGTTAAGAATGCGTCAAAGTGACGTTGTAGACAATTGCGTCAACTCGGGAATAAAGCGCGTTTTACAGAAGGCAAAAGGCCAGCTAGAAGGCACTTTTCAGGCCGATCTTAAATTTGTGCCTGTGCCTGCTGGACTTTCTCTGCGCTGGGGAGAAATTCCTGAAATGGCGATGACAATTCGCTGCCAATCACCTGACGGTGTCCGGGTGGGATCACTCGCCCGTGAAGTCGGGTGGCCGCTTCTGGAACATCGCCGTGATGCCCTCGGTGAGATCCTTCGACGGCAGGAACGCCGAATTCCACGCCGCGACGTACCGCAGGCTCGCCGCGACCTGTGCGGTGCGCTGCTCGTCGAGCACGTCCTTGACGCCCTGCACCACGAGCGGCGGGTTGGCGGCGATGTCCGCCGCGGTGGCAAGCGCGGCCGCCAGGCACGCGTCGGCATCGTCATAGACGTCGTTGACCAGACCGATCTTCTCGGCGCGGTGTGCGTCGATGTCCTTACCGGTCAACGCGAGCTCGCGCAGGTGCCCGTCGTTGAGGATCAGAGGCAACCGGGCCAGGCTGCCGACGTCCGCCACGATCGCCAGTTTGACCTCGCGGACGGAGAATTTGGCGTCGGCGCTCGCGTAGCGGATGTCGACCGCGCTGATGAGGTCGACACCGCCGCCGATGCACCACCCGTGCACCGAGGCGATGGTCGGCGTCCGGCAATCGGCCACCGCGGTGATCGACTGCTGCATGCCCCGCAGGCGGGTGTGGAATTCTGCGCGCGGTTTGGCAAGGGCGCCCTGCGCGAGCATCGGGGACAGGGTGTCACCCATGGCGGCCAGGTCCAGGCCGTAACTGAAGTTCTTGCCCGAGCCGGTCAGCACGATCGCCCGCACATCCGGATCGGCGTCCAGCGCGGCGAACGCCTGGGGCAGTTCGGCCCAGAACGCCGGTCCCATCGCATTGCCCTTGCCGGGGCCCAGCAGCGTGACCTGCGCGACGTGTTCTTTGATTTCGATCGAGACGGACTCGTAGACGTCAGCCATGGACAGTGAGCGTACCGACCCACCAGTTGAGTGATCGAGTGAAAGGTTCGACATGGATGTACTGGAAAGCACCGCTGAGTCACTGACCGTGCTGGAGACAGTGGTCAGCGGTATCAGCCCCGCGGACTCGGACAGGCAGACGCCGTGCCGCGAGTTCGACGTCGCGTCGTTGACCGAGCATCTGTACAACTCGATCATCACCCTCGGTGGGGTCGCCGGCGGCCAGTTCCCCGACCGGGACACCGGCGATACCGTCGCGCAACAGGTGATCCCGCCGGCCCATCTCGCGATCAGGGCCTGGCAGCAGCGGGGGACCGACGGCGATGTCGACTTCGGGCCGCAACCCTTCCCGGCTCGGCTGGCAGCGGGCATCCTGGCCCTGGAATTCCTGGTGCACGCCTGCGATTACGCGGCCGCCGTGGGCGCCGATGTCACGGTCCCCGATGAGGTGGCCGAGTCGGTGCTCGCGCTGGCCAGGCAAGTCATCACGCCGGAAGGCCGCAAGGTCGCCGGTTTCGATGCGCCGATCGAGCTCCCGGCGGATGCGCCGGCCTTGCACCGGCTGTTGGCGTTCACGGGACGCCATACGGTCTAGTTTCAGGCGGGTGGGCCGCCCAGGGCGGCATTGACGGTGCTGTCCGGATTGAACTTGCACTGCATGCGGGCCAGGCTGGCCGCCAGGATGTAGTTGTTCTCATTGATCTTGGTCCGGTTGCCCGCGATCACGGCATCGGCGACCGCTTCCTGCGTCGCCTCGTCGAGTCCGGTGAACTCCGCGCAACTCATGGTCAGCGAGTTCGGGGGCGCGGGAACCGACGGATCGGCCGAGGCGGCGGGGCCCACCAGCAGGGCGACGACCGACAGCCCGAGGCCGGTGATGGTCGCAGCAGCAAACTTCTTCGAGGTCATGGCAACCACTCTATGGCCTCTGGACAGGGCGCAGCCGCACAAGTTCTACCGCTGCCCGGTGCGCGCGATCCAGTCGGTGGCGAACGCCAGGAAGGTGTCGTTTTCGTGGAGGGCCCCGATGGTGACGCGGACCCCGTCGCTGCCGTAGGGCCGGACCAGCACGCGGGCGTTGGCGGCCTGCTCCACGAAATCAGCGGTGTGATCGGGCCCCAGTGGCAGCCAGACGAAGTTGGCCTGCGAGTCCGGTAGGACGTAGCCGGCCCCACGCAACGCGGCGCTCACCCGCACCCGTTCGGCAACGACGGCGTCTGTCCGGGCCAGCAGTTCGTCGGCGGCCTGCACCGAGGCGATGGCCGCGGCCTGCGCCAGTGTGCTGGCGGTGAAGGGGACATACACCTTGCCCAGGGCGGTGATGATGTCCGGATCGCCGACCGCGTAGCCGACGCGCGCCCCGGCCAGGCCGTAGGCCTTCGAAAACGTCCGCAGCACCACCACATTGGCATGGTCGCGGACCAGGCCGAGACTGTCGGGCAGCAGGCCGTCGCGGATGTACTCGACATAGGCCTCGTCGATGACGACCAGGATGTCGCTGGGCACCGACTCGACGAACCGCGCCAGGTCAGCCGGGGGCACCACGGTCGACGTGGGGTTGTTCGGGTTGCAGACGAAGATCAGCCGGGTGCGGTCGGTGATCGCGGCCAGCATGGCATCCAGGTCGTGCGTGTGATCCTTCAGCGGTACCTGGACCGGTGTGGCGCCCGCGACCCGCACCTGCAGCGGGTAGACCTCGAACGCTCGCCAGCCGAACATCACCTCGTCGCCGACCGACGCCGTGATCTGGATCAGCTGTTGGCACAGGCTGACCGAACCGCAACCGGCGGCGATGTTCTCCGGCGCGAAGTTGACGTGCTTGGCCAGGTGTTCCTTGAGTTCGACGTAGCCGTTGTCCGGGTATCGGTTGAGGGTGTCGGCGGCATTCTCGATGGCCGTGCGCACGCTGGGCAGCGGGCCGAACACTGTCTCGTTGCTGGCCAGCTTGATGGCGCCGGGCACCGTCTTGCCCGGCGTATAGGCCGGTAGATCGGCCATGAGCGGGCGCAGTCGGGCGGTCATTTGGTCAGCATATGTGAGGACCTGTACTCTCTTCCCTCGGCGGTTCTCGGTGCTCCACAGCGGGTCCGGTAATCTCTGAGAGGTTCAAGGAGGCGTGCCAGAGTGGCCGAATGGGACTCACTGCTAATGAGTTGTCCCTCTTAAAGGGGACCGGAGGTTCAAATCCTCTCGCCTCCGCCAGACAAGTGAATAGCTAGACCATGCGCCCGTAGCTCAACGGATAGAGCATCTGACTACGGATCAGAAGGTTAGGGGTTCGAATCCCTTCGGGCGC
>CAMFLL010000328.1 GCA_945957405.1 uncultured Mycolicibacterium sp. | reverse complement strand
GGTGACGACACCGTGACCGGACTGCTCCGCTTGGACGGCTGGCGGCAGGCGCTGGGGGAGGCGGGACTTCCCGCGGACCACGTGTACATCGGCGCAGTCGACACCCCTGCGCTGACGGCGGCGCTGAAGTCGATGCTCGACGGGCCGACTCCGCCGACAGCGGTGTTCTCCTCGAACGCCCGGTGCACCGTCGCGATCCTGTCCGTGCTGCAGACGTTGCGGCGCAAGGACGTCGCGCTGATCGGATTCGGAGATTTTCCCACCGCCGCGGTGTTGCGGCCCGCGGTCACGGTGATCCACCAGGATGGTGACGCGATGGGGCAGTTCGCCGCCGACCGGCTCTTCACCCGGCTCGACCATCCCGACCGGCGGATGCGCCGCCGCACCGTGCTCCCGGTGTCGCTGATCGCCCGAACCTCCTGTGCGATGCCCGGCCAGAAATCGTGCCCCGACCGAAAGTAGTGATCGGCACCTGGTTTTCTACTCCCTGGCCCCCACGGAATCCTCGATATCGAACAAGACGTCGGGTGCGGACGCCATGACCGTCGCGGCCAGAGCGGCCTTGAGCTCGTCGAGCCTGTGTTCCTGGTCCGCAGACCGTCGCTCGGAGCGGGCCAGATCGACGAACTCCTCGGTGACGAAGCCGTCGCGGAGCGCCACGGTGACACGGGAGCCGCGCAGCGCGACCTCGAACACGAAGTCCTCGCGCAATGGGCCGAGTTCGGTGCCGACCAGAGTGCGGTCGACGCTGTAGCGGCCGTCGCTGACCGCGCGGGTGACCGCTTCGAATCCGTCGCGCGCGCCCGGGCCGCGAAAGGCCGTGCGGATCATGATCGAACGCCGGTCCGGCGGCGTGACGGGGGACAGCAGCGCCAGGGTGCGCTGCAGCACCTTGAACGCCATCGCGACGCCGGCGGGGGAGTGCGGCCCGTGATAACGCATCATGTCGGCGTACGTGAACGTGATGTCGGTGCCGCGCTCGGCGACCGTGATCGACTCGGTCACCGACGCCTGATCACCGGTGGTTCGTGCGCGCGCACCGGTGGCAGAACCCCGACATATTTCTCGACCTGCACCAGGACATGGGCGCCCGTGCAGCCGCGGGCCAAGGTGGATGTGCCGACATCCTCGGTGAGAACGTTCGGATTTCCATGCGCGCACAGGGAATCCGGGTCACCGGGTTCGACCGGGTCATACCAGGCGCCCGTCGACAGCTGGACGACGTCGGGGCGCACGGCGTCGTCGAGCACCACACCGGCCAGGCACGCACCCCGGTCGTTGAACACCCGCGCCACATCGCCGTCCCGCAGCCCACGACCGGCAGCGTCGCTGGGGTTCATCCGGATCGGTTCGCGGCCTTGCACTTTGGAATTCTGGCTGGTGCGCCCTCCGTCGAGTTGGCTGTGCAGCCGGGTCGCCGGCTGGTTGGCCACCAGGTGTAGCGGGTATGTCCGCGCGCGCTCGCCGCCGAGCCATTCCTCTGGCTCATACCACCGCGGGTGACCCGCACAATCGGCGTATCCGAAGCCCTCGATCGTCGTCGAGGTGATCTCGATACGTCCGCTGGGAGTGGCCAACCGGTGTGCCATCGGATCGGCGCGGAAATCGGCCAGCAGGTTCAGACCGTTCTCGACCGGCAATTGGACCTCGCCGTCGACCCAGAACTGCGCGAATGTCGGTACGTCGAAATCGAGTTCGGCGGCCCATTTGTCGTACATGTGCTCGAGCCATTCGCGTTCGGAGCGGCCTTCGGTGAACGTGTCGCCGAAACCGAGGCGGTGAGACAGTGCCGCAAAGATCTGGTAGTCGTTACGGGCGCCCGCGTAGGGCGCGGTGAGCGCGGGCATCGCCATCAGCACGGGATCGTTGCGGGACCCGGACATGTCGTCGCGTTCGTAGGCCGTCGTGGACGGGATCACGATGTCGGCGTGTTTGGCCATCGCGGTCCAGTACGGGTCGTGGACCACCACAGTGTCGACGCGCGCCAGCGCGCGGCGTAGCCGTGGGATGTTCTGGTGGTGATGGAACGGGTTGCCGCCGGCCCAGTACACACACCGGATGTCCGGGTACGTGAGCTGCATACCGTTGAAGTGGTACTGCTCACCGGGATGCAGCAGCATATCGCTGACGGCGGCGACCGGAATGAACGTCTGTACCGGATTGGGGCCCTGCGGAAACACCGGGAGGCGGCATCGGATGGGCGGCAGTCCGGCCTCGTTCATCGAGCCGTAGCCATGTCCGAATCCGCCTCCGGGAAGGCCGATCTGACCGAGCATCGCAGCCAGGGTCAGCCCCATCCACGGCGCCTGCTCGCCGTGGCGGACCCGCTGCAGTGACCAACTGACGGTCACCATCGTCCGGCCCGCAGCCATCCGGCGGGCCAGCACCCGAAGCGTCTCGGCGGGCAGGCCACTGATTCGCGAGGCCCAGTCGGGTGTCTTGGCGACACCGTCTCGGGCGCCGAGCACGTATGCCTCGAACTGGTCGTAGCCCGTGCAGTAGGTGGCCAGGAAGGCGCGGTCATGGAGGTTCTCGGTGATCAGCACGTGCGCCAGCGCGAGCATGATGGCGACGTCGGTGCCGGGTACCGGTGCCAGCCACTGGCAGTCGCCGTCCACATCATCGCGAAGTGGTGAGACCGACACGATGGTCCCGCCTCTCGACCGGAACCGCTTCAGTGCCTCGCGCGCTGGATGTGCCGTCGTCCCACCGTGGTTGACGCCGGTGTTCTTCAGGCCGATCCCGCCGAAACACACCATCAGATCGGTGTTTTCCGCGATGACGTTCCACTGGGTGGCGCGCTTGAACAGGTTGTCGTGGGTGCCGACCACCCGCGGCATGATGACGCCGGTGGCTCCCAGACTGTAGGAGTGGCGCGACGAGGTGTAGCCGCCGAGCAGTTTCAGAAATCGGTGCACCTGGCTCTGCGCGTGGTGGAATCGGCCCGCGCTGGCCCATCCGTAGGAGCCGCCGTAGATCGCCTCGTTGCCATATCGGTCGACGATGCGGCGCAACTCGGCGGCCAGCAGTTCGGTCAACTCCTCCCAGGACACCTCGACGAACTCGTCGGCGCCGCGGCGGTCGGTGGGGCCGGGCCCGTCCTCGAGCCAGCCGCGACGGACCGCCGGCGCGGTGACCCGGGATCGGTGCCGGACGGCGCCCGGCAGATTGCCCAGCAGGGGTGAGGGGTCGGTGTCTCCGTGACGCGGGGTGACTTCGGCGATGTCGCCGGCTTCGACCTGGGCGGTGAATGCGCCCCAGTGGGTGAGGCCGGCAGGTGGATGCGCCATGCGGTGAGTTTACGGTCGCGCGACCCCGCCGCTGGTTCTACCAACCGCTCGGTTGGTATATCGTCGTAGCGACTTGACTCGTGTTCATTCCACACTGCCGGAGGTCGATCCGTGAGCAACGCCGTGAAGTACCAGCGCACCCTGTTCGAACCGGAACACGAACTGTTTCGGGAGTCCTACCGGGCGTTCCTGGACAAGCACGTCGCGCCGTTCCACGACCAGTGGGAGAAGGACAAGATCGTCGACCGCGGGGTCTGGCTCGAAGCCGGTAAGCAGGGTTTTCTCGGTATGGCCGTACCCGAGGAGTACGGCGGTGGCGGCACCGACGACTTCCGCTACAACACGGTGCTGGTCGAGGAGACCGTGGCGGGCCGGTACAGCGGGCTGGGCTTCTCGCTGCACAACGACGTGGCGTTGCCGTATCTGCTGCGGCTGGCCAACGAGGAACAGAAGCAGCGGTGGCTGCCCAAGTTCTGCACCGGCGAGCTGATCACCGCGATCGCGATGACCGAACCCGGCACCGGTAGCGATCTGCAGGGCATCAAGACCAAGGCGGTCAAGGCCGGTGACCACTACATCCTCAATGGATCGAAGACCTTCATCACCAACGGCATCAACTCCGATCTGGTGATCGTGGTCGCCCAGACCGACCCCGACAAGGGCGCGCTCGGTTTCTCGCTGCTGGTCGTCGAACGCGATATGGAGGGTTTCGAGCGCGGTCGGCACCTCGACAAGATCGGTCTCGAAGCCCAGGACACCGCGGAGCTGTCGTTCACCGACGTCAAGGTGCCCGTCGAGAATCTGCTCGGCGAAGAGGGGCAGGGTTTCGTCTACCTGATGCAGAACCTGCCGCAGGAGCGCATCTCGATCGCGGTGATGGCCGTGTCCGCGATGGAGGCGGTGCTGGACGAGACACTGCAGTACTGCAAGGAGCGCAAGGCATTCGGCAAGCCGATCGGCAGTTTCCAGAATTCGCGTTTCGTGCTTGCGGAGCTGGCCACCGAAGCCACCGTGGTTCGAATCATGGTCGACGAATTCATCAAGCTGCACCTCGAGGAAAAGCTGACCGCCGAGCAGGCCGCCATGGCCAAGTGGTACTCCACCGAGGCGCAGGTGAAACTGATCGACCGCTGCCTGCAGTTGCACGGCGGCTACGGCTACATGCGCGAATACACCGTCGCCCGGGCGTATCTCGACGCGCGGGTGCAGACGATTTACGGCGGAACCACCGAGATCATGAAGGAGATCATCGGGCGTAGCCTGGGCGTCTGATCGCCGGGCAGTAAGGACCAGCGCAGTCGACGCCGGACAAATCTGGCGTCGACTTCGCGTGCGCGCCGCCGTCGCGGCTCCGCGTCATTTGGGCAATGGGTGGGTATTGTCTGCCAAATGACGTCGATATGGCTTCGGAGTGCCTAGTTGTTTTCGCAGGGATAACAGGTGGGCATTATGCGGACACGCAGCGTCGGGGACGGCGGGGAGAGCACGATGACACGGCGAATGCCATTCAGCAAGATTGTCGGCCGGGCAGCGCTGGGATTGTTTAGCGCCGCGGCCGTGGCCACCTCGGTCATGCTATTTGCGCCGGTTGCCGACGCGTCACCGGAAAGTGATGCAACTGATGCAATCAATGCCGCTTGGGACGCCGCAGGCGGTGACACATCGCAACTCGGTCCGCGTGACGGCGGCGTCTATCCGGTAGGCGCTGGATTCGGGCAGAATTTCGCCAACGGTGCGATTTACTTCTCGCCGGGAACGGGCGCTCGGATGATGTTCGGCGCCATTCTGGAGAAATACCGCGCGCTCGGCGGGCCCGCCGACAGTGATCTCGGCTTTCCGAATATCGACGAAGGCCCCGGTCGCGTCAGTCCTGACAGTCGCAACACGACGTTCAGCGCCGGCGACAATCCGGTCATCTTCTGGACGCCCGATACCGGCGCGTGGGTGGTCCGCGGCCCCATCAATGCCGCGTGGGACAAACTCGGTGGCTCCTCCGGAGTGCTCGGCGTACCCACTGCCGATGAGACATACAACGGCGATGTGGTGTCGCAGACGTTCACCGGCGGCCAGCTGTCTTTTGATGCCAACACCAAGACCTTCACCACCGAACCGCCTGATCTGGCCGGGCAGTTGGCCGGCCTGAACATACCGAGCGACGCGGCGTCGGCCATTGCCACGGTGTGGCGGGCCTCCGGTGGGGCCACCGGGCCGTTGGGTCTCAAGCAGGGTGACCAGTACCAGGTCGGCGACAACGGTGCCGGGCAGGACTTCGCCGGCGGCAAGGTGTATTTCACTCCCGAGACCGGCGCGCACGCCGTCACCGGCGACATCTTGGCGGAATATGAATCCGTCGGCGGACCGACCGGCGAGCTCGGCTACCCGACGGCGGCCGAAGCCGATGGCGGTGTTCCGGACAGCCGTGTCGAGACGTTCTCCGCGACAGACAATCCGGTCATCTTCTGGACCAAGGACCACGGGGCGATCATCGTCCGCGGCGCCATGAAAGCGGCGTGGGACAAGATCGGTGGCGCCACAGGCGCCCTGGGTGTGCCCACCGAGCAGCAGAACACCGACAACGGTGTCACCACCCAGAAATTCAGCGGTGGCTCCGTTTCCTTCGACAGCAACAACAACACGTTCACCACAGACCCGGCCAACCTCGCCGATCAGCTGGCCGGGTTGGAGGTGCCCGCGGGCCCGACGCCAAGCACACCGGCAGCTCCGCCGGCACCCGAGAAGAACACCAAATTCACCTGGCAGAACTGGTGGCTGTGGTGGATCATCCCGCTGGCGGTGCTGCTCCTCGGATCGATCGCGGCATGGGTGGTGATGCGCGGACGGCGATCGAGGGACGGCGTCCAGTACGACGACGACGTCGATGCCGAGCACGAATACGACACCGACTACCAGGAACCCGCGAGTGACGGCCACTGGGCGCCGTTCGACCAGAAGGCCGATCGCGCAGGCTATGCCGAACCCGACGACGACGATGACGAACGCGACGAGACGCCGGGCTACCTGTCGGAGGGCAGCGGCTCGTCGTGGTCGGGCGAAGAGGCTCCGACCATGCGCATCGAAGACCGCAGGGATGAGGGCCTGTTCACGCACCACGGCGCGCACGAGTCCGACGATGTCGACGAATTCGACGACGAGGAGCCGGATCCCGACGACGTCGACACGGATCCGACGGGGTTCGCGGCGGTCCAGGTCGATGACCTCGACGACGACGAGGACGAGGACGAGGAACAGTCCGGCCGTCATGCTCGGTCGTCATGGGCCGGCCTGGATGACGATGCATACCTGCCCGGTCCGGGCTCGTTGTTCGCGCCGGTCTACGGTGCGGCGCCGCCGCCACGTGAGCCCGCCGAGGGCCGGTTCGCGCGGTCCTACGAGGAACCCGAAACCGACGACTACGATGCCGACGATTACGATGCCGACGCCGACGATGACGATCATGACGAGGCGGCTTACGACTACCGGGACGACGACTACGAGGACACCGTCGACACCCATTCGGATGCGGGTGCCCCACCAGCGATCCACCTACCGCTCGACGACCCGCACGAGGCCCCCGAGGGCTACCCCATCAAGGGCAGCATGCGCACCGGCCGCTACCACCTGCCCGGCAGCAGGTTCTATGACGAGACAGTCGCTG
Organism: uncultured Mycolicibacterium sp.; assembly: GCA_945957405.1. Lineage (GTDB taxonomy): Bacteria > Actinomycetota > Actinomycetes > Mycobacteriales > Mycobacteriaceae > Mycobacterium. Next base: position 1,383 of record CAMFLL010000328.1, on the reverse strand, counting down.
AAATCTGGTTTGCCAGTGCGGAACTCGCCGAAGCGAACGGATTCCTGCGCGCCGACTGACGAGCGGGCCGGGCCGTCTCAGATCTTGCGGATGACGGTGACGACCTTGCCGAGCACCGCCGCGTCGTTGCCCGGGATGGGGTCGAACGCAGGGTTGTGCGGCATCAGCCAGACCTGACCGCTGGTGCGCTTGAACGTCTTGACGGTGGCCTCACCGTCGATCATCGCCGCGACGATGTCACCGTTGTCGGCAACATTCTGTTGACGGACGACCACCCAGTCGCCATCACAGATCGCGGCATCGACCATCGACTCGCCGACGACCCTCAACAGGAACAGGGATCCCTCGCCGACCAGCTCGCGGGGCAGCGGGAAGACGTCCTCGACGGCCTGCTCGGCGAGGATCGGCCCGCCGGCCGCGATGCGGCCCAGCACGGGCACGAATGTGGGTTCTGGCAGGGCGTCCGATCCGGCGACCTCGGTCAGCACGGCGTGTGACGCGTCGTCCGCGCCCCGGACGTCGACGGCGCGCGGTCGGTTGGGATCGCGTCTGAGGTACCCCTTGCGTTCGAGCGTGCGCAGCTGATGGGCGACCGAGGATGTGGATGTGAGCCCCACAGCGTCACCGATCTCGCGGATGCTCGGGGGATAACCGCGGTTGGTCACCGAGCTGCGGATGACCTCCAGGATGGTGCGCTGCCGCTCCGTGAGGGTGTTGTCGCTGGTGTTGCCGCCGTCGGTGTCAGCCATGGGGCTGAATGTAGTCCTCCCCACCGCGTTTTTCAAACATGTGTTCGAGGCGTGTCGGACGGTCGGCCGCTGTGGCCGCTGTGAGCCATGGGGTTGGTGTGATCTCCGGCCGGCTTGTCGGTGGGTGGGTTTATCGTTCGGCTACGAATCGATTACATGTTCGATTGGCGGCTTTTGATCGAACACACGATCGATTATGTTTCGAACACAGGAGCGAACGGTGTGCCCGAACGCTGACACCCCGGGATGGGAAGGATTTCCAATGACCACTTCGATGACGCCGGTTTCCACAATTTCCACAATTTCCACACCTAGTTCCACACCTCGTTCCACACCTCGTTCCACACCTCGTTCCACCGAGTTCTCTGTGGAGACGTTGCCGGCCTGCCGGCCCGCCGGCCCGCGCGAGGGACGTGTTCGGCCCCGGCAGGTCGCTCGGCGCCGCCCCGCAGCCGGGCGGCCCACGGGGGCGGCGGTCCGGCATCGGGGCACGGGTGTCCGGATGTCCAGCGCACCGCACCGCCGGCGGCCTGGGCGCCCGCTGACTCCCTTCACGGTGGTCGGGTTGGCGTTGCTCGCCGGTGTCATCACGGTGTGGCTCGGCATCGTTGCTCAGTTCGGCGCGGCCGTGAAC